>JAAXID010000192.1 GCA_012270545.1 Anaerolineae bacterium | reverse complement strand
GCGAATGGCCGCGCTCCGCGACCAGATCGGCAGCCAGCTCCACCAGGTATTCGCCCTGATAATATTCGGCCGGCAGCTCGACTTCGTCACCCAACTGCTGCCGGTAGCGCAGACTCAGGCTCTTGCCCAGCTTGGTCATCTGGTTGCCGGCGTTGTTGTAGTAGTACTCGCGCTGCACCGCATAACCGGCCGCTTCCAGCAGGCGCGCCATCGCATCGCCGACGACTGCGCCGCGCGTATGCCCGATGGTGATCGGTCCGCTGGGATTGGCGCTGACAAACTCGACCTGCGCTTTCTTCCCCCTGCCGATGTCGAGCTGAAACACTTCGTCGCCCTCGGCGATGATCACATCGACTTGCCACCTGAGATAATCGTCGGAAATGAAGCAGTTGATGAATCCGGGCGGCGCCACCTGGATCTCGCGGGCGAAGACCAGCTCGGGCAGCTTGTCGACGACCAGGCTCGCGATATCGAGCGGCTTCTTGCGCGCCAGTTTCGCCAAGCTCATCGCCGGATACGACAGGTCGCCTTGACCGGCGCGTTTCGGCGCGCTCACAGGGATACGTGGAATTTCGAACTGCGCCAGCTCACCTGATTCCTGCGCGGCCTGGATGGCGTCTTCAATGGCCTTTTCCAGTTCTTTGTTCAGCAGCTTCAAACGCAAAGATCCTCTGCATGGGGCGGGATAAGCGGCTTCGGATTCTAGCAAACTTGCCGCGCTTAAGTAATGGCGATTTAGGGTGTTTAACGCAGAACTTGAGCCAGACGGCCGGCGCCAATGGGCTCGCTCTCGCCCGCTTTCCACGCCCAGACTTGACTGTAATCTTCCTGCCAGATTTCGATCCGAATATCGCGCATGTCCAGCGCCTCTAGCACAGCCCGCATTCTTGCTTCGCTCCAGGCGCGGTTCGGCATCCACGGACTGTCAATGCGGATCGATGTCAGAAGCAAGCCGCCAGGTCGCAGCACGCGAATCATCTCCTGTAGGGCGGCTCGCGGGCCCGGCAGGAACTCCAGCGCTTCCAGGCAGGTCACGACATCAAAGCTGTTATCAGCGAATGGCAGTTCACCCGCGTCATGGCGCATCAGCGTGATGTAGCCCGCGAAAACTTCGGCCGCCACCTTCCGCCCGGCGACATTCAGCATCCGGCGGCTGGCGTCCAAACCGATGACGTGTCCGTCAAAACCTCCGTTGCGCGCCATGAGTAGCGGCAGCCGTCCCGTACCGGTGGCTACATCCAGGATCAGCGGATCGGCCAAGGGCTGTATGCGCTCCATAAGCGGCCGGGCAATTAGCGCTTGGTCGGCTGTTTCGTCGAACTGCTTGATACGGTCGTAGCGAGCGGCATAAAGATCGTATAAGGCGATGACGGCGCGCCTGCCCAGATAGACTCCTTCAGTTTCGATGATCAGCCACCAGATGAGAAATCCGCCGACGAACAGCGCAATGAGAATCGCAAGAACGTTCATGTTTTCGATAAGGCCAGAAGTGTCACCCGTGGAGCGGATCGCTGCCAGCCGGCGAGCTTAGCCGGCGACGAAAAGATCGGTCTCGCGAAACTGCATTTCATAGAGTTTGGCGTAAAGGCCGCGCTGCGCTATCAAGTCTTCGTGCCGACCGATTTCGATGACGCGCCCCTTATCCAGCACGGCGATGCGATGCGCGACGCGAACCGTGCTCAGGCGATGCGCGATGATCAGCGTCGTTCGATCCCGCATCAGACGGGCCAGCGCTTCTTGCACCAATTGCTCGCTTTCGTTATCCAGGCTGGATGTGGCTTCATCAAGCAGCAGGATTGACGGGTTCTTAAGCAGCGCCCGAGCGATCGCGACGCGTTGACGCTGTCCGCCGCTCAGCTTGACGCCGCGCTCGCCGACGATGCTGTCGTAGCCTTTGGGCAGCTCCATGATGAAGTCGTGCGCGTTTGCCGATTTCGCCGCCTCAATCATCTCGGCTTCGCTTGCTTCGAGCCGGCCATAGAGGATGTTCTCGCGGACGCTGCCGCCGAAGAGCAGCGTCTCTTGCGGGACGATGCCGATATGCCCCCGCAAGCTGCTCTGCGTCACGTCGCGAATATCGTGCCCATCGATACAAATCGCGCCGGCGTCCACATCATAGAAGCGCGGGATCAGGTTGAAGAGTGTGCTCTTGCCCGCGCCGCTGGGACCAACCAGGGCAATAATCTCGCCCTCTTCAATCTCCAAATCAATATCGCTCAGGACCTCCAGACCGTCTTCATAAGCGAAGCTGACTCCCCGCAGGAAAATCGCGCCTCTGACCTCAGCCAGTTTCTTAGCTTTTGGCCGATCGCGTACATCGGGTGGCGTATCGAGAATCTCGAATACGCGCTTGGTCGCCCCGAGCGCCTCCTGGACCTGCGAATACATGCTGATCACGCCGGCGAAATTGGCCGCCACCGTCAAGCCATAGATAAGAAAGGCGATCAATTCGCCCGCGCTTAACCGGCCATCGAGCACTTCACGACCGCCGAACCACAGAATCAGCGCCAGACCAGCGAAGGCGAAGAAGGCGATAATGGGACCGAAGACAGAGCGAATGGTGAGCAGCTTGACAGCGGCGCGAAAGGCGATCTCGATAGCCGAGTTGTAGCGGGCGATCTCGTAGCTCTCGCGCACGAAGCTCTTAACCTCGCGGATATTCTGAAAGACCTCTTCGGCGACAACTGTGGCGCCGGCGATTTCGTCTTGAACGCGCGTGCTGGTGCGGCGAATGGCGTTGCCCAGCACAAAGGCGACCGCTACGATGATCGGCATCAGCACAATGATGAATAGGGTCAAGCGCCAATTGAGGTAGAACATGATCGCCACCGACCCGACCAGCGTCAGCGTCTGCTGCAGGAAAGTGCTGATGTTGCCCGTCAATACAGTTCGGACGACGGTGACATCGGATGAAATGCGGCTGATCAGCTCGCCGACCCGCCTGTCGTTGTAATACTTGATCGACAGCGTCTGAAAATGTGCGTACAGTTGGCAGCGGATATCGACGACGATCTTCTCGCCGACATAATTGAGATTGTAATTCTGAACGAAGCTGGCCAGCGACCTGAACATGAAGACGGCCAGGAGCGCGAGCGTAATCGTATCCAGCAGGGCGATATCGGCGTCGCTGAATACCGAATCGATCACGCGCTGAATCACCGCCGGAAAAACCAGGCTGAGGGCGGCGGCGAAACAGAGACCGACCGTAGACAAAAGCAGCCGCAGCTTATAGGCGGTCAGATAAGAGAGGAGCCTTCGCCACTGCATAGGCGTGGCGGGCGCATCGCGTCTTTCGTTGCCGCCAGGGGAACGGATTCGATAGATCATGTCGCCGTTTCTCCCTCGCCCATCGTGAAAACGCGCCTAGCCACAAACTCCGCGGTAATATGCTTCTGCTTTCGGGCGGCTGGGACAGCGCCCCTACGCAGCAGACGGATCCTCATCATCGTCGTCCGGCGCTTGGTCGGTCGTGGCGGCCTCATCATCATCTGGTTCCGGCTCCGTCATGTCATCTACATCGATGATCAGTCGGTCATCGTCATCGGTTTCGCTGGGCAGGGGAGCAGCGGGCAATTCCGGCGGCTTGCTTTCTTCAGCGCCCAAGGGGACCGGCGTCGGATCGACAACCAGCTGCCAGGGCGCGTCAGCCGGCAATCTCTCGCTGTGACCTGAGGGAAACTCGACGCGAATCTCATCTGCGTCTCGCTCTACGGTGACACCGTGCTGCGCGACTGTAATCGCGTCTCCCCAGGCGAATTCGCCGCCAACCCAAACTCGGTCCGGCGCGCTGATCGACACGCCCAAAACGTCACTGAGCAGTTTCAGCGGTACGATCCCGCCGATGTGATGATCTTCGCCGAAACCCTTAGCCTCGTCCGTGTGATAAAACTGCGACAGCTTGCCTTCTCGCGCCAGGACGCGCGTCAAGCCGGCGAGTACACGCTTGACGAGGGTTGTCGCTTCCTCCCGATAGCCGGCCCTAACCATGCCTTCGCCGATCAGCGACAGCCAGTACATCCAAATGCCACCACCGCCACGCGCGTTGGACGGGTCGAAGTTAGGGTCGCTCGCGCTGACCATGGTCAGGCCGTTGGGTCGCAGGAAATGCGCTTCGTCCAGCGCCAGCTCAACCAGCGCCGCGGCGCGCTCCGGCGGCAGGCTTCGACATATCAGCGGCATCAGCGCGTTGATGTCTAGCCGGCTGCTATCAATAGTCGTCGCATAAACCTTGTAGACGCGGCTCAGCCCAGCGATCGTGATGCGCTGGACCTGCGAGAGCGGCTTTTCGGTGGTGTATAGGCCTTGACGGTTCTGCCAGTCAAACTCCTCAGCTGCCGCTTCTAGCGTGCATTCGGCGCCGTTCTCGTCTCTGCCTTCAAGCTTCAACGTGATGCGCGGACGCTGGCTGACCCCGCCAAGGACGCGGACGACCACTCTCGCCGGCGGCAAAAGCTCGCGGTCCAATTCATGGATCTGATCGCCGGCGCCCCGGCGCAGCAATTCGTCGGCTTCCGCCGTCAGGTGAGAATCGCGATCGCGATAGCTGTAGCGCCGCCCATCCCAGAATTCCTCCAGGCTCGTCTCCATCATCGCCAGCTGTTTGGACAGGATTTGAGCGCTTTCGGCTTCGCCCAAATGATCCGCGATCTGACAGAGGGCATCCGCTTCGGCAATCAGATAGGCCAGCAGATCGGGACTTTCCATTTGTCCGATAGCGGCGCCCTGCGCCCAGTATTGACCCAGGCCAAAGGTAGGGAAGGCGATATAACCCATTTGACGTTCCGAGCGCCATTCGGGTACGCCGTCGTCATCAGCATCCATATCGCTTTGCAGCCAGCGTCCAAAGAAGGCGACCAGCATCGGGTAGACCTCGCGCAGGAAGTCTAGATCGCCCGTGCGTTGATGGACTTGCCAGCAGAGCCGCGCCAAAATCGGCATCATCAGAAGGCTCTGTCGCTGGCCGCCGAGTCCGGGTTGCCGATCGACAAAGCCCGATTCGTCCTGCGTCGCCAGGTAATTCCGAATGATTCCCTTGGCGAGCTCGCCGTCGATATTGGCGATGGCGGCGACTGCGAGATAGGCGAGGGTCGGGTCTTGCCCGGCCCAGGCGCGGATATGGTCTCCCCCGTCTCCACGCCGGCTCCAGCCACGATTGCCGGCGCGATTAGCGACGAAAGAGGCATGAGGCAGGCGCTCGGTTGGGCGCATAAAGGCTTTGATCAGATGCGCATAAGACAGGTCGATGACGCGATCCCAATCGTCCTTCCCAGTGCTAATCCGCGGGACGGCGGCGGCATCGCGTTCAATGCGCTCGAAATGGCCTTCCCAAGGGCGGGACATCCAATTCATCGCCACGCTGAAAGAATCGCGCATGTTTTCCAGACCGGCGACAGCAAAGGGCAGGCGCGCGCTCTCGGCCGGTTGCAGCTCCAGGGCGCGGCCGACTTTTGGACTGCCGATGCGGCCGCCGTAGATCTCGCCGCTTGCCCCCTCTAATGTGACGACCGGATTGAGATTGCCGATTTGACCCAGATGCAGCGCGAGTGTACCATCGCCCAGCGTCAATACATTGAGCCTGACATTGCGGCTGTTAATCACGGCATGGCCGAAAAGCTCAAGCTGCAGCTGAACCACATCGGCGCCTTTATTGGTCAAGGCAAATTCGCCGCCGGCCGCGCGCGATTCCATCGCCCAAAAGCGCGCAACCAGCGCGAGATCAGCCAGCGGCGCCGCCTCGACCTGCATGAAATTCGGCGCGAAGTGCGTGATTACCGGGCGCTCGGCGTAGGTTTGCAGTTGATAGACGACGCGATCGCCGGCGCGCCACATGGGTACGAGGCTGACGAGGCCCGCGCGTCCGCCAGACTGCGTTTGGAAGGCCAGCGCCGCCTCATCGCGCCCGCCTAATCGAAGGGTCCAGGCTTGGTCATCGCAGTAATCCGTGCGGCTGTTTCGGGCATCCGCCGCCAGGTAGTACTCGAAGAGCCTGCTCGAGTCGATCGTTTGGCGTCGGAGGTTGCGCATGGTCGCGGCTTCCAGCTCGTCTTCAGCTGTCGATGCGCCAGCTGCGCGAGTCTTCGATGAATTGGACGGTGTCGCCACCTAGGCTTACTACCTGATGGTAGCCCGGCTCGGGCACATATTCATTGTCGTCGTTCACATAACCGCCATGATGGTATTCGTAACGGGTCGTGTGTCCCAATTCGGCGTCAAGCGCCCAGCCTATCGCCATTCGCACTTCTGGGTTCTCGCGCCAGAGCTTTCCGAAGCCGCGGACGGGCTGTAAGCGGCCTTCGGGCGGCACAATCTGCGGATCGGTTTCCGCTTCGCCTTCGACGAATGTATCGTCGTAGACGCTCCAAACATTCCGCCCTTCGTTATCTTCAGTCAGCACCCAGATCTGGGCATTTGGCTGCAGCCAAAACATCCATCCGCCTTCAAAGCGCTGTTCAGCGACGTAGATGGATCCGACTATTGTTTCCGGAAACGGATCAGGAGTCGGCGTAGGTACAGATTCGGTCGCCTTCATTATGGCGGTTGCAGTAGCCGCGAGGCTGTCCGCGGTGGCGACGGCTTGGGCGAGGGCATCCGAAAGCGCGGTAGCGGTCAGGTCCGCCGGCGATGTTGACTGACCTTGACAAGCGGTCAAGAGCAGAAGGCAAGCTATAAGGCAGGCAGGCAGTCGCATATAAGGCATCAAGAGGGCTCCGCCGGGGCAATGATTGCAAGGTTGAAGTCATTGTAGCAGAGCGAAATCGATAAGCAAGCTGGGCAATCTGGCACGCCGCAGTAATGACTGTTCATGTCTATTCTCGACTCCGCTTAAGGGTTTTCACCGCTAGACCCTTTCTTTAGCATATACGTAGGCAGCAAAGCAAAAGGCGCGCTGAATGCACAACCGACCGACGAATATCACGGTGGACCGGCGGAAGGGCGAGTTGGAAATCGTCTGGGATGACGGTCTCGTCAGCCGCTACCCGCTGGCGCAGTTGCGCGAAGCCTGCCCCTGCGTCGAATGCCGCGGCGGACATGCCAAGATGGGCATGGAACACGCGCCCGATGACATACTCAAGTTGACGCCGCGCCGCTCCTACGCCATCACCGGCATGAGCGCGGTCGGCAATTACGCGCTGCAGCCAAGTTGGGACGACGGTCACCACACCGGCATCTACACCTGGGATTATCTGCGCCTGATTTCCCCGCAGCAGCCGCCGGACTAGGCGCCGCGGCCGGAAGCGCCAGGGGCGCGTTTCGGCAGGGCGCGCGCCTTGTAGCGTGGTCAGCCGTTCCTGACTATACTTGTGTTCGACTTGATTCCGTAAGCTTTCCCGTTAGGATCGAAGCTTTGCAGCCTCCCTCGCTTGATGTCGTGAATCGGGCAATTGGCGCCGAGCTGGCGGCAACGAACTACAGCTACAACGAGCGCGACGTAGCGCTGTATGCGCTGGGAATCGGCGCGCCGGCCGATCCGCTCGACCAAGATGAATTGAAATTCGTTTATGAATTGAGCGGCCTCGGCTTTCAGGTCTTCCCCACCTTTGCCGTTGTTTTCTCTTACGAATTCAACCGCAATGTGCCGAGTGGCGTCATCGCCGGTATCAAGTACAACCCGATGATGGTCGTGCATGGGGAACAGTTCCTGCGCGTCTATAAGCCTCTGCCCAGCGCGGCCACTGTTACCTCAACGATTACGATCGCTGATATCTTCGACAAGGGCAGCGGACTTCTGATGGTCATCGATATTACGAGCCGCCTTGCAAATGGCGAAAAGCTGGCGACGGCTCGTCACTCGCTCTTCTTTCGCGAACTGGGCGGATTCGGTGGCGAGCGCGGCCCCGCAGCTAAACAGACCCTGCCCGAACGCGCCCCCGATTTAATTCATGAGGAGCGGACTCGCGATACGCAGGCGCTGCTCTATCGACTGGCGGGCGATGACAACCCGCTGCATGCCGACCCGCCGATGGCGGCCATCGGTCATTACGAAAAGCCGATACTACACGGTCTCTGCACCATGGGCTTCGCGGCGCGCACCCTCCTCAAGCGCTACGGCGACAATGACCCAAGCCGCTTCGATTCCATCAGCGTCCGCTTCTCCCGGCACGTCTTCCCCGGTGATACGCTTGTGACCGAAATGTGGCGCGACGACAGTGAGATTCATTTTCAGACCCGGGTCAAGGAACGCGATGTCGTCGTTCTGAGCCATGGCCTCATGCGTTTGCGGGATTGAGGCGTGTCCTTCGATCTCACGCGGCATCCGCATCGGCGCTACAACCCGCTCTTGGACGAGTGGATATTGGTCTCGCCGCATCGGACCAAACGACCCTGGCAGGGAAGCGTTGAGAGCCTGCCTCAGGTCCGCCGACCCCGCTATGACCCCGACTGTTATCTATGCCCGGGCAATAGCCGCGCCCATGGCGAACGCAATCCGGACTACGACAGCACCTTTGTCTTCATCAATGACTTTGCTGCGGTGCTGCCTGACGCGCCCACGGCGCAGATCGGCGACAACTCGCTATTCCGAGCAGATTCAGTGCGTGGCGAGGCGCGCGTCATCTGTTTTTCGCCGCGCCATGATTTGACGCTGGCGGAGATGTCGCCGGCTGAGATTCGCCTCGTGATCGATTTATGGGCGGAGCAAACGGTCGAGCTAGGCACCCGATTTAGCTGGGTTCAGATATTTGAAAACAGGGGTGCTATGATGGGCGCGTCCAATCCGCATCCGCATGGGCAAATCTGGGCAACGGACAGCCTGGGTACCATCGCGGCGCGCGAAGATCAGGGGCAGCGCGCCTACCACGACCGCTACGGAACCATCCTTCTGCGAGATTATGCCCAACAAGAGGCGCAAATTGGCGATCGCTGCGTATTGGAAAACGCGAGCTGGCTGGTGGTAGTGCCTTATTGGGCGGTCTGGCCCTTCGAGACGCTGCTGCTGCCCAAGTCCTCTGTGCGGCGGCTGCCCGACTTGGACGATGACCAGCGGAAGGACATGGCGGGCATATTGAAACTGCTGCTTGTGAAATACGACAATCTGTTTGCTGTATCCTTTCCCTATTCGATGGGCTGGCACGGCGCCCCCCATGACGGAAAGGAAAACGCGCACTGGCAGCTGCACGCGCACTTTTTCCCGCCGTTGCTGCGTTCGGCGACGGTAAAGAAGTTCATGGTCGGCTACGAGATGCTCGCTGAAGCGCAACGCGACATCACGCCTGAAGAAGCTGCCCGCCGTCTCCGCGACTGTTCGGAACGGCATTTCACGCTGCGTTGAAGCGCGCCAAAGCTGTTCTCAATCGTCCCAGCTTGATTGAAGCAGGTCTACGACCAGGGGATCGCCAAAGTAGTTGCAGCTGTTGGCATCGGGAATGAACCATTCTCGGTCGGATTGCTGGGCTTGCGCCGGATTGAAATAGTTGTAGACGCGGCGGGATACCTCGGCGAATAGCGGCAGCGATTCCTGAAAATTCAGCCAATCGGGCTGGAAGAGCGTCATAGCGATCACATAGTGGCCCCCGGGTGTGAAAAACAAGGCGGCATTGCCATGGGTATCGGCTATCCAGCCGTGCTTATGGGCGACGCGCGTATCGGCTGGCACGCCCGACTTCAAGAGTGCGTCGACGGTATTGTTGCTCATGACATGCAGCATCTGGCGGCATTCGCGCGCTTCGATCGCCTCGCCAAAACTGTCGACAAGCGTGCCACCCGGTCCATAGGCGCACTGGTAGAGGTTGGCGAGCAGGGCGCCAATTTCGACGACCGTTAACTGATTGGACAGGTCGGGCACCGCCTTGACCTGATCGGCCGCCGTTTGGGGAAATACAAGGGGCTGAGGCGGCGGCTCGGGCGTACCAATGGTAGTGAAGGGCGCGATTAAGAAGGAGCGCGTTAAGCCCAACTCTTGAAAAAGGGCGGTGACCGCCTCCGCGCCGTAATAAGTATTGCCTTCGCCAATGATGCCCAGCAGACGATTGGTCGCGGCGTTCTCGCTGCAGATCATCGTGTTGAGAATATCAGTGGCGGTCTCGATCGAGGGCGGCGCGTCGAGCTCTTGATATAGTCTGACCAGAATGGCGATCTTGTTCAGGCTCGTGCCGCTGAAGGCGTATTCGTCGCCGAAGGCGAAGGCTTCGCCACTGGCGAGGTCCATGACGAACAGCGCGCCAAAGCGGCTCGTCTGTGGATCAAAGCCTTTCGTGAGAAACAGATTCCAGATGTCGTCCGCCAGGATCTGCAAGTCTCCGCTGAGCGGCTGCGCTGGCTCCCCGTTGATGCCGCTGGCGCGAATTGCCGCTGGCGTAGGTGTGAATGGCGGCAAGCTGAAACGCGTCTGCGAGATCGCGACCGTGTTGAAGAGATTCCCGCTGATCTCCAGCAGGTCGCTCGCCACCCAGGCTTGTCCACCGGCCGCTTCCGGATACCTGATCCGCACCCAGGGGAACTGCGTGTGATAACCGGTCACTTCAAAGCGATCGCCCGCGTAGGCCAGTCCCGCCCGCGGGTATTCGACACCGGGTCCGTAGCGGATATTCACTTCGCCTGAGACGCCGCCGCTTACCCCATAGACCCCGATTGTCGGCGTTGCGGTGGGCGGGGCGCTAGTTGGCGTGGCCAGCGGAGCGCCGATGTTCGCGCTGATTGTCGGCTCGATTGGTGCTGGCAAGTCAATGACCAGATCGGTGAAGGGGACGCGGTTGATGTCTCCACTCACCGCCACCAGCGTTTCGAAAACCCAGCCCATTGGCCGATCCGAGTTCTGCTCGCCGAGCAAAAGCCAGGGGTAGAGTTGGCTTCGCCCGAGAACGGGATAGTTCGTGCCGTTTCTGATTTCGCCAACGAGCCGCGCCTCGATATGGTCGTCGGCTCGCAGGTTGGCCTGGCCGATTGCCTGCGCATAGACGCCCATGTTTTGCAGCTGCGCCTGCGAAACCCAGCCGATGAGCAACAGGAAGCTCGTGAGAATTAGCGCCCTGAGCGAGGCCTCCGCCAGCTGGAAACAAGGGCCTGGCCTGCGATTAAGCGACGGAATGATGCGCTTCAGCCTGCCGCCTCCCGTGAATCAACGCTGTCAATCGAAAACGCGCCGCATTATAGCACGCGCATGGTCGACAAAACAGCGGATCTCGCGCAAGGAGATGTCTAATTTCGAGGAGGTGAAGTAAAGATGGCGCTAGCG
>JAAXID010000206.1:6549-26717 GCA_012270545.1 Anaerolineae bacterium | reverse complement strand
AAACTCCCCTTCCCTCGTTCTGGGGAGGGGCCGGGGGATGGGGGTTGAGTTGTCGAAACCACTGTATTAGACACTCCCGCGCAGGCCGCCCACTTGACATCCCGCTAGCGCCGTCGTACACTGGCGCAGGTCGCCCGTCATGGACTTGAGCTTGCTCGGCCGGCATGATATACTGCTTCGGCTGCGCCACCATAGCTCAATTGGCAGAGCGCCTGTTTTGTAAACAGGTTGTTCTGGGTTCGAGTCCCAGTGGTGGCTAATCATAAGGGTCGGTGCCCGAGTGGCTAAAGGGGGCGGACTGTAAATTCGCTGGCGAGAGCCTACACTGGTTCGAATCCAGTCCGGCCCAATTTTGAAATGAACCACTTGTCTCAGCGAGGCGAGCGGTTGAATGCCTCCGTAGCTCAGGGGTAGAGCGCTCCCTTGGTAAGGGCGAGGTCATGAGTTCAAATCTCATCGGAGGCTCTTGCATGGGAACCGAAACAAAAAACTGGACAAGCCTTTCTCCCCTCCCTCATCTTGGGGGTAGGGGCCGGGGTGGGGGAAAACATGGCGAAGAAGGGACAGCGCATCGTCGTCAAAATGCGCAGCACGGAAAGCGGTCACATTTACATAACCGAAAAGAGCCGCCGCAATACGCAGGGGCGCCTCGAGCTGCGCAAATATGACCCGTACTTGCGCCGGCATGTGCTGTACCGCGAAACGAAGTAGATTTGCGCCGCGTATTGGTGTATAGTAGCCACGGGACGCGCCGATAGCATAGGGGTATAGCTCAGTTGGTAGAGCGACGGTCTCCAAAACCGTAGGTCGAGAGTTCGAGTCTTTCTGCCCCTGTATTGAAAGCCATAAGCACCGCCCGCCGCGGCGGTGTTTATATACCAAGGGTGGCAGCCTGCCCCGAGACAGTAAGAGGAGCATTGGCGAATGGCGGTAGAAGAGCAAAGACAAAGCGCCTTGACCCAGAAGAAAGGCAAGGCGACGCCGGGCCGGCGCAGTCGCAAGATCAAGACGACCAAGGTCGAGCCGCAGGGCAATGCCATAACGCGCCCGCTGTACATGACAGTTGATTATTTCAGCAATGTGCGTTCCGAGCTGAACAAGGTGGCTTGGCCCAGCCGGTATGATACCCGCCGCCTGACGATTCTTTGCATCAACGTCACGATTGCATCGGCCATTTTCCTCGGCATTTTGGCGGTGATTTGGTCCGAGTTTATGCGCATTGGCTTGAACCCGGGCATGGCTTGGATGCTGCTGGCGGTAATCGTGGCGATGGTCGGCGGCGCCTTCTTCATGATTCGGCGCGGCTCGATTTAGCGCGCATTCGCCAGCGCCCGTTAGCTTGGAAGAAGATATCTCATGAGCGAGCAAAGCAGAGAAAGACAAGAACTGACCGACTACGATCCGGAGCCCGTAATCATTGATGATGCGGCGGAAGATGTCGCAGGATTGAACATCAGCCTGGATGACGGGGCGGCGGCGGAAGACGATCAGGAACGCAGCTGGTTCTTCATCCATTGTTATTCGGGCTACGAGAAAAAGGTCGAGCACGCCTTGCGCCAGCGCATCGAAACCATGGGCATGCAAGACCAGATTTATGATGTGCTGATCCCGACGGAAGACGAAATCGAAGTCAAAGACGGCAAGCGCCGGACGGTCGAGAAGCGCGTTTTCCCCGGTTATGTCATGGTGCAGATGCGCTGGGACAAGGACGAAAGCGAGCTGGACAAAGACGCTTGGTATACCGAACGCAACACGCCGGGCGTGGTCGGCTTCGTCGGCGGCGAGAGCCAACCGACGCCGCTGCGGCCCGAAGAGGTCAAGCGCATCATGGACCGCATGGATTCGGAAGACAAGGTGGTCAAGGTCGATTACCGCATCGGCGAGCGGGTGCGGATTGTCGGCGGCCCCTTCAACGACTTTCCCGGCACGGTGGCGACCATCGATTCGGGCCGCGAGAAGGTGCGCGTGATGGTGGATTTCTTCGGGCGCGAAACCGCCGTCGTGCTCAGCTTCATGGAAGTGGAAAGAATGTGATTCGGACGATTAGGTAGCGTCGCCGATCGCAATGATGAGCGCGTCCCAGTTTGAACGGCTGGGACGTTTTTGAGAAAGAGCGAGGAAACAGGATGGCAAAGAAAGTCAAAGCGATCGTCAAGCTGCAAATCCCGGCGGGCAAAGCCAATCCGGCGCCGCCGATTGGACCGGCCTTGGCGCAGCACGGTATTAACCTGATGCAGTTCTGCAAGGAATACAACGGCCGCACATCAAGCCGCATGGGCGAGATCGTGCCGGCGGAGATCACGGTCTTCATGGACGGCTCGTTCAAGTTTGTGCTGAAGAGCCCGCCGACATCGTTCCTCCTCAAGAAAGCGGCCGGCATTGAAAAGGCGGCTTCCAATCCGCTGACGGAAACGGTGGCGGTATTGAATCGCGACCAGGTGCGAGAAATCGCGCAGGCCAAAATGAATGACATGAACGCTATCGACATAGAAGGCGCGATGCGCCAGGTTGAGGGCACCGCCCGTCAAATGGGCATTAAGGTTTCCGAATAACTGCGCTGCGCGGCAAACAAACGTGTGGCGCAGGTTTACGCAGATTGCATTGACATTGTGGGAGGGCGCCCCGCCCGCCGACCACGAGGAGAGAAGAGCATGGGAAAGCGATACAAAGACGCGCTGAAGACCTTTGATCGGCAGCGGTATTACCCGATGGCAGAGGCGCTGAAGCTGGTGAAGGATAACGCCAAAGCGAAGTTCGATGAGACTATCGAGGTGCATTTCCGGCTGGGGATTGACCCGCGCCACAGCGATCAGCAGATCCGAACGACGGTGATGCTGCCGCATGGCACCGGCAAAACGATCCGCATTCTGGCCTTTGTCGAAGAGGGCCAAGAAGAGGCGACCCTGGCGGCCGGCGCCGATGTCATCGGCAGCGACGAGGTGATCAACCAGATTCGCAATGATGGCTGGCTGGAATTTGACGCGACCATCGCTACGCCGCCGATGATGCGCAAGATTGGTCCCATCGCTCGCATTCTGGGTCCGCGCGGCTTGATGCCGAACCCCAAAGCCGGAACGGTCGTGCCGCCGGCAGATATCCCGCGTGTGATCAGTGAATTGAAGGCGGGACGGGTCGAGTTCCGCAACGACCGCACGGGCAACCTTCACATTCCCGTCGGCAAATCCAGCTTCACGCAGGAGCAGCTGGCGGAGAATCTGCAAACCTTGGTGGATGCGATACAGGCGGCCAAGCCCGAATCACAGAAGGGCGCTTACGTCCGCCGCATGACGCTGACCTCGACCATGGGGCCGGGCGTTCGTGTGGAGTCGACCATAAACTAGGCGATTTTGTAACGCAATAGACTGTATGGGTGAGCTGGTGGCTCGCTCAATATTACCGCAACCTCAAGTGTGTACGGGCGAGTCGGTGGCTCGTCCTTTTTCTTTATACACGTGGGCAACCTGGTAAGTTGCCCCTACATTGTGTCGCGAACTTCGCTATTGCTTCAGCCGTTCGAAGTACTGCTTGCGGAACTTGGCAACTTTGGGCGCGATGATATAAGCGCAATAACCCGAGCGTGGATTGTTGACGAAGTAATCCTGGTGGTAGGCTTCGGCCACCCAGAAGACGCTCGCTGGCGTGATCTCGGTGACGATTGGATCGCGATAGAGCCCTTCCTTTTCAATGCGCGCAATCGTCCTTTTAGCGATGCCCTTCTGTTCATCGCTGTGGTACCAGATGCCGGAGCGATACTGCGGTCCGACATCGTTGCCCTGCCGGTTCAGCGTCGTTGGATCGTGAATGGTGAAGAAGATATTCAGGATATCTTCAAAGCTGATGACGTCAGTGTCGAAGCTGATGTTGACTACTTCTGCGTGTCCAGTGGTCTTTGTGCAGACCTGCTCATAACTGGGGTTATCGACATGACCGCCCATATAGCCCGAGATCGCTGACTCGACTCCGATCAGCTGATTGTAGACGGCTTCCACGCACCAGAAGCACCCGCCTCCCAATGTTGCGACTTCCACGCTCATGATTTGAATCCCTCTACTTAAGATGATTGCTTATAGTATGGACGCAATTTCTTGCCGAATTCCTACGGCGGCGTAAGCCTTTCATCAGAACACGGTGTTGCTTCCGCCACTGTTTGCGTCAGGCGCGCCCACTCCGCCAGCGACAGGGTTTCAGCGCGGCGCTGCGGATCGATGTCGGCGGCGCGGAGCAGGTCGCGGGTGGCCGACGCTTTGATTCGCAAGCCAGCGGAAAGCGCGTTCTTTAGCTGCTTGCGCTTCATGCTGAAACCGGCCTTGACCACGCGAAAGAATAGCTCAGAGGAAGGCACCTGCGCCGGGCGCGCTTCGTGCGTATCGATGCGAAGGATGGCGCTGTCGATATTGGGGCGCGGCCAGAAGACAGCGGGACCGAATTTGCTCACGATACGTGGCATGCCGTAAAACCGCGCGGCGATCGATAGCAGGTTCATCGCCCCGGGGACGCCGACGACGCGTTCTGCCACTTCATATTGCATGGTCATGACCATGCGCCGCGGCGGCTTTCGCGATTCGAGAAAATGCCAAAGAATCGCCGAACTGATGTAATAGGGCGCGTTCGCGACGACGATGTAATCTTCGGCGCCAACCAGGGCGGCGGCATCCGTCTTGAGAATGTCCTTGAAGACGAGGTAGACATTGGCGGTGTCATCGAAGCGTTCTTCGAGGAGCGGTCGCAGGCGCTGGTCAACCTCGATCGAGAAGATCTGATTGGCTGCGCTGGCTAACAGCTCGGTCAGCGCGCCAGTGCCGGCGCCGATTTCTACTATTGTGTCGCTAGATTGCGGCTCGGCCGCCGCTACGATTTTTTCCAGCGCCTTCGGGTCGTGCATGAAGTTCTGCCCGAGGCTCTTCTTGGGCAGAATATCGTAGCTATCGAGCAGCGCCTTGGGACTGTGGGACATGGGCTTTCTTCGCCGGGTCAGCTATGCCGGGCGTTTTCAGTTGACCATAGCCGGGCGATTTTGAGTAGGGTAAGCGTAATGGGCACTGGGGATTCTGCTAAAATGAGAAGCGTAATTAAGAAATCGTTAGCCTTCACTATGACATTACTCGACCCTGGTTTCCTGCCCGTACTCATATTTGTCCTGCGCGTCACCAACAACGTCATCGGCACCGTCCGTCTGATACTGGTGTCACGCGAAAAGCGCGTGTGGGGTTTTGCCTTTGCCTCGTTGGAGTCGCTGCTCTTTGCCTATACCGCTGGGCAAGTCATCACCGATTTGAACAATATCCCGAATCTGGCCGCTTATGTCTTCGGTTTCGCCGTTGGCGGCGTAGTCGGCATGCAGGTGGAGAATCGTTTCGTCAAAGCCTATGAGAGCGTGACGGTCATCGCCACGCGCGAAGTATCGCACAAGATAGCGCTGGCTTTACGCGAGCGTGGGCACGGCGTAACCGAAATCATGGGCGAAGGTGCGCGCGGCGAGGTCGAGGAGTTGCAAATCGTCGTTCATCGCCGCGATCTGAATCAGGCGCTGAAGATAATCCGTGATATTAAAGAAGATGCATTCGTGACCGTTGAGCGCTCGGAGTTCATACGCGGCGGCTGGATCCGCGCGCATCGGCGCTGAGGAAGGTTACTCCTGCGCCAGCTCCACGAAATAGGTGGGGTACTCGAGCAGTCGGTGGATCGGGCATTTGCCGGCGATATCGCGCAGGCGCCTGTGCTGTTTTTCGTCGAGGTCGCCGTGAAACACTAGCGCCTCGCGCACTTCATGAACGAAGGCGTCGTTTCCTTGATGGCTCGGGTAATCGCTGCCTTTGAAGCGCTCATAATCGAGTTTGACCTCGACGCGCTGCAAGTCCCAGCCTTTGCGCTCGGCGTAGAGCCGGCAGGTGATCGCCATGCACGAGCCAAGGGCGCCCAGCATCATCTCGCCGGGGGTGGGCGCGGTGTCGCTGCCACCGGCTTCAGCCGGCTCATCGACATGCCATTGATGATGGCGCACATTGATTGTAGTGCGCGTGCCCTCTTGTAGGACGATGTCGACTGGCATGGATTTCACCTTTGCATTAGGATTGAATCGAACAGCGCTAGTCGCTGATGACAGCGAATATCTTGCTTACGTCTAACTGAAATCCGGGCAGGATGTCTTCGCCGCTGAGCTTGTCCTCTTTTCTGGAAAACTCCGTTTGTATACTGCCATCCGCGTCCATACGGCTAACATCAATCCCTCGCTCCGCCGGGCGCACTAGCCAAAAAAGGCTCGTCCCTTTGCGCAAGTACACTTCGGCTTTCCATCTTGCTTCCGCTAGCTCATCCCAAGGCTCAAGCAATTCGATTACTAAATCTGGCAAGGCTGGCACCCACTCATCCGGGGGAGAATCAGGATTTCGCGCATGGCTTAGAAAAGCCACGTCGGGGGCGACCAAGGTGTCGCTCGCCCCGGCTGGATAGTATCCCGATCCAATTGTACAGAATCCAGCGTCTGAATGTTCGACGTATGCCGCCAGATGAAATGCGATATTCGCCGCTAAAACGCCTTGAGCATAAGCGTGAGGAATCCGCGGAATCACTTCGCCTTCAATAAGTTCGAAATCCCAAAACTCATTTTCTGGGTGATGCGGCCAATCGCGCACATCATCAATCGTCAATTGCTGTTTTCGCCAGTCCACGGCCATTAGTTCCCTACTAACTATGACTCAAGTTTAGATACGGCACAGGCAGACATTAAAGTGGCTGTCAGTCGGGTAAACGCTCAAATGCCGTAGCCCGAGGGCGGAATCGCAAGCAGGTACATGATTGACAAGCCGGCGATCAGCAGTGGCAAGAGGATGACGACGGCGATCAGCGGTTTCTCGCTTCTGAGGTGCATATAGAACCAGATGACGAGGCTCGACTTGATGATGGCGATGCCCAGCAGCAGAACGGCTTTGATCGCCTGCAGCGTAACGGCGGCTTCCGGGGCGTCATGGATGGCGCCTTTGAGGAATTCGGCGCTGAGGACTTCGATCACGGTCAGCACAGCCAGGCCGCCGAATACGACCGTGTAGACGCCGCCTTCCACCGTAACCGCGCGTCCGAGGAGATGGACAGTGTTGCTATGGTGTTCACCTTCGTGGCGCATCGCTTCTGCCATTGGTCCCGCTCCTATACCAGGTAGATCAGGGTGAACAGCATGATCCAGACGACATCGACAAAGTGCCAGTATAGGCCGAACATCTCGATGCCGATGGGGTTGTTGTCGTAGCGACCTTTGGCGCCGCGCCGCATCACTTCCAGCGCCCAAAGCACGCCGACGAAGACATGCGCGCCGTGGAAGAAAGTTGGCGCGTAAAAGCGCATGCCGAAGGTGCTCCATTCGGATGCGGTGTCGAAGCCGAGCACGATGCCCAAGTGCGCCAGCTCGCTGTATTCGATGTATTGCCCGCCGAGGAAAACGATGCCGCCTAGCGCGGTCAAACCGATCCAGCGCAGCATGCCCGGACGATTACCCTGCTGCATGGCGCGCAAACCCATCACCATGAAGAAACTGCTCGCCAGCAGGACGAAGGTATTGGCGGTGACCAGCCCAACGCCGAGTTCTTCATGCGCTTGCGCCACGATGTCTTTTTCATTGATGCGAAAGATGATGTAGCCGACGATCATGATTGAGAAGATGACGATTTCCGACGCCAGGTAGAGCCAGACGCCGAGCTTCATATTGTTGTTCTGTTCTTCTTCGCTCATGTGGCCGTGATCGTCGTGGGCGGCCGCGGGTAGGTGACTGGCTGTCAGTTCTGCCATGCTGTTTCTCTCAGTCTATTTCTGGTAGCCGATAGCCCGCGGGATGGCGCGGATGACGTTTACGACGCCGCCGGCGATCTTGCCCGCTTCCCGGATCGGCAGAATTTGCGTTCGCTCGCCATCGGTCGGTTCGTATTCCTTGACTTCGCTAACGCCGCGGTGCGCCAGATAGAAGAATACCGCGATCCCCCCGGCGGCCAGCGCCAGCGATACGAAGATAATCAGAATGAAGCCCAGCAAGACGGTGAATTGACTGGCGCCTTCTATCGTCTGATTGGCGAAGTCATCGGGCGGCAAGACGAGACCGAGCAGATCTTGAATGGGAATGACGAAATCGCCGAAGCCATTGGCGAAGAAATCGGCGTTCGGCTCGGTGGCGATTTGCAAGCCCAAGCCATGTGGCAGCAGTGCGAAGGTGAACAGCACAACTGTCGTGATGACGGCGATGGTCAGCACCAAGAAAAGCTGCCCGGCGTAGAAAGCCATCATTTGCCAGAGGCAGGAAACGGTCAACAGCAACGCGCCGAGCGTACCCGGGAGGCCGGCGATAAGCATCAGCAGAACGCGCCAGAGGGTGAAACCAAAGATGAACCAGATCAAGAACCAGATGACGTTTACGATCCAGTTGATCAGGAAGAAGCTGACATTCTGGTAGGGAAAGACCCAGGGTTTGGGCGAGTCATTAATGATGCGCCAGGTCAAATCCCAGAGCCATTTGCCGAAACGGAAGACGAGACCGTCCGTGCGCAAGGTGAAGTCTTTCTCCGGCGCTTCCTCTTCATGTTCGTCGGCATGATCGCCATGCTCGCTCATTTTGGGATCGAAGGCGCCGACGCCCCACATGAAGGTCGCCATGGAGACGAAGGCCGCCAGCACCATGCCGACTTGCGCTCCCTCGCTGGAATCGACGTTCATCCAGACGGGTTCCATATTCTGCAAGACGCGCACCGCGTAGACGAATGCCAGCGACGCGATAAAGCCTATTATCAGCGCGGGAATCGCCCTGGAGAGGCCTGGTTTATCCATTCAGCGCTACTCCCTTACGAATTGATCGAGCCAAGTTTACCATCGCTTTCCCTCACTGGGCGTACAGGCGGACCCGCTCAATGGATCCAGTACAGTACGACATAGAACATGATCCAGGCCAGCGTGACGAAATACCAGAGTTTGGCACTGCCTTCGACCGCCCAGGAATCACGCTCATCGCCGCTATAGCTGCCCGCTGCCCCGCTGCGATAAACGCGCGCCATAATCGCCATAATCGCCAGCGCGTGCAGGAAGTGAAAGCCGGTCATCAAGCGCATCGTGACGCCATACTGCGTGGCCATGGCGGCGTCGGAGACCGATGCGAATTCGTAAATGATGATGGCCATGAAGGCGACGCCGAGCACTAGCGCGCCGCGCCAGTGCATCAGGAAAGCACCTGCGCGATTCCGTCGCAGCGTCTGCAAGCCCCGGCGGACCAAAACCGAACTGAGCAGTAGCGCCAAGGTGGCGGCGGAGGGAAGCAGTGGATCGAAGGGGGCGACGCCGGCCGGCGGCCACTCGGAATAGCTGAAGCGCAGCTGCCAATTGACGATGATCAGCGCCAGGAAAACCATGATCCAACTGATCTGGAAGATCGTCATGCCCAGGCGATTGTTTTTCAAACGCATGTCGGCTTCGCTGCGTCCGCCGAGTTTTGGCTTTTGCTGTCTATCAACGTAGCTGGTCATAGCTCGTTTGCCGCTTGTCTCCAACTGAAACTCAGTTCCGCCTCAATGACTGCCGCGGCCGGCGGGCGCTCCACCGCTGAAAGCCTCATCCACCACTTCCAGATAGGCGGCGGACGCTTCGGTGCCGTAGCCGTAGGGGTCTTCAAAAGGAATCGGGTCATCGACGAAATTGGTGGCTGGCGGCGGCGAAGTCGTCTGCCACTCCAGCGTCAGCGCGCGCCAGGGATTGGCGCCGGCGATGGGGCCATGGAAGTAGGATTTGATGACGTTGAAGATGACGATGAAGGTTGAAAAACCGAGCACAAAGGCGGAGAAGCTGATCAGCTGATTCCAGGGCTGGAAGGCGTCCACATAGACGGCGACGCGCCGCGGCATGCCCAACATGCCGACAACATGCATGGGGAAGAATGTGAACAGGAAGCCGAAATAGGTGAATGCAAAGTGGATTCGGCCTAAGCCTTCATTCATCATTCGTCCGGTGACCTTGGGGAACCAATGATAGAGGGCGGCGTAGACGGCGAAAACGCTGCCGCCGAAGAGCACAAAGTGAAAGTGGCTGACGACAAAATAAGTGTCATGCACGTGGATGTCGAAGGGCAGCGCCGCCAGCATGACGCCGCTGATGCCGCCGATGACGAAGAGCGACAGGAAACCAAGCGCGAATAACATGGCGCTGGTGAAGCGGATTTTGCCCGCCCATATCGTGCCAAGCCAACTGAACATCTTGATGCCGGTGGGCACGGCGATGATCATGGTCGTGATCATGAAGGGGATGCGCAGCTCGGGCTGCAAACTGGTGAACATGTGGTGCGCCCAGACGGTGAAGCCAACGAAGGCGATGCCCATACTCGACAAGCCGACCATGCGATAACCGAAGACCGGTTTTCGACTGTGAACTGACAGCACCTCGCTGAGCACGCCCATGCCGGGCAAGACCATGATATAGACGGCCGGGTGGCTGTAGAACCAGAAGATATTCTGCCAAAGCAGCACATCGCCACCGCCGGCGGCGTCAAAGAAAGTGGTGCCGGCCACGCGATCGAGCAGCAGCAGGGTGAGCGCGCCGGCCAGGAAGGGCGTAGCCATGACCGCGATGATGCTGGTCGCCAGGACCGCCCAGCAGAGCAAGGGCATGCGCCAGATGGTCATCTCCGGCGGCCGCATGTTGAAGATCGTGACGATAAAGTTGATTGAGCCCATGATGGATGAGATGCCGAGCAGATGCGCGCCCAATGCCCAGAGCGTCTGCCCGTCTCCGCTGAACAAAGTTGACAGCGGCGGGTAGGAGGTCCAGCCAGCTTCGGCCGGGCTGACGAAGTAGCCCAACAGCACGACGACGGCGGCCGGCGGGATCAGCCAGAAGGCGAAGGCATTCAGCCAGGGGAATGCCATATCTTTCGCGCCGAGTTGCAGCGGCACGACGAAATTGCCGAAGGCGGCCCACATCGGAATGATGAATAGGAAGATCATAATGGTGCCGTGGATGGTGAAGAGGCTGTTATAAGCGGCGCCCGAAACCATGACATCGAGGTCGGGCGTCCACAGCTCGAGGCGAATGAGCATCGCCATCGCCCCACCGATGATGAAGAAGAGGAAGGAACTGACGCCATATTGCACGCCGATGATCTTATGATCGACGCTCCAGCGCAGGTAGTCGCTTAAAGCCGGGCGCCGAACGGCTTCAGCTTCCTGTCCTTCTCCCTGTGCCCCTAAGGGGACGGCGATTGTTGCCATAATTGCGCCTTCTCACTCCAGTCCTTGTCTAATCGTTTGACGAGCGCAAATCTCGTGATTGTGTTCTTCTCCGGTCCACTTACGCAGAATCGTCGCTTTCGCCATTGGTCTCAGTGTCCGTCTCTTGGTCTACCTCAGGCACGGTTTCATCATCGTCACCGTTCATACCAAAGGTTATATCGACCTGGTAGCCGAAGACGGTTTGGATGGCGTTGGGGATGGCGATGCTGGCCTTTTCCATGTCGCAGTCGGATTGTTCGCCCTGCGTACAGAGATAAGCCACTATCGAATAGAGTTGCTCGGGCGACATGATATTGGCGACCTCCATGACATCGGGACCGAAGGCGGCCATTTGCTGATCGTAACCGGGGACGCGGAAAGCGCCCGAATTCCAGATGGAGGTGGCGATGTATTCTTCCGCCGATTGCCCGGGCACACGCTCACCGGCGCGCTCGGCGATGCCATTCAGCGATGGGCCGGTCGTGGCGGTCCAGCCCAGGCTATCCAGAATGTGACAGCTGTTGCAGATATAGTTCTGAATTTCTATCTCGCCGCGCAGCACCGGATCGGCCGGCGGATTGAGAATGGCGTGGATGGCGGGCTCGTAGAATAGATCGAGGAATTGGCTTTCGTCTTCATATACGATGACGGCGCCGCGCATCCGTCCATGTCCGTCGCCGCAGAGTTCCGCGCAGACAATGGGGTACTCGGCGGGGTAGGAGCGGCCCTCAACGCGTACGGGCGTGAAGCGCAACTCAGTGGGACGGCCGCCCTGAGCCGGATCGCCGGGCAGTAGATCTTGCTTGACGCGCATTGCCGGCACCCAGTATGAATGGATGACATCCTGCGTCTGCAGGGTCAAGTCGACATTTTGGCCGATGTAGGTGTGCAAGTTGGGGCCGCTGTTTATGACGATTTGACCGCCATCAGGGTCGAAGCGTTCGGTGATATATTGATGCGTCCAGGCATAGCGCGCGCCAGTGACGTTGATCTGTATACTGTGGCCCTCTACCATGTTGACGGAGGCTTTTGGTTCGGAATTCTGCGTCCAGATGTTGAAGCTCACCACCGCTAAAAAGACGACCACCATGGCGGGGATGATCGTCCAGATGATCTCCAGTAAGGGATTGCCGTGGTAGGTGGGGCCATCGCCCTGATCGTCGGGGCGAGCGCGAAAGGCGATCACCGATATCAGCAGCATGCCCTGTATCAGGAAGAAGACCACGCCGCCGATGATCATCAGGATGTAAAAGAGCTCATCGACGCTCTTGGATTCAGCCGAGGCCTGATCGGGCAGCACCAGCGGCACAAAGGTCGTGAACCAGTTGATGCCGATGACGCTGACGAGCAAGAAGACCGCCGTAACGACGACCGCTGCCGGGCTGATCGATGGGCTTCTGGAACGCGAGTTATCCATACGGGACTACCACCTGGTTTCCAGTGCCGCGAACGCGAGGGGAAACTTGCTCCTTTGGCGTTTGACGGCGCGTTGGCGCAAGAGCCGCGGAATGATTCATTTGCTGAATGATTCCGCTTGTTAAAATTATCACAATTCTACCGAAAAGCCGATTCGTTTACAAGTTCAGGTCTGCCACTTTCAGCGCCGATTGGGCAGTGCCTGGATATGAAGAATTGCGCGTGTTTTGGCTACTTCCCGTTGGAATAGCGCGCGGCTTTAGGTAACATCAGATTAGTGCGCAGGCAGTCGACGGCGGTATGATGAAGGCGAAACGGGACAACATCCCAAATGATGAGGTTATGAATAAAGAACAGCACACGTTTTCATATGGGTGTCTCTGGCTTTTGCACATGGTGATCAACTTCGCCCTGCTGGCGGCTGCCGTCGCCCTGGCGCTGGTTTCGTTTTTCGCCTCATTGGAGATCGTGCTGACGATCGGCGCCCAGGTGATATGGGGAGCGATGGGCGATACGGTGCAGGCCAAGTACGCCTTTGCAACGCTGCGGAACGTCTGGTTGCTGGTCGGTGGCATCATCTTTCTGGTCATCATCATCTATTGCATCAACCACTACTTCAAGCGTTGGCACGATATGCGCGTGCAGCGCTTATATATTGTATTGCTGGTAGTTGAAGCGCTTATTGTTCTTGCTGCCCAAGCCATGGCAGCCGCCTGACTCAAGACGCCCCGAAGTAATAATATTCGAGGATATCGCGCGTCAGGGGCGCCGCAACTGCCGACCCGTCGCCCGCATTCTCCACCATGGTGACGATGACGATCTGCGGCTCCTTGGCCGGCGCAAAAGCGATGAACCAACTGTGCGGAAGATCGTCCTCACCGGGGACCTGGGCGGTGCCCGTCTTGCCGCAGACTCCCACATCCAGCAGAGGCGAGCGGTAAAATTGATGGGCGGCTGTGCCGGCGTATGAGCTAACGACATCGCACAGGCCGCGGCGGACGATGGCGAGATTGGCCGGGTCGAATTGGGCGTCTACCATGACATCGCGTTCGGCGATGCGGCTGCGCTGATCGAGGATGCCCCTTTCGCGCACTAGATGTGGACGCAAGAGGTAGCCGCCGTTGGCGATCGCGGCGTAAAGGCGCGCCATTTGCAGGGGAGAGGCTTGTACTTCACCCTGGCCGATGGACATGTTTACCGCATGGGCATAAGACCAAGGGAGTCCGGTGTATCTGGTTATGTTATCCGGTGTCGGGAGGATGCCGGCGACTTCAGGCACCGTATTGATGCCAGTGAGTTGACCCAAGCCCAACAGCCGCCCAAAGGATGGCAGCAGCCAGGGGTCGCGCGCATTCAAGCTAAAACCGGCCTGGTAGAAAAAGGGGTTGCAACTGTTGGTGACGCCGGTCTGCACGGACATGATGCCATGGCCGCCGCGCAGCCAGTCATAACGAACATCGGCGCCGTATGCCCAACTGCCGGTACAGTTGTAGCGCGTGGTCTCGTCGTATACGCTACTTTCCAGCGCGGCGATGGCGGTCAGGCCTTTCATGACCGAGCCGGTGGGATATGCCCCTTGCGTCGTCCGATTAAGCAGAGGCTTGCGCTCGTCTTCGACGATGGCTTCGAGGCTCTCAATTGCCCCGTCGCGGCCTGTTGTCGGGAAGGGATTGAGGATGTTGCTGTCATAGGTCGGATGGCTGTACATCGCCAGGATTTCCCCGTTGTTGACGTCCATGATGACGACTGCCGCGCCCTGGGAATTTTCTGACCAGGGGCTGCTTTCGTAAGCGCTCATCAGCAGACGCGCGACCTCCGCCTGCAAGTCAGCATCGATTGTGAGCCAAAGGCTTTCGGGGATGCGGGAGCGAACTTCGCTTAGCACGCGGAGGCGGCGGCCATCCGGCGCGACGAGCGACAGGCGTCCGCCGGGGCGCCCGGCCAAGGTATCGTTCATGCTCGCCTCAACACCCCCTTTGCCGATGATCGTCTCGGCGTTGAAGCCGATGGCTTCCAGCGCGGGTATCTGCGCCGCATCCGGATAACCGACATAACCGATGATATGAGGCAGGAGCTCCCCCTGAACGTAGCGGCGCGTCGGCTGCTGCCTGAACTCGGCGCCACAATAAGCCTTCATCAGGTCGTTGTTCTTGATGAAGACAGCCGGCTCTATGAGACCGGCGTCTACGATCCAGTCAGATCGCGAGCGCACGTTGAACAAGTCGGCGATCTCTTCTAAGGGTTTGTCCAGCGATTCGGCCAGTATCTGAAAGCAGACGTCGCGGTCAGGGATGCGTCCGTTATTCGCCAGGACGCGCACCATGCGGCCGTTTTGATCGGCGAGCGCTTCGCCATTGCGATCGTAGATATTGGCGCGGCTGGGAATCTGCGCCTCGAAAACGAGCCGCGCGCCCTCGCCCATTTCGGCGAAGATATCGGCCCGCGACCAGGCAATGCGCCAGCCGCCCACTTGCGGGTCAATCACCAGATGGAGGCTGCGTTTGGCGTCGGTGAAGCGGCCGAGGCTGCGCGTATGGAAGGTCATGTTGTATTGGAACGCCAGCACGCGCTCTTCGCCTGTCAGGTTAGTCGGCCTGTATTCGATGCGTTCCAGCGTCAGCTTGTCGCTCGCCAATTGATAGGCGGCGCGGAATTCGTCAAGGGGCGTCAGCTCACGGTTACGGAAGGTCAGCAAGCCATGCATCTCAGCGAAATCGCCGTCTTGCCAGGCGTCGAGAAAGCGCCGCGCCACCTCGTCGGCGGATTCGAGGTCGGCTCCGGCGTTTGGCTCGGACGCGACCGTGGGCAGAGGGCGGGCGGATTGCTCAACCCCTGCGCCGCAGCTGGCGAGAAACAGGATGGCGATGAGATGAAACAGGATGAGTAAACGCATGACGGCCAGTTTGACCAAAGCTTGGCTCGACCATCAATTATAGTGGAATTAGGGGATTTGAAATTGTAACAGAGTGGGAATCGTTAGCCCGTTTGGACTAGACTTCAGGTTGCGTAATTGTGATGTCGGCGATGTCGATGTGATCGACTCCGTCGGGAGACATCAAGCGCTGCCATGTCACGGGGTCGTACAGGCCGCTGATAAGCTGATAGCGGCCCGGGGGCAGGTCGGGCGGCAGGCTCAAGGTGAATTCGCGGCCGAGCAAAATTTCGGCGGGGTCATCCCATGTTGTTGTTGGCCGGCGATCGTCCCAGAGCGGCACATAATCCACTTGGGCGACGGTCTCGCCGACTTCGTTGATGAGGTGATTGTAGACGTGATGGATGGAAGCCGTCGGATTTTCCGCAGCCCAGTAGTGGCGCAATACGATGTCTTCGCCAGCGGCAAATTGCGTGCGGTTGATGTCGTAGCCGACGAGTCGAATCGGACCCAATTGCCCGTCGCTTTTGTTCTGCATGGGATAGAGGCGCAGGACAACCATGCTTGGACCGCGGAAACTGGGATCGGGCGGATAGCTTTTGAGCAGGACGGTCTCATCGGGAAAGTAGATATGCGGGTCTTCCGCGTTCTTGGGGTAGGGCATGATGGCGTAGACGGCGTCATTTTGGCGCCAGGATTCCAGAGATTCTTCTGGCAGATCACGCAGTGTGCGCGCCAGCGGATAGTCGTGCAGGCCGGTATAACCTCCCCATGACCGGTTGAATACCTTGTGGTTGGGACCATCTCTGTCTGTGATGTACTTGCCCGGCGGCAGGGACGCATCCATGTAGGACATGAGGTCGTTGCGGCGGTCGTGGAGGGTGAAGTTATGCGCCAGCGCATCCGACCTGTGATATGAGGGCAGCAGACGGGTCACCAAAAATACAAGGAGCGCGCAGGGAACAACCAGCCGGCGCAGTCGTTGTGACAATGACGGCATTTTCAGCCGCGACAGCGCCTCTTGCCCAGCATAAAGCAACGCGGTGAGGCTGCAGGCGTAAAGGAGCGCGACAATTGCGCCGACCGCGAAATAATGTCGGTAGTGTTGATAGCCGATCATACTCATGCCAAGCAGCCAAGCCAGCCCGGCCATTACCACCGCAAAAAGCGCAACGGCATTCACCCGCTGGCGATAGCGCCACAGCAGACAGCCGGCAATGGCGATCGCCAGCCAGCTCTCTCGCGACTGGAATGTCCGCAGCCAATTATTTAGACTCGCCCAAGCCGATTCCAGCGAAGGAAGCGAAATATCGCTATAGGACTTCGAAACATAAACGATTTGGTCCGCTTCCAGTGTTGGGTATATCAACAGCAGCCAAAACAGAAACACGGCAAAACGGATGCAGTTCCAAAGAGTCTGCCGCCAGGCCTCTTTGCGACAAGCTGGCATCCGCCACCAATTCAGCAACGGCATGAGAATGACAATAGGCGCGACAAAAATCGCCTGCGTCTTGAAGACAATCGCCAGCATGATGCTATAGACCGCCGCCGTGCTAAAACTGCGCCGCCCGTGAAAATAGCTAACGAGCGCCAGCCACACTGCCAGCAGCGTGAATAACGTCAAATAGCCATCCGGCAGCAGCCAATGCGCCCGCTCGACGACCCAGGGATTGACGATCCAAATCGCCGCCGCCATCAGCCCGGTCAGCGGATGCGCCACCATCGCGCCGAGCAGAGCGACCAATACAATAACGAGCATCCAGGCGGTAATTGTAATCAGCCGCAGCGCCGGCAGCATCGTGACATGATGCGCCTCGATTGGCTTTACGTGCTTCAGCAGTACGTATGTCAGCATCTTCGTGCCCGGCGGGTACTGGTCGTGTACGCCATTCTCATGACCAAAGTCGACAATGTGCTGCGCCGCTATTAGATGCTGCGGTTCGTCGTTATGGTCAATATAGGGCAAGCTGACATTGTAGCCGCGCAGATACAGCCACGATGCCAGCAGCAGCAGCAAAACGAGACCGAGCCACCACCACTTCGAGCGCGGTATGATTTGCGTAATACTCTCGCTAATCTGCGTCAATTCAAATCAAGCCAACTGTCCATACGAATTGTAACGCGCTGCGGATGACCGTCGCCGATGTACTCCGCCAGGTTTTTGTTGTCCTGCCCCTCAAAACGAGCCGACAGGTCGAATCGGTCCGGATTGACCCATACCTCGTAGGTGAATCCGTATCTCATTGCGCCGAAGTAACCGAGACCGGAGGCGCTCAGGTCGGTGCTGCAGGATCCGCCTGCTATCGGACAGCCGAGTATGTTGTTATGAGTGCCAAACAACATACTTTCTGCGTCGACGCGCACGTCTGATTCAGCGGCGACGTAGTAAACATCTCTGCTCAAGTCATGCACTTGCCAGTATTGGGTATCAGGATTGAATATCTCCAGAACAGTGTGCTGGTTTAGCCAGCCAGGTTCGGACATGTATAAGAAGACCAGCCTGCTCTCGATACCGAGCTCCTTAAGGATCGTAAGCATAGCGGTTGAACGGCCATCGCACTGTAACCGAGGCATTTCACTGGTCAAACCTCGGGAATGGTCATACATGAGTTGGACGGCATCGCTGAAGTCGGGGGCATAATTCAACTGTTTGTTCGTGAGACTATTCTGATTAACGAACATATGAACGGCGTCGATGAGTTCCGAGGCGCCCAGATAGAGGTCGTGAAACTGTTTCGCGGTCGCCGACATCTCGTGATATGGTTTCGCAGGAATCCGCTCTCGCCGAAGACGCTGCAAGACTACGACCTCGCTCCATTCACTGCCCGCGCTTATGTAGACACCGTCGCTGTCGACATTGATCACGGTGACCCGCCAATAGAATTTGCCAAGATCCAGGCTGAAGCTGTCGATAATCTGCTGGACCGAGACCTTGGTGTCAACCGTCCAGATTTCCCGAAATGGTTTGTCGTCCGTCCAGATCCGCAAGGCATATCGCTGATTTGCCGCCAGTCCTCCCGCCCATGACCACTCGAGCACGATACCCGAGTCGACGAATTCACTGCCGTCTGCAGGCGAAAGCGGCGCCGGGGCTCGCTGTGTGCCTGGCGCCCCTCCCCGAAGCGCTACCATTTCATCATCAGGCGCTTGCATGAACACGCCAATTGCGTAACCGCTAGCGCCAATTAGCAGCAGAAACAAGATAACCAGTGAGAATAGTCGTAGACTCATGGCTTAGATTCGTCCATAGTTGCTAAGTTTAAGTTTATCATAGAGAATGCGTTCCTGCTTTCCGCAGTTTGTACCAGCTTGCCGGGGCGGCAATCGCTCGGTCAGCGCCACGCTGTTCCCACAGCAGATCAAGGCGCGGGGCAAATGCCCGCTCGACCTGCCGCGGCGCCCAGCCAACTGCCGATTCGGGACGCGGATGGCTGGCGTAGAGCATGAAGACGCCGCCCGGGACGAGTCGTTCGGCGATGGCGCTGGCGTAGCTATACACCGCGGCTCCGCTGATCGTATGTCCGCAGCCGATGTCGATGATGAGACCGTAATCGCTCCGCAAGTCAGGCAATTCATTCAGGCGCGTCACATCGTGGCAGAAAAGTCGGTGAGTGTCGGCGGCGAATTCACTCAGCTTGGCGGCGGCAATGTCGATCGCTCTTTGCACGAAGTCCACGCCATCAGCGCGCCAGCCATACTGAAGCAGATCCCGGATCACGGTACCGGTGCCGCAGCCGAGGTCCAGCGCCCGGCCCGCGGGCAGCCCCGCAAGCAATTCGACGATCTCAGGCGGGGTGATGCCGCTATCCCAGGGTGTTTCGCCGCTGGCGTAACGCTCGCTGAACAGGGCTTGTCGGTCTTCGGTCATGGCACTGAAGGACGACGGGCGACCTGATAGGTAGCCCCTACGATTGTAATGTGTGGCTCGCGACGATTCACGTAATCGGCACCATGTGGATGACGGTGACACCGGCGCCGCCTTCCTGCTGCTGGCCTTGGGTCACTTTGCTCACGAGCAAATGCTCGCTGAGGTAGCCGCGTACGGCCTGACGCAAGCGCCCCGTACCTTTGCCGTGAATGATTCTGCCGAAGGGCAAGCCGGCGTTGTAGGCGGCATTAATGTAGCGGTCGAGTATTTCCAATGCCTCATCGACGCGTTTGCCGCGAATATCCAGCTCCATGCCGGGCGATTCCGATTTTGGCAGCTGTGTTTCGGCCGGCTCATATTTGCGGACGTGGCCGCGTTCCGCCGCTCGTTTCTCGCTGCGCGTCCGTTTGCGCATGTCGCTGAATCGCGCCCGTACGCGCAGGGCGCCGACTTGCACCTGCGCCGCTTTGTCATCCAGCTCGGCGATGACCCCTTCGGCATTGAGCGCCTCGAGAAAGACAGTATCGCCAACGCGCGGCAGCCAATCGATATCTTCCAGCTGCTGTACTTCATCGGCGTCGTCCAGCGGCTCGTTTGTCCAGCTCGCCATTTTGTCGGCGGCCGCTTTCAGCGCGTTGAGCGTCTCGGCCGGCAGGCCCGCCGAACGCATTTCGTTGCGCATTTTGCGCAATTGTTTGTTGAAGTCGGCTAAATCATCTTCAGCATGGCGGCGCGCCGCGCGGATGACATCACGGCGCTCGTCTTCGATATTGTCGAGGCGCGC
>JAAXID010000206.1:0-6521 GCA_012270545.1 Anaerolineae bacterium | reverse complement strand
ATCTTCGCTGGCGACCATGCCGCGCGCGTCAGCGACGATTGACGGGTCAAGCCCGAGGCGCTCGGCGATCGCCAGGGCGTTGGAGCGGCCGGGCAATCCGACGATCAAGCGATAGGTCGGCTGCAATGTTTCCAGGTCGAATTCGACGCTGGCGTTGCGCACGCCCGCTGTCTCCACGCCGTAGACTTTCAGCTCGGGATGATGGGTGGTAACCATGGTGGTGACGCCACTGTTCCTGAGGCAATTGAGCAGTGCGCGCGCCAATGCCGCGCCTTCGGTTGGGTCGGTGCCGGCGCCGACTTCATCCAGAATCACAAGCGAACGATGGTCGGCGTGTTGGAGGATATCGATGATATTGGTCATGTGCGAAGAAAAGGTTGAGAGCGATTGCTCGATGCTCTGCTCGTCGCCGATATCGGCGAAGACGCCTTGAAAGACCGAGAGCGCCGCCTCGTCCGCCGGAATCTGCAAGCCACATTGCGCCATCATGACGATTAAGCCGACGGTCTTGAGCGCGACCGTCTTGCCACCGGTGTTGGGACCGGTGACCACCAGCACCCAGCTGTCATCATCAAAGCTGAGATCAAGCGGCACGACCTGCCCCTTCAGGAGCGGATGCCGCGCCGCCTTGAGATGAATGGTTGTTCCTGGATGGGCGGATCCCTTCGGCCGCGGCTGCATGCCAACTATCTTCGGCTGGACGCAGCTATGGTCGATGGCGTAGCGCGCTTTGGCGAAGGTCAGATCGAGGTAACCCAGCAGCTGCACTGTGCGCGCGATGCGCTCGCTTTCGCCGGCGATCTCCTCGGTGAGGTCAGCCAGGATGCGGCGGATCTCCTTCTCTTCGTCCACCTGCAGTTCGCGCCACTTGTTGTTGAGCTCGACCGTTTCCAGTGGCTCGATAAAGATGGTGGCGCCGGAGGCCGACGAGTCGTGCAAGATGCCTTTGATTTTGCCCTTGTGCTCAGCTTTCAAGGGGACGACGTAGCGTCCGTTGCGCATGGTAACGATCGCTTCTTGCAGCTTGTCCTGGTTCGCCTTATTGCTGACGATGCGATTGAGTTTGTTCTGCAAGCGCTCGAAGGCGACTTTTAGATCTCGGCGGATAATCGCCAGACGGGCGCTGGCGGTGTCTTTGATTTCGGCATTGTCGTCGACAGTCTTTTCGATTGTATTCTGCAGCTCAAGGCATTCTTCGATCTCGTTCGCCAGCTCGGCAAGCAGGGGAAATGTCGCTCCCATTCGCCCGAGCGTGCGCTTCAGCGTAGTGCCGCGCCGCAGCGTATAGCGGATATCGAGCAAGATGCTTGGCTCAACGATGACACCGCGCTGTGCCTTGATGACCGGCTCGCGGACATCGCGCGCGCCCCGCACGGTGATGTTGGAGCGCTCTTCCAGCAGGGCGACCGCTTCCGCCGTTTCCCGCTGCCACAGCTGCACTTCTTCCAGCTCGGTCGAGGGAAAAAGCTCGAGCGCGAACTCTTCGCCGGCGCCGAAACTGGTGTAGGACGCGAGGTCTTGCAAGATTTTGTCCAGCTCGAGTGTGGCGAGCGTTTTTTCGCTGATCATTTGCCGAGTTGTCCACTTTTGCTATGTGCGCTGCCCAATCCGGGAAAAGGCGCAGGTCATTGTATGGCAAGGACTTGACGCTGTCAATCAAGGTTGGCATGTGCGAGAAGCTTGCATGCCTTCACTAAAAGTCAGACGGCAACGCCCATTTCACGCCGGCGATCGACGGCTCGAATAAGGAACTGGGTTTCCGCGTGGCGGGACGCCGTTCCATAATGCCAATCGGCTGTGGTGATCAGCTTTGGCCTGGCGGTTGGCGCCGGCTGTCCCGCCAGTCTGCCTCAAACTCGTCGAGGACATCGCGCTGTTTGCGCGTGAGGTGCACGAAGGGCCGTGCTTTCTTGATACGTTTCAAGGCATCGTTGGGCGAAAGGCCGGTGGAGATCAAGTAGGCGGCGGCCATTGTCGGGGCGCGGCCGCAGCCAACTGCGCAGTGGATGTACACCTTGCCGCCGCGATCAATCTCCGCCTGAATGAACGCGGCACCGATTTTCAAATCTTCGACCAAGGGAGGCGTATTGTCGACCGTGGCCAAATGCAGATGACGCTCGCCGCCGATACCCTTCTCAATGTCGCTGTGCTCGTCCCGCATATTGACGATGGCAGTGATGCCGTATTCGAGCATGGCGCGATAGCCGTTCGGATAATGCTGGCCGCCGACGTATAGCTGCGGCGTGATCGCGCTCAATTTCCAGACGGGGACGCCCGTGCGCCTCCGCGAAACTTGATCAATCCAGCGCAGCGCGACGGCGTTAGGGCCGGCGCTTAACAAGCTGAAAACACGTGAAATTGGGTGGGGCGGTTTTGGCTGGGATGGCATGCCGGCATTATAGCATAAGCGCCCGTGGCGACCGTATCGGCATAAGGCTCTCGAAAGGCGCCTGGCTTTGTGTTAAGTTAAGGGATGCTAAAAGCCCAGGAAAGGAATAGCCATGAACCCGATGGAGCGGTTGGCGGAATATGCCGAACCGGTGACGCGGCATCCTTACATCTTGCGCGTCCGCCGCAACCATGGCTTGGAGCATGCCACCATTCACATCCTGAATCGGCGCAACTACAAGTTGTCCGGGCGCAGCAGCGACAGCGGCTTTGTCCTGCTGGGCGAGGTGCCGACCGAGCAGGTCGAGAGCGCGCTGGTCGAAGCGCTGAGCCGTATGAAAGCCGGTGAGCACAAGCTGGCGGTTCATCCCAACTGCGGCACCAATCTGGTGACGACCGGCTTTCTGGCGACGGTAGTCGCTTTCTTTGGCTTCGCTGGGCGCGGCATTCGCCGGAGTTGGGAGCGCTTTCCGACGATGATGGTAGCGATGATGGCGGTCGTTTTGCTGTCGATGCCGCTGGGCTTGAGCTTGCAGAAGCATTTCACTACCGCGGGCGATCTTGGGGAGATGGAGCTGGTCAGCGTGACGCGCGACACAAAGACTCTGCCTTTCAATGGTAAGCAGGTGACGCTGCATCGCGTCGTGACGCGTCAGGGATAGCCACCGCATGAGCGTCGCGCCGACATTTTACATCCTGCACGGTGATGACAGTATCAGCTGCGACGCCGCTCTGGAGCGGATGCGGGAGGCGCTGGGCGAGGATGGCGATCTCAACCGCTCGGAATTCGATGGCGCACAGACGCCGGCCGCTGAGGTGCTGGCGGCGGTAAAGTCCTTGCCTTTCCTGGCGGAAAAGCGGCTTGTGATCGTCAAAGGCTTGATCAGCCATATTTCGCGCCGAGGGGCGGGGGCTGCGGGAAAGGCGGCGACCGATCGGCTTATTGCGGAGCTGCCAAACTTGCCGGCGTTCGCGCGGCTGGCGCTGGTGGAGCGTGAGACGCTGTCCGAAGGCAATCGAGTGCTCAAAGCGGCGCGGACGCTGGAGAACGGTTACATCGCCGAATTTAAGAAACCGCAGAACCTGAGCAACTGGATTAGGCAGCGCGCCGAGCAAGAGTACGGCGCCGAGATCGCAACGCAAGCGGCACAGGCCCTCGCCACTGTGGTCAGCGATGATCTGCTGCGCGCTGATAACGAACTGCACAAGTTGGTCTGCTACGTTGACGGCGAGCGCGAAATCGACGAAGAAGATGTCGCCGCCTTGACGCCCTATGTGCCGGAGGCGAACGTCTTCGAAATGGTTGACGCGCTGGCGACGGGCGATGGTTCGCGGGCGCTGGAGCTGATTCATCGATCGCTGCAGCATGATCCGCGCGATTCGGGCTTCGGTTTGTTCGCGATGATCGTGCGGCAGTTCCGTCTGCTGTCGATGACGTGCGACCACCTCGACGGCGGCGGGGGCGCTCAAGGCGGGGCGGTTGCAAAAGCCGTCGGCGTTCATCCCTACGTGGCCGGCAAGCTGGCGGCGCAGGCGCAGCGTTTCAGCGCGAAGCAATTGGACGCGATACTGAAGCGTCTGCAGCGTTATGACCAGGATATGAAGACGGGCAGGATTGAGCCGCGGCTGGCTCTGGACTTGCTGGTGACGAGTCTGGCGCGCGGTTAGTTTCTTGGTTTTGGAATCGAAAAAGGGTGAATCTTATGAGCGAGGAAGATGGCATGCAGATGACCGATACAGAAACGGAAGTGGCGCAGGGTGATGCGGGCGCGGGCGAAGTCTGCGCCGTCACGCAGGAGTTGATCGAAAGCCTGACCGGCTGGCGCGATGAATTGACTGATACGCTGGAGCAGATGACCACCGACGCCTATCAGCGGCTGATCCTCCAGCTGCTGGAAAAAGATGGCGTTAGCCAAATCGAGTTGAGCAGCGCCAACGACACCATTGAGGGCATCGGCATCTTCGGCGGTGGCGGCTTCCTGACCTTCCGCGTGTCCTTTCGCTGCATCCGCGGGGGTGGGCGCATCAGTTCAGCCGAGGTCGACGATTTTCGCCGCGGAGTCATGGTCGGGCGCGCCGACAAGGGATTGCTGATCACGACCGGGGGCTTCACGCAGGAGGCGGAATTGAAGGCGGCCAGCGATCGAGCACCGGAGATCCGGCTGATCGATGGCGAGGAGCTGATCGGCAAGCTGAAGGATCTGGAACTGGGCGTCCGGACGGAGCAGGTAACAGTCGAGCGGGTGGTGATTGATCGGGACTGGTTTGGGGCGGTGTAGGGGAAAGTTATGTCATTAGACAGTATTCTAACGATCTGATATAGTGGGCATTGTATCTTGGCACAAGGTGGGCAGGAGCAATTGACATGACTATGGCGGATACGGATGCCTTGGGATTCGAAAGACGTCTGTCAGCTTTGGAAGAGCGGAGTACAAGTCAAGCGACAAAAGAGGATCTGGCAATCTTGCGAGCGGATCTAATTACTGTAAAAGCCGATCTGATCAAGTGGTTTATCGGGACACAAATTGCGCTCGCCGCTTTGATTATCTATCTCTTGCAATAATCCTAGCTTCTAAAATTAATTCCATGAGGAAATTTGCCTTCCACGAGCTTTATAATCCTTGCTTACAGGCTCTACATGCTCTGGGCGGTTCGGGAACAAACCAGGAAATCCATGACAAAGTCGCCCAGATCTTGGCGCTGACTGACGAAGAGATTGCCGAGCCACATAAGCCTGGAATAAGCAGCCCAACGCGCATCGCATATCGACTGGCTTGGGTAAGAACTTGGCTTAAACGTTATGGGCTTTTGGAGAACACCAGCAGAGGCGTTTGGACGCTGACGCAAAAGGGTTTATCGGTGTCCAGAGTTGATGGCCGGGAAGTTATACGTGCCGTCAACGAAATGGTGCGGCAAGAAAAGAAACAAAGTCAAGTCTTAAGCTTTTCTGACAATGGACACGTAGAAGAAGAGTTGGTGGCGAGTGATGAAATCGCAGCGAAAGATGTTTGGCGCGAAGAGTTGATCACTGTTCTTGCGAATATGCCACCCTCAGAATTTGAGCGTCTTTGCCAACGGATACTGCGCGAAAGCGGTTTCACTCAGGTAGAGGTTTCTGGGCGCAGCGGCGATGGCGGCATAGACGGGATCGGTGTCGTGCGCATCGGCGGGTTTCTGTCTTTTAAAGTGCTGTTTCAATGCAAGCGCTGGCAGAATGCAGTTGGCTCGGGGGTCGTGCGCGATTTTCACGGAGCGATGACGGGGCGAACTGAGAAAGGTCTGATTATCACAACAGGCAATTATACGCCTGCCGCGATACGTGAAGCCACACGCGATGGGGCGCCAGAAATAGATTTGGTCGACGGCGAACAGCTCATTGACAAGCTGAAAGAATTGTCACTCGGCGTTTCGACCAAGCAAGTCATTGTTGAACAAGTCACAATCGACCCCGACTTCTTCAAAAACATCTAGTCCTTCACTTCAAGCGCCACGGAATCCCAGCCACCATAAGCAGTACCTCATCGGCGCGCTCGGCGATCCGCTGATTGGCGCGACCCAGCATATCGCGATACAGATTGCCCAGACGTGTCGGCGGCACGACGCCCATGCCTACCTCGTTGCTCACCACCAGCCAGATTGCGTCGGATTGCGCTTGCGCCTTTAACAAGCGGTCGACTGCGCGGAGAACTGCTTGATTCGCTTCCGTCTGCGTAACGGAGTCCGGCAGGTCAAGCAAGATGTTGCTCGTCATCAGGGTGATGCAATCAAGAATCAGCGTGTCGTACGTGAATGCGGAAGCGGTGATTTGCTGTGCCGTATCGATTGGCGCTTCCAGCGTCTGCCAGTGCGGCGGACGGGCGGCGCGGTGATCGGCGATGCGTTGGCACATGTCGGCGTCCGTAGCCTTCGCCGTGGCGACGTATAGAACGTCTTTGCCATGCTCGCGCGCCCAGGATTCGGCGTAGTGGCTCTTACCGCTGCGCGCGCCACCCAGCAGGAAAATCAGCCGTTTAGCCATAGACGCTGCCGATGAAGAGCAGGCAGACCAGCTCGCTCAACTCGCAGATGGCGCCATAGGCATCTCCGTTGAGTCCGCCGCCGAGTCGTCTCGCCGCCCAGCCGCCGAATAGCGT
>JAAXID010000183.1:12448-14306 GCA_012270545.1 Anaerolineae bacterium | reverse complement strand
TCAATTCGCGCGAATGAAAATGGGGATCGCTGAAGCGGATGTCGCCAGTGATATGCCCGACCAGCACAAGTGAACCGCCGTGCGCCACATAGTCGAAGGCGGCTGCCATTGACTTGGCGCTGCCGGTGCAATCGAAGACGAGCGTGGGCAATTCGCCGCCGAGCAAGTCTTTCACCTGCCCCATCGCGTCGCCGCGCCCGTCAATCAGCTTGTCAATGCCTAAGACCGCGGCGCAGAAATCGAGCCGCCTCTCGTTGACTTCCATCACCATCACGTCAGCACCGGCGACTTTGGCGAATTGCGCCGTCGCCAGGCCGATTGGTCCGGCGCCGATCACCAGCGTCTTCTCGCCGGGGCTGATGCGGGCGCGCTTGGCCGCATGGGCGCCTATGCAGAGCATTTCCACCAGCGCTAAGTGTTCGACCGCGACACCATCCGCCTTGAGCAGTTTGTCGACAGGAACGCTGAATTGTTCACGCATGCCGCCATCGATATGCACGCCCAGCACCTGCATCTGTGTGCAGCAATTGCTCTTGCCGCGGCGGCAGGCGATGCAGGCGCCACAATTCATGTAGGGGATGACGCAACATAAATCGCCGACCGCGTAGTTCAACTCGGCATCGGTCGCGCCGATGTCGAGGATTTCGACCGCCAGCTCGTGGCCCATAATGCGTGGATAACTGAAAAAATTCTGCTCCCCGCCAAATGCGTGCAGATCGGTGCCGCAGATGCCAACCCGCTTGACCCGCACCAACGCTTCGCCGGGACCAGCCGCCCGCGGCCTCTCGACTTCGCGCAGCGTCAGTTGGCCCGGCTGCTCCAGGACAATCGCTTTCATTCGGTCCGCTCCGATTCTCTTCAGGGAAGCCCGTAGAAGGCGATCGCGTTTCCGCCCATCACCGCCGCCTGTTCATCAGCGGAAAGCCCCGCAATGTAGGACCCAACGATGCCGACCACCTCGCTGTAACTGCCGGATAGGGTGCAGACGGGCCAGTCGCTGCCGAACATCAGCCGATCGATGCCGAAGCAGTCAAAGACAATATCGAGGTAAGGCAGGAAGTCCTCTTGCGTCCAGGTACCCCAAGCCGCTTCCGTGACCATGCCGGAGACCTTGCACCAGACGTTGTCGAACGAAGCCAGGCTACGGATGTCGTCTTCCCAGGCGCCGATAATGCCGTCTTTGATGAAAGGCTTGGCGATGTGATCGAGCACAAAAGGCTGCTCGGGAAACTGCTTGACGACCTCAATGGCAATGGGAATATGCTTGGGATAGAGCAGCAAATCATAGCGCAGGTCGTAGGATTTGAGCGCCGCCAGCCCGCGCAGGAAGTTGCCGCCGAGCATGAAGCGGTCGTCAACTTCATCGTGCACGATATGGCGGACGCCGACCAGGCGCGGATGCGGGGCGAGGCGTTCGAGCTGCGCTTCGACAGCGTCCGCGCGCATGTCCACCCAGCCAACCACGCCGCGGATCAAGTCGTACTGATCAGCGAGCTCGAGCAAAAACTCGGTCTCGTGCAGGACTTGCCGCGCTTGAACAGCGACCGTGCCGTCGATGCCGCTCGCCGCCAGCAGCGGCTGCAAATCGGGCGGCATGTAATCGATCTGCAGCGGACTGCGATCGCCCGCCATCCAGCCATAATCTTCTGCATTGTAGAGCCAGAAGTGTTGATGCGAATCTATCCGAGCGCTCATATTGCCTGTCCGGTATCTGTCTGCTCTGCCTCGATTTTACCGCAGGCGCCGCGCTTTCGAAAGCTAATGGAGAAATGGACCGGGGTCGAAGAAACGATCGACCAAGGATCGTCCCTACACGGCTTGTCCGCTACTGAGTCATGCTACCGCGCTTTTTCTACCC
>JAAXID010000183.1:0-12368 GCA_012270545.1 Anaerolineae bacterium | reverse complement strand
CCTCGCCATCTCTATGGCGAGCATCCAGCGAGCTAGGGAAAGAGAGCTAAACTTAGCGGATTCCGTAGTAATCTGTTGCCTTTTACAAGGATTGACTCTCTTTTTGTATTGTTTCGGTATTGCTCCTGTTATCTACGTAAGATTTTCAGTAGCGGACAAACCTTACAATTCCTCTGTGCCCTCTATGTCTCAGTGTGAATCAATCGCGCCGGTTGCGCTCAAAGGCTCATATTCCGCGTGATCTTGAAGGCGTAAACGTGATCGCAGGGCTTATGCTCGGGACGTTCAATCTTAATGCCGTCACGCGTCATCTCCCACTTTAGCGCGCCATCGACGCCCAGTAGCTCGACAGAGCGCACCTCGCCGGGATAAAGCGCGCGCGTCGATTCGATGACGAATTCTTTCTCGGGCCAGCCGAAAGTCATAGCGTAGAGAACGTTGTCGCGAACGGTGAAGCGGATGTCCCGCGCTGTGTACTCCAACTTCTCTTTGGTGTCGCTGAAGGCGCCGACATGCGTCATCTGCGTCGGTCCCTCGCCGTAAGTATTCCAGGGTACGGTGTCGTAGATCGCTTCGCCATTGACACGCAGCCATTCGCCAATGCCCTCCAGAATCGCCTTCGACTCGTCCGGAATTGTGCCATCGGGCTTGGGACCGACATTGAGCAGCATGAAGCCGTTCTTGCTGACATTGTCCGCCAGGTACTGCACCATCTCGGTGACGGATTTGTACTCGGTCTTCTTGATGTAACCCCAGCCCTGTCCGTCATCGACGGTGGTGTCGGTGATCCACTCGTAGTGAGTGAGCTCGGCGGTTTTGCCCAGCTCAAAATCCAGCAGAGCGGCGCCTGGCGGGATATCGTGCCATTTGTATGTGGCGACCACCTCCCGCCCCCACTCGGCTTCTTTGTTGTAGTAATAGGCGAGGAAGTCTTGCTTGTACTGCTCGTGAACGAAACGCAGCCCGAAATCGAACCAGATGTAATCCGGTTCGTAGCGCTCGACCACTTCGACCAATCGATTATACCAGCGACACAGGAAGGCCTTGCTCGGCTTGTCCTGCGCCAGCCACTCGGCGTGATTGTGCCCCTGCCCATAAGCGTCAAATTCGAAATCGAGATTGTGCGGCTCGCCATAGAGCCCGGCATAGCGCGGATCGGCGGTGTCGTATTCTTTCTTCCAATGCGGGAAGAACCACCAGTTTTCCGCGTGGTGCATGGCGACCATGAAACGCAGGCCTTGGGCGCGGATCGCTTTCTCGAGCTCGCCGACGACATCGCGCTTGGGTCCCATTTTGCCGGCGCACCACTCGGTATCGCTGGCATCCCACATCGGGAAGCCATCGTGATGCTCAGCGACTGGACCGGCGAATTTGGCGCCCGCCCGCTTGAAAAGCGCCGCCCATTCATCGGGGTCGAACTTCTCCGCGCTGAACATCGGGATGAAATCCTTGTAACCAAACTTCGATGGATGGCCGTATGTCTTGCAGTGATATTCAAACTGGGGACTGCCCTCACGGTACATATTGTAGGGGTACCAGGTAACGTTCGGCCCGGTCGCCGGCACGCAGTAGATGCCCCAATGGGTATAGATGCCGAATTTGGCTTTGCGCATCCACTCGGCGGTGGGATGGGTTTTCAGCGAGGCCCAGGTTGGCTCATATCGTCTGGTCATGGCGCGGCTCCGTTTGAGATCTGCTATGCGGATTCACTGTGTAAAGCGGGCGGTCCGATAGGTCGCGCAGGTCGCGCAGGCACTGCCGCCGGGCGCCCCTACATTTTCTCGCCATAACTATAGATTGCGATCTGTGCGCCTCAACACGATTGTCGCCTGACGAGCTGACAATTGAAAAGCGCTGACGGAATTTCGGCTTCGTTGTCATTGAGCGCTTTCAACACCTTGTGGGCGGCGGTCTCACCGATGGCGTAGGTCGGCTGGCGAACGACCGTCAGCGGCGGATCCGAGACTTGCGCCCAGGGATGGTCGTCAAAGCCGACGATGGCGACATCAGCGGGGCAGGCCAGCTTCAGCTCGCGCAAGCCCATCAAGGCGCCCAGGCTCAAGAGGTTGTTGGAGATGAAAACGGCGCCTGGCCGCTCCGCCTGCGACATCAGCTGCTGCATGGCGCGTTTGCCGTCCTCGATGGTCAAGGGACTGTCGATGCACCAGTTTTCACGCAGCGGCAAGTTCGCTTCCGCCAAAGCCTGTTCGAAGCCGGCGAGTCGCTCCCGCATTGTCGACAGGCGTTGAAAGCCAGACAGGATGCCGATATCGCGGTAGCCGCGTTCAATCAGATGGCAGGTCCCGAGGTAGGCGCCGTGACTATTGTTGACACCGACGTAGGGCGAGTCGGCGTTTTCGAAGGTGCGATCGAGCATGACGATGGGGATGTTGAGCTTGGCCGCTTCGTTGAGTGCATCCCAATCCTGACTGGTGGCGGCGGCGATAATCCCGTCCACGCCCTGCCGCAGCAGAATATCGATGTAGTACTCTTCGCGTTCGAGCACTTCGTTGGTATTGCAGAGCATAAGGCTGTATCCGTTGTCGACCAGAACATCTTCGATGCCGCGCATGAGTTCGGCGAAGAAAGTATTCGTGACATCGGAGACGATGAGCCCGATGATGCGAGTGCGCTGCGTGGTCAAGCTGCGCGCGGCGACATTGGGGCGATAGCCTAGCGCGCTTATCGCCTCGCGCACACGGTCTTTTGTTGCCGCTTCGACGAAACGAGTCTCGTTAATCACGTGCGAAACCGTCGCTTTGGAGACGCCTGCGCGTTCCGCGACATCGGCCATGGTGATTCGTTTCATCCGCCCCTCGCTCGGGATATGCAACCTGTTACGCAACCGATTAGTTGAATGATATCCCATCGGCGCGGCGGCGTCAATTTTGGCGTGGCGGCGCCACGGGCTGACCTTGTTGCGGCGCATTATCACCTATGTTATAGTCCAAGCCGCCGTCAGAAAACCGATTGCGTGCTGGAAGGAAAGGCTCCGCCGGCGGCAAGATGGTGCGCGAATGAAACAGGTCACTGTAAGAGGAAAAGAGAAAGCGGGCGTCACAACCGTCGAACGGCCGAAAGCGAAGGACAACTGGGTCGTCGTCAAAGTCCATGTGGCGCCGATGTGCACCGAATACAAGGCTTTCGCCGCCGGCGCCAGTTATTCCCTGTGGGGGCATGAAGCGGCGGGCGAAGTCGTCGACGTGGCGCAGCCCGGTCGGGTGAAAGTGGGCGACCGCGTAGTCGTCATGCCCATGAACGCCTGTGGGGTGTGCGCGCTCTGCCTGGATGGCGATTACATTCATTGCCAGGACGGGCATGACTTTGCGGCGCTGCATGGCAACAGGGCTGGCTTGAGCACGATGGCGCAGTATCTGCTCAAGCAGGATTGGATGCTCTTGCCGATCCCCGATGGCATGTCCTACGCGCATGCAGCGATGGCCTGCTGCGGCTTGGGACCGACCTTTGGCGCGATGCAGCTGATGGATGTCGACCGTCACGACACGTTGCTGATCACCGGCTTGGGACCGGTCGGTTTGGGCGGCGTCATCAACGGCGTCTATCGCGGCGCGCGCGTAATCGGCGTAGACAGCATCGACTATCGCGCGCAGAAGGCGCTGGAGCTGGGCGCGGCGGCGGTGGTCAATCCGCTCGATGACGACGCCTGGCAACAGATATTCGACTTCACCAGCGCTGGCCGCGGCGTCGACAAAGCGATAGACTGCTCCGGCGTGGTGGCGGCGCATCGGCTGTGCATCGACGCGACGCGGCGTAAGGGAAAGGTGGCATTCGTCGGCGAATGCAACGACGATACGCCAGTGCGTATAAGCCCGGATATGATCCGCAAGGGCTTGCACTTGATCGGCTCCTGGCATTTCAACATGGCCGATACACCGCGGATGATGAACATGATTGGCGAAATCGGCGAGCAATTGGACAAGCTAATCACGCATCGATTTTCAATTGATGATATTCAGCGCGCCTGGGAGACGCAGCTCTCCGGGCAATGCGGAAAAGTGTTGCTACAGCCCTGGGAGGGAAGCGATGTATAAATCAGTCATCATCGGCGTTGGCGGCGGACGGGCGCATGGACACGCGGATGCCTACCAGTATGTCAAACGCGGCCGGGTGGTGGCGGTCTGTGACTTGCAGCAGGGACCGATGGACGAGTTCGGCGACAAGTTTGATGTGAACGCGCGCTACACCGATTACCGCGAGATGTTCGAGAAAGAAAAGCCCGAACTGGTCCAGGTCAGCACACCGCCCAATATTCGGCTGGAAGTGCTGGAAGCTGCTGAGGCGGCGGGAGTGCCCTTGGCGATTGTGGAAAAACCGCTGGCGATTCAAGGCGAGGACTACGTGGCATTGCGAGACTTCAGCGCGCGCAAGCCGAAAATCAAGGTCGCCATCAATCATCAGCTGCAGTTTCATCCGCGCCGGCAGCGCTTGCAGAAGCTGGTGGCCGATGGCGCCATCGGCGATCTGCGCTTCGTCGAAGCGAGCTCGGGCATGAACCTGGCTTACCAGGGCACGCATTCACTGCAGGCGATCGGCGCCTTCAACCCGGCGAACCCGATCACGGTGTTCGGGCAGGTCGCCGGCGCGGATGGTTTGCAGCCAAACATCAAAGAGCATTACGCGCCCGATCAAAGCCTGGCGGCGGTGGAGTACGACAATGGCCTGCAAGCCACGCTGCGCTGTGGCGAAAACGCGCCGCGAGTGCCGAGGGGCACCGCCATTTACCAACACAAGCGCATCGCGGTCTACGGCATGAAAGGTTATGTGCACTGGACGATGTGGGGTTGGGAGAGTTTCATCAATGGCGTCTACGAGAGTGGCGAGCACGAATACCCGGATGAAGATGTGCTGGGACAAGCGGCCATGTGTGAGGCGATGTTCGACTGGCTGGAAGACGACAGCAAAGCGCATCCCTTGAACCTGGAGCGCGCTTTGGTGGATTTCAACGTGATCCTGGCGCTGTATGCCAGCTCGCTCAAGCACGAGGTCCTTGCGATACCGTACGAGCCGGAAGCGGACCTGGTCGACAAGCTCAGGCGAGCCTTGGCCTAAGCATATGAGCAACAAGCCAAAGATCCTGACCGCCCTGCGGCCGGCGCTTTTCGACCAGCTCTTCGCGCAAGTGCAGCAAGAGCGGCTGCGTGCCTTGGGCGACGTCACAATGCAGGCGGGGGCGGGCAACCTCACTGAGGCGCAGCTTGTGGCGCTCGTCGGCGGTCAAGACATCGTCATCACGAGCTGGGGTACGCCGACATTTTCCGCTGCGGTGCTGGCCGCCGCCGACCGTCTGAAGCTGATTGCGCATTCGGCTGGTTCAGTCAAGCGCTTGCTGCCGCCGACCGTCTTCGCCGCTGGCCGGCGCGTCACGCATGTTGCCTATTCCATGTCGATTCCGGTGGCCGAAACGACCCTGGCGCTCATCCTGCTTTGCCTGCGGAATCACCACAAGATTGATCGCAGTTTCAAAGACGAGGGCTGGGCGGCGGCGCGGAATATGCCGCCCGGTGGCGAACTGGCAGGCAGCCGCGTCGGCGTCATTGGCGCGGGTTATACCGGGCGCGCGGTTATACGCCGCTTGCTGGGCATGGATGCCGAAGTCTGGCTCTGCGATCCTTATGTCAGCGAAGCGAGCGCAGCTGAATTGGGCGTGCGCAAAGTCGCGCTGGAGCCGCTGATGCGCGAGTGCCCTATTGTGACTTTGCAAGCGCCCGCGACCAGCGAGACTTATCGCATGATCGGCGCCCAGCAGTTGAGCTGGTTGGTTGACGGCGCCATCTTCATCAACACCGCGCGCGCGCATCTTGTCGACGAGACCGCTCTGCTGGCCGAACTGCGAACGGGTCGCATCAGCGCGGCGCTGGATGTCTTTGATCAGGAGCCTCTGCCGGACGACAGCCCCTTCCGTGGGCTGGACAACCTGATCATCACGCCGCATATCGCCGCCGTCACCCGGCAAGCCTACAAGCGGCAGGGGGAAATCACCGTCGACGAAGTAGCGAGCTACCTCAGCGAGGGCAAATTGCGTTTCGAAGTCACGCGCGATATGCTCGAGACAATGGCGTAGACGGGACTGGAAGGATACATGGAAGCATTAGACGGCAAGACGATTATTGTGACCGGCGCGAGCAGCGGCTTCGGCGAGGCGATTGCGGTCGCCTGCGCGGAAGCGGGCGCCAATGTGAGCTTGGTCGCGCGGCGAAAAGAATTGCTGGAAGGGGTGGCCGAAGCGGCGCGGTCGAAAGGCGGTCAGGCGCTGGTCTGCCCGGCCGATGTCAGCGATGACAAGCAGATTCACGCGGCGCTGGAGAAGACGCGAGCGGCCTTCGGTCCGATTGATGTGCTTGTCAATAACGCCGGCTTCAATCACACCGAACGCTCTATCGCCGAGACCTCCGCCGAGCAATGGCGCGAGCTGATGGACGTGAATCTGACCAGCGCTTTCGTCTTCACCAAGGCGGTCTTGCCCGAGATGATAGCGCGCGGCGATGGCTTGATCATCAATCTGGCGTCGCGCGCCGGCATGTTCCCAAGTCTGAACGCCGGCGTCGGTTACAGCGCCTCGAAGATCGGCATGGAAGCGCTGAACACGGTCACCAATCAAGAGGGCAATCCGCATGGTGTGCGCGCCTGCCTCTTCAATCCGGGCGCGGGCAATACGCCGATCATTGACCGGCGGCCCGTCAAGTTCAGCGCCGCGCAGAAAGCGAAAATGATACAGTCCGAGGATATCGCGGCGACAGTAGTCTTCCTCGCGAGCCTGCCGCCACGCGTCCACATTGACGTCCTCTCGATGATGCCGACGAAAAGCTAGCGGGCGGGCGCAGGATGAACGAGCTGGCGGTTTTCAGCAAACCCTGGAAAGCGCTTTCGCTGCCGGATTTGGCGGGGCATATCCAGTCGCTGGGATTCGATTTGATCGAGCTGCCGCTGCGGCCGGGCTTCCAAGTCGAGCCGGCGAAGATCGAGAGGGACTTGCCGGCCGCGGTCAAATTGCTGGGCGAGCAGGGCATCCGCGTCTTAAACGTGACGGCGGACCTGCCGCTAGATGATGAACGGCTTTACAGCGCCTGCGCCGCAGCGGGCATCGGCATGAACCGGGTGATGTTCTGGCAGCGTGACCTGGATTACTGGGCGGCGGAAGCGAAAGCGCGAAGGCAATTGGACGCTGCCCTGCCCTTCTGCGAAAAATATGATTTTCAGATCGGCATCCAGAATCACTCGGGCCGCTTCGTGCCAGTCAACGAGATGGGCATGTTTCACCTGGTGAAAGATTATGATCCGCGCTTTGTAGCGGCGGTCTGGGACCCGGCGCACAACGCGCTCGAGGGCATGAACAGCGACTCGGCGCTCGATATCCTGGCGCCGCATCTCTGTATGGTCAACTTGAAAAATGCCTACTGGCGGCGGGTCAGCGGACCGGAAGCTGAGGTTGCCGGGTGGAAGATCTACTGGACATCCGGCGCGCAGGGTCGCGCATCCTGGTCGCAGGTGATTGCGAAGTTGCGGGAAATCGACTATCAAGGACCGATCTGCTTCTCGGCGGAATACAGCGATGAAGAGCGCGTGGACGAGCTGATCGCCAAAGATTTAGCCTTTGCGCGGGGGCTGCTGGCCTAAGGACTTTCCGGCTCAGCCTTTGATGCCCGAGGTGGCGATGCTTTCGATGAAGGCGCGCTGCAGGGCCAGATAGAAGATCAGCACCGGGATGGTTACAATCGACAAGTAGGCCATGATCTCGCCCCAGGCCGTATTTAACTGGAAGAAGTATTGCAGACCGACCATGATGGGGCGCAGCTCCTCCGAGCGGATAGTCATCAGGGGCCAGATGTAGGCGTTCCACATCACGAGGAATTTGAGAATGGCGACAGTGGCGACGATGGGACCTGCAATCGGCATGATGATGCGCGCGTAGATTTGCCAGATGCTGGCGCCGTCGATGCGCGCCGCTTCCACCAATTCATCGGGCAAATCGCGAAAGTACTGATAGAAGAGGAAGATACCGAGCGAATCGGCGATGAAGGGAATGATCTGCACGTGGTAAGAATTGAGCCAGCCGAACTCAATGCCTTCGGGGCCGATCCAGGGCAGATTGTTCGCCACGAGCAGCATGGGAATGGCGATCACTTCAAAGGGCACGATGAAGGTGGCGATGATCAGCGAGAGCACGATGGCTTTGCCGCGCCACTGCAAGAAGGCGAAGGAAAAGGCCGCCATCGAATTCAGCAGTAAACTGGCCGCCACCGAAACAGAAGTGGTGAAGACAGAATTGAAGGCGAACTGCACCATAGGCACGCGTTCAAAGGCTTCGGCGTAGTTGTTCAGCGAGATATCTCCCACTGGCAAGAAGGCGCGCAACGAAGCCGAATCTCGCAGTAGTTGCAAATCCGGCTTGAGCGAGGACATCACCATAAACAGGATGGGAAAGATGAAGATACTCGCGATCAATATAAGCAGGGCATAACGCAGACCGATGCTGAGATTGTGACGCGTTTCGAAGCTCATGGCATTCATAGCTAGCGCCGTTCGCGTGTTAGATAACGCTGCGTCATGGCGATGACGAAGACGATGACGAAGAGGATGACAGAGATGGCCGAGCCTTCGGCGATGTCTTGTTTGTCGTAGCCTCGCTGCACCGCCTGGTAGACGACGCTCTGCGTGGCATCCAGCGGGCCGCCGCGGGTCATCACATCCACTTGTACGAAGAAACCCATGGCCTGGATCGTAATGACGATGAGCACGAGCACGGCTGTATTGCGCAAGCCGGGCCAGGTGACGAAGCGGAATTTCTGCCAACCGCCGGCGCCATCCAAACTCGCGGCTTCATACAGGCTGGCCGGAATCGTCTGCAAACCGGCCAGCCAAATCACCATGTGAAAGCCCACCGCCTGCCAGACGGACATGGCGATCATGGCCGGCAAGGCGGTATAGGGATTGCCCAGCCAATCGACCGGTTGGAAGCTGCCAAAGGACAGGATGCCCAACAGGTTGTTGAGCAAACCGTTATTGCCGTCATAGATGAAGCGCCAAAGCAGCGACACCACGACCATGGAGACCACGACAGGCGCGAAGTAAATGGCGCGGAATACGTTGATGAAGGGCAAGGCCTGGTTGAGCAGCAGCGCCAGCAACAGTGCCAGGCCACCCTGCAGCGGCGCGATTACGCTGGCGAAAACAAGCGTATTGATCAAGGCGCGCAAGAAGACAACATCCGCGACCAAGATGACGGTGCGGTTGTCGCCCGATTGCCATGACGTGAATTCGCGCAAGCCGTCGAGTTCGGGATAATTGGGGTTGTTGCGCGTGAAATTGCGCAGTCGCGGATAAACGATGCCGCCGTCCTGGTAGACAATCGCGCCGCTGTCGTCCCGCTCCGGCTCCAGCGTAAAGGCGCGAACACTGAGCAGACGCTCGAAGTTGCGCAACCCCACCCACTCAGCCGGATTGGGCGAGATGAGTCGCTGATTGGTGAACGAGATGACAAAGGCCATCAAGAACGGAATTACCAGGAACACGGTCAGGATCAGCAGCGCGGGGAATGCCATCAGCCAGCCGAAGAGCGCGTCTTTCCGCTGATATAGCGGCGCGTCTTTCGGTAGCAAGAGACGAACCCAGAGCGGGGCGTTTTTTCTGGCTTCAGCTGCTGTCAACATGCGGCTGTCCCAAGAAACCGGGTTAAGGACAGCAAGGATTTCGGAATAAGGTCAAGAGAGAAGGCATTTCGGGGGGCGAGCTGGCGGCGCGGCGCTGTAGCCAACCCCTGCCCCCGGCGCCCGTCCGCCAAGTTTATGACGGGCAGCCGACGAGTCAGGGGGCACAGCGCGAAAGACTTGCCACGAGTCGCTGGACTTGCCAAATCGCCCCGCGAACGCCACCGCCACCCTTCCCCGGTGTGCTGGGGAAGGGTCGGGGATGGTGTAATGCTTTGGCAAAACGCCAACTACATATCGCCGAAGCCGTAGCCGCCGTTGTCTTCAATGTCCTGTTCGATTTCGTCAACGGCTGCGTCCAGTGTATCTTGTACGTCTGCGCCGTTGGCGATATCAGCCACAGCTTTTTCGAAGCTCAGCGACAAGTTGGCATATCCCGGAGTAACGGGCCGGACCAGGGCTTGCGCCTGGCTCAAGCCAAAGAAGACTTCCAGGGGGCCGCCCTCATAGTAGAGGTCCGACATCGCTGCCGCGCTGGCGGTCGCCGGGGCCAAGCCGCCAAAGTTGCTGAAATCGACCAGGTATTCATCCTGAATGGCGAATTCGATGAATGCGTTGCCGCCATCAGGATGTTCGCTCGTGGACGAGATACCGAATTGAAAGGAAGCGGCGCCGATGGTGGAGCCGTTGCCAAAATCGGGCGCGGGCAGGAACAAGGCGTCGTCGCCGAAGGCTTCAAGAGCGGCGCGCGCCGCCCAGTTGCCGTTCCATTGCAGCGCATACTTGCCGTCAAGGAAGCCGGTATCGCGGTCGGCGCCGTCTTGCGATGTACCGGGTACGAGGCCGCGCTCGAACAGGCTCTGCCACCATTCGCCAAAGGCGAGCCCGGCTTCGCCGTTCAGAACCCCCTCGGCAGTGAGGTAGGTCTCGCGGTCGATCATGTCGCCGCCGAAGCTTTGCAGGAAGGGCGAGAAGGCGTAGGTATACCACTCGCCTTTCCAAGCCATGCCTACATCAAAAGCGTTTTCAAAGTTACCGGTCGCTTGCAGCGTCTCCAGAATGGCGTCAAATTCGTCGCCGGTCCAGGGATCTTCGAGCGTCGGGATGCGGATGTCGTTTGCTTCCAGGACCGATTGGCGAGCGTAAATAGCGACCGCGGCGTCCCACAACCCGACGGCATAGACTTCGCCATTGTAGACGCCGACAGCGCCGGGCAGGAAACCGTCCAGCGCGCCTTCGGACAGGTTGAGCGGGGCCATGTATCCAGACCAAGCCCAGCCCGGCATAATTGGACCGTCTACGTCAATGATGTCGGGCAAGTCTCCCGACAGTGCCGCCGCGACGATGGACGAATTGTAGGATTCCTGCGGGAACTCTTCCATGACGACCGACCAATCCGACTGCGACGCGTTGAAGTCGTCAATGACGTTCAACAAGACTGCGCGTTCTTCCGGGTTGCCAGCGCCGTGATACCACAGGCTGAGCTCGGTTTGCGCGCTAGCCAACGGCGCCGCCGAAAGCAGCAGCGTGATTAGCAAGAGCATAACCAATATTCTATTCATCAATATTCTATTCATCTTGGTCCTCCTTACTTGTTTGAAATGTGATCGCATTCTCCTGTAAACAAGACATCCCACGCCCCTGCCGCCAACGCATCACGCTCTCGCGCAAGCTTTGGGATCCCAAATGCAGAAGCGGAAAACTAGTATAACCAGTCTCCCGCTTGCTTGCAACAGTGCAGAATTGTTTCACGATACGCGCGGTTTAGCCACCGAGCAACTCGTTCGTCTGCTCGTGAGCGCGCTCCACCGCAACCGCGGCGTCACGTTCTTCGCCCGTCCACAGCAAGTCCATATTGCTGATCCAGACCGAAGTCTCCCATTCGAGATATTTCGAGTGGTAGACCGGGTGGACGCCGTCGCGCGCGCCGATGACGGAGAAGACCTCATGGTAGGCGTCGGCGTAGGGGGCGTCATCAGGAGCGGCACAGTTATGGAATTCGGACTGGCTGGTCAGCGCGGCGCCCATAGCGGCGGTGCGGCAGAGGTGATCGGGATTGGCCAGGGTGAAGCGAATCAACTCATAGGCCAGATCCGGATGCGCGGCCGAAGTGGGAATCGAAAAGGCGGAGCCGCCGATGAAGTTATAGCGACCGGCGGGACCGGTCGGCGTCGGCACGACGGTCCAATTGAAGCTGTCGCCAACCAGCTCCCACATGCGAGAAGCGGCGTCGTTCAGCGCGTAGTGCATAGCGACGTTGCCGTTGGCGAAGAGGAACTCGGTGGTGAAACCGGAGGCGGCAATGGAGTCCGCCGTCGGGTGCGCGCCTGAGTCCCAGAGCAGGTCGGCCATCCATTGCAGCGCGGCCACCGTCTCCGGCGAATTCATCACTGATGAGGTGATTTCGTCGTTGAACAAATCGCCACCGAAGCTCTTGATGATCCAGTAGGCGCCGCCCGCGCCTCTGCCGACGCTCACCAGGTTGCTGATGCCCCAGATATCCGTCTCGCCATCGTCATCGGTATCTTGTGTCAGGGCGATCGCCAACTCGGTGAACTCTTCAAAGCTCGTATGCTCGCCAGGCGGCTCCAGGCCCACCGCTTCAAAGAGATCGAGATTGATGTAGAGCCCGCCGGGCGCCAGGTCGTAGGGAATAGCGTACTGGCTGCCCTGATAGTTGAAGGCGTCGACTTGCGAAGTGAC
>JAAXID010000143.1 GCA_012270545.1 Anaerolineae bacterium | reverse complement strand
CATGACGACGATGACGAGCATGACGATGAGCACGCTGATGAGCACGATGACGATGAGCATGCTGATGACGATGACCACGCCCACGACGACCATGAGGACGAAATGGCGGGCGAAATCGACTGTGATGACCACGATGCCGAATTTGCCGCCATCGTTGGCGAGGAAGCGGACCGTCACGCCCATATTGAGACTCTGGGTCGGGGCAAAGATATCGAATGCCTGGGCGGGCATGACCATCACGATGGTCACGGTCACGCACATAGTGAGGGCGCCTGTGACCCGCACATGTGGTTGGACCCTCACAATGTCATCTATTGGGCGCTGATGATCCGCGACAGCTTGTCAGGGCTGGACCACGATAACACGGATGTATACGCCGCCAATGCCGCGGCTTACGCGGGGGAACTTGTGGCGCTGGAAGCCGATTACATCAACCCGGCGCTGAAAGAGCTGCCGGTAGACAAGCGCGTTTTGATCACCGGTCACGAGTCCATGGGTTACTTCGCGACCACCTTCGGCTTTGAGATCATCACGACGGTCGTGCCTGGGGTGTCGACCGAGGTCGAGCCGAGCGCGCGCGATGTGGCGGCCGTGGTGGACCGGGTGCGAGATGAGGGTGTGCCGGCGATATTCAGTGACATCCATCTCTCCGATGTGCTGGTCAATGCGATTGCGAGCGAGACTGGCGTAGCGGTCGTCGGCTTGCATAGCGATTCCTTGGGCGACAGTCAGGGGCCAGCGGGGACTTACCTCAATTACATGCGTTACAATGTAACCGCGATTGTTGAGGCGCTGAAAGGTGAATGGCGCTAAGCAGCGCCTCGGTGATCTTATGCTAATCGGCTCGGTGGTGCGGGAGGAATATGGTTTGGCGGCTTCGGCAATGAGAGACACGAGCCCCAAATCAGCGGGTGATCCTCCCGCCTTACATGTCGACCGCGTTTCGGCAGGCTATCGCGGTAAGCGGCAGGCCCTGGACGACATCAGTTTTAGCGTGGAAAAGGGCGAGCGGGTCGCGGTCATTGGTCCCAACGGCGCCGGCAAAAGCACGTTGTTCAAAGCCATCGTCGGCGTCATGCAAATCAGCAGCGGGCGCATCACGATCTATGGCGAGGATACCCATAGCAGCCACAGCAATGTTGGTTATGTGCCGCAGCAGAACACGATAGACTGGTCCTTCCCGGCCTCGGTCTTTGATGTGGTGATGATGGGGCGCAGCCGTCATATCGGCTGGTTCCGCTGGCCCCGCAAAGCCGATCGCGATATCGTGCGCGATATCCTGGCGCGTCTCAGCCTGTCAGACCTGGCCGGTCGGCAAATCAGCGAGTTGAGCGGCGGGCAGCGGCAACGCGTCTTCATCGCGCGGGCCTTGGCGCAAGATACGCGCCTCATGGTGCTGGACGAGCCTTTCACGGGCGTCGATCAAAATGCCGAGCAGGAGATCATCGAATCGCTGGATATCCTGACCGATCAGGGTATTACGCTTCTCTTATCGACACATCACATGGAGAATGCCGCCTTGCATTTCGACAAGATCTTGATCTTGCGTCAGCGGCTGCTGGCTTACGGTCCGCCGGATGATACGCTGACGGCCGCCAATCTGCGGGATGCCTTTGGCGTCATTCTGCCGGTCATGACGCAGGGTGACAACCTGCTTATGTTCAGGGTGGATTACGCTGGCGAGGGGACGGGAAATGGATCCGATTAGTTTCCTGTCCGAGCCGCTCAGCTATGCTTTTATTCAGCGCGGCATGCTGGCGCTGATTCTAGTTGGCGGCATCAGCGCGGTAGTGGGTTGTTTCGTGGTCGTACGCGGGATGTCTTTCTTTGGCGATGCCCTGGCTCATTCGATATTGCCCGGCGTCGCCATCTCGTACACGGTGAGTGGCGGTTATGTCGCCACGAATCTCTTCCTCGGCGGCTTGGGCGCGGGGGTCGTCTCGGCGCTGGTCATCGCCTGGCTGACACGCAAGGTCGAGGTCAAGGAAGACAGCGCCATCGCCATCGTCTATGTGACCTTTTTTGCGCTCGGCATCGCCATTGTGAGTACGCAAGACAGTTACGCCGTTGACCTATCACATATTCTATTTGGCAGCATCAACGGCATCAGCCAGAGCGATTTGCTGATCGTGGCGACAATGGGCGCGGTCGTGCTGGTGATCATAGGCCTGCTTTACAAGGAGTTTCAGATCATCAACTTTGACCTTGGCTTGGCGCATAGCTTGCGCCTGCCGGTGGAATTCCTGCGCATCCTGCTCTTGCTATTGATCGCGGTCACGATCGTCGCCAGTTTGCAGGCAGTGGGCATCGCGCTGATGCTGGCGCTACTCACGACGCCGGCGGTCACGGCGCGCTTGCTGGCGAAACGGCTGCACCACATGATCGTCATCGCCAGTCTGCTCGGCATTATCAGCGGCGTGGTCGGCTTTTACGCCTCCTACTACCTGGATATCCCCTCGGGCGCTTGCATCGTGCTGACGACCAGTGTGATCTTCGGGCTGGTGTTTCTGCTGCATTCCAGCTGGAACCGCATTCGCGAGAGCGAATAGAAGGCAAGGTTCAATCGGCCCCCTGCCAGCGCTCCATGCGCTCCAGCAGCGCCTTTACCCAGTCGATCGCCCATTGCTGCTCGCCCTCCTCCATGTGCCCGAATTGCGACTTGGTCACATGCTTGTCAAAACGTTCCAACGCGCCCGGCAGCGTCGACGCTTTTCGCTCTGATTCGCGATTCGTTACGGGCGTATCGCTTCTCGGATGCAGCCATTTGCGCAGTTCAAATTCGGCGATGTCGCGATCATCAGCCCTGATCCACTGCTCGCGCGAGAGCCGCAATAGCGCGCGATACTGCCGAATCCGCGAGGCGTTCTCGAAGCCGCAGGCGGCGCATAGCTGTTCAGCGCGGCCGTAGGGAACACGCCACTTGCTTGAATCGGCGGCCTGGGCGTAAAAGTCCTGCTCGTGGTCGAAGGAGTCAATAGGTGCGAAGTTGTCCCAGCCGTGCATATCCATCAGCAGCAGGGCGATCTGCCGCGCGCGGGCGATGGCGTTCAAGTTGTCGCGCGCGCTGTTCTCACTCGCCTGGCGCCAGAAATTCAACTCGGCCACGCGCCGCGCCGGAATCGCGCTGTAGGCATCGCTACCGATATAAGCATGCAAGAGGTGATAAGCAGCCCAACGCCGCTCGCCGGTCTCGATTAGAAAGTTTTCGCCCGAGCCCGCAACCGTGATCGGATTGGTCAAGCCGTCCTGACGGATGCTGGCTGCCAGATCGGCCAGGCGCAGCAGGGGCAGCTCTGCCGCCGCCGCGCGGAAGTCGCCACCATCTTCCAGCGCCCGAAGCTCAACTTCGCCCTTTATCAGCGCTTCCAGCGGAAATGCGCGACCAGTAGCACTTTCAACGTCAGCCAGCCAGGCTTCGATCTGACTCATCAGCGGTCCGCCACGAAACTGCGACGGCACCACTCGGCGCGGCTGCATGGGATTGGGCTGAATCTTGAAAATATCGATCGGTTTGGCGCGGATGATCGGCTTCGTCTGAATGTCGATGATTGGCACGCCCATATCGTGACCGTAACCGTCGCTGGCGGCGGCGCCCACATCGAACAGATTCTCGTCGATTTTCACACCGCGTTTGCGCGCTGCGTTAGACATGGTTGGCCACCCTTTCTTCAACGCACTTGACGATCTCCCAGGTCACCTGCGTGATCTTCGATTTCGGATGATACGCGAAAATGCTGGCGGCATCGCTCTGCGACAGCTCGCCCCACAAAATGGTCAGCGGAATCGGCTCGGTGATGACGCGGGCGAAGGGCTTGCGCAGCAGCTTCAGATTTTCGTTGTGCAGGCCCGTCGTGCGCCGGAACATGTTGGGGATCAAAGCGATCATCGATATCTCGCGCAGCCCCATTTGGCGCCGCTGCTGACTGAATCGCTGGAGATTCTGCAGCGTCTGCTTGATGCCGTCGAAGCTCATCGCTTCCAGCTGAGTCGGAATGACGATGTGGTCGCTGGCCAGATAGAGCATCGCGTGCAGAGTGGAGCGAGTTGGCGCCGTATCGATGAAGACGTAATCGAAAGCGTCTTCCACTTCTTCCAGCTTGTTGAAAAGGGCGAAGGAATCGGTGATGTTTCCGACGATCCCGGCCGTCTCTGGATTGCCCGGCACCAGATAGACCGCGCCCTCGCTTTCGCGATTTGGAAATTGATAGAGCGCCGACTCAACGACGGTGAGGCATTGATTCCAGGCGCCGCCATCGACATCATCACGCACCAGCAGATTGTAAAAGTAGGGGCGTTTTCGCTGCTTCAGGGCGACCGTCAGATGCGCCTGCGGATCGGCATCGATCATCAGCACCTTATGGCCCAGGATCGCCAACCCGGCGCCGAGCTGCGCGGAAAGCGTGGTTTTGCCCACGCCGCCCTTCTCATTGTAGACCATCACCGTACGCATTTAGCAAAGCCGTATGTGTGCAACAGAGGCCAAAATATAGACTGTATCTATTTCCATTTTCGCCAGAGCGAAAAACTTCGCCACTGCAATACGCGGTGAATCAGGTAAAATTCGTTACGATCGTAGCGAATTCAGCCTGGCGAAGGAGAAAACATGCGCTATCAAACCGAGCTCATCATCAACCTGCCGCGCGACCGTGTGATTGAACTCTTCGACAACTTCGAAAACCTGAAGGAATGGCAGGAGGGTCTTATCAGTCACGAGCATCTCAGCGGTGAGCCGGGGCAGCCGGGCGCCAGGACCAAGCTCCTCTACGATATGGGCAAGCGCCGTGTTGAAATGATCGAGACTATCGTGACCCGCAATCTCCCCGACGAATTTTCCGGCACCTATGACGCCAAGGGCGTTCACAATATCGTGCGGAACTATTTTCACGATCAAGGCGATACGACGCGCTGGGTGCTCGATTCCGACTTTCGCTTCCACGGCCTGATGCGCCTCATGTCCCTCTTTATGCCCAGTAGCATGTTCAAGAAGCAGACGCGCCAGACAATGGAGGCTTTCAAGAAGTTCGCCGAGAAGGCTTGAGTTAGCGCCGCTCCAGCAGCTGGCGGGTCATGCCGGCGTGGCCCAAGTGCTCGGCCGTATGATCGAGGCCGCGCAGCAAAGCGTAGCCACGTGTCACCAGCTGCGATGGTCGATCCATGAAATGGCTTACATCCACAACTTCCACCAGACGGCCCGTATCCTGCTGCGCGAAGGCCTCGCGGTAAAAGGCGATGTTCGCCGTGAAGCGCGCTTTCAGCGCCTCCAGCTCATAGCCGGAGGCCAGGAACTCCGCCGGCCGATTCCGCTCGCTGACATTGTCGATGCCGAGCCCAATCCAAAAGCGCTCGGCAGCGGTCACGTGCACCCCAAGGACGCAAAGCGAGTTCATCTCGGGACCGGGCGACCAATCAAGCTCCTCGGTTGAGAGTTCGTCCATATATTCAAAGTACTGCTGATGCATCTCTTCCAAGCGTCTTAAAACGTCGGCAAATATCGCTTGCATCGTTTCATCTCCTATTGCGTTTCGACCGGATCCGGGATCCGTTACGGCCGTCACGAATTATTGAATACGGAGCATCACCTTGGAGGCGGCATCCCATAGATCTTCCAAGGCATAGTAGTCGCGCTTGTCCGGCGCGAAGAAATGGACAACGACATCGCCATAGTCCATCACAACCCAGCCGTTTTCCGCCCGCCCTTCATTGGTAAAGGGCAGCTTCTGGTATTTCTCTTTTACATCGAACCGCACTGTCTCGGTCAGAGCGCGCAGGTGGCGGTCATTATCACCGCTGCAAATGATGAAGAAATCGGCGATTATTTGGTCGGGCCGCAGGTCGAGCAGCAAGATATCTTCCGCTTTTCGCTCCTCAACCAGATCGACAATATGATGAGCAAGTTCCAAAGCGTTCAAATACTGTATCTCCATGCTTTTATCAGGTAAGCTGTGCGCGCATTCTAGCACAGGAAAGCGGCAACCGATACTCATTATTGGCGATCAACCACTCATGCTCAATCGCCGCGCCCAATGTTAGAACCCACCTACGGCGACATCGGGCGAAGTCCAGACAGCGATCAAGGAGTTCTGGTTCGAGGCGATTCACGTGGCGCAGTTCATGCGCCGTCTTTGGCGCGAAGACCGGCTCAATTGGCCTAAAGACTAAACTCTCCATCCGGCTCGAGCAGGACGGCGCTGGCGGAAGTTTCCTTTTCAACGCGCGCCGCCCAGGCAGCCGCGTCCTGCTCAATCGGCGGGAAGGTATTATAGTGCATGGGCGATACCAGTCTCGGATTCAAGAAACTGATCGCCCGGATTGAATCATCAATGCCCATGGTGAAACAGTCGCCGATGGGCAAGAGCGCCAAGTCAAGCCCTTCGTCGCCGATCAGCGTCATATCACTGAAGAGGCAGGTATCGCCGGCGTGGTAGATTGTCGCGCCGCCGCCGCGAATCACGAAACCATTGGGCTGCCCGCCGTAGGTACCATCGGGGAAGGAGGAACTGTGGTGGGCGACTGTCCACTTGGCGCTCAGCCAGTCATTGCTGAAGGTGCCGCCGGGATTGCCTTGAAACACATTTTGCACGCCATGCGCCATGTACCAGTCACCCATCTCAAAGTTGCAGACGACCAGGGCGCCGGTGCGCTTGGCGATCTCGACCGAATCGCCAACGTGATCGCCGTGCGCATGGGTCAAGAGAATGACTTCGGCGTCAAGATCCTTGGCCGCCGCTTTCGCCGCTGGATTGCCACTCACGAAGGGATCAATCAATAGTTTACGTCCATCAATATCGAATGAATAAGCCGAATGTCCCAACCATCTGATCGATACAGCCATGACTTTCTCCTTGCGTCTCGCCTGCCCTGAGCGCGCTTCTTCAAGGGTGATTGTAGCACCCTCTCCAGCGTATTGCGAAACATGGGGATGTCTGCGGCGCGAAGTGTAAAGGCGCTTGGGCCACGGTTCTTTTCATTCTAGCAGTATGATAGTAGGGCTTGTGCAAACTATGCGCAACATAGCGCGATCCTCACCCATTTGGATAAAACAACCCAAGTCTTAAGCAAGAGCCAGCAGATTTCCCTAGTTATATCCCAAAAATAGTTACGCAGCTTGGGATATATTGGGATAAATAGTGTCCTCTTTGGGAAAAATTACGCTGCCAGCACGCTTCGAAAGAGAATTGGCACGGTTGATTTTATGGCATCAAAGTCAGCAGAGTTTACGCTTTATTTACAGGACTTTCCGTATTAGGGTGTAAGATGTCCAGCGCGTGGACAATATGATTGATTATACGGAGACGCCAAAGCGATGTCGAACACAAGCAGAAGCGGTGTTCCCTATTATCTAGTTCTGATTCTCTTGCTAATCGCGCTGGCGGGTGGCGCCGCAGCGGGGATCCTCGGCTATATTTGGTTCACCGGCGGCTCGGGCGAACCAAGCCTGACTGTTGAAGATGCGCTGGCAACGCTTGAGGCGAGCGAAGACAACATGGCGGAAGCAGTCGGCACGGCGATGGTCGATGTGGCCAATACAGTGATTGCCGATGCGGTGGCTGTCGCCGTTGCTGAGGCGGTGGATTCCAGCGTATCCGCGGCGATGGAAGCGGCCACGGCCGTGAGTGAACCGGTCGAGTTCATGATCGTCGCGCAGGAAAGCCAGGCGAGCTTCACACTGGAGGAGGACCTGCGCGGCGTCCGCACGACCGTGATCGGATCCACCAGTGAGGTTGGCGGCAGCATCATGGTTGACCGGGCGAAGCCGAGCGCGTCATCCATCGGCAGCATCGTAATCAACGCGCGCACGCTGGAGACGGACAATAGCTTCCGCAATCGCGCCTTGCGCAGCCAGATTCTGAAGTCAGCGCAAGACGAATTCGAGTTCATCGTGTTTATACCGAGCGAGTTGAGCAATTGGTCCGCCGATAAGGTTGCCGTGGGCGAGCGCGTCAGCTTCGATGTCAGTGGCGATTTGACGGTGGCCGGCGTCACTCAGCGTGTGACCTTCGCCGCGACCGTTGCCCTGGATAGTGAGACGCAGATAAGTGGCAGCGCCACCGTCAACCTGCTGCACGGCGATTTTGCTTTGGTGATTCCCGATGTGCCGTCGGTGGCCAACGTCAGCGACGATGTGGATTTGACGCTGGAGTTTGTGGCGCGGGCGGGCGGCTAGTCTTCATTCAAGCGACCTACCCCGAATCACGGGCATCTGCGATAATTCAGGCCTAGGTCCGCTTCAAACCTGGACAAAAGAACGATGCCCCGACCCCTCTACGTGACCGAGCCAAAGGTCATCAACACGCTGCAGCCGCGCAGCGCCGCCCATGCTCATCTCGAGGTCGCTACGGCGAATCGCAACAAATTGGACGAGTTTCGCCGCATCCTGCCGGATGTCGAGATCCTGGGGAAGAAGCTCGATATCGAAGAGCTTCAGAGCCTCGATCCTTACAAGGTGGTCGGGCACAAGGCGATCGAAGCCTACAAGGCGAATGACTACAACCCGATCCTGGTGGAGGAAACGTCGCTGGCGCTGCGTGGCTTGGGCGGGCGACCGGGCACCTATATCAAGGACTTCTGTGAAGAAGCGGAGATGCGGCGCATGATCGCCGAGGGCTGGCTGCAAGGGCGCGATCGCACGGCTGTAGCGAAAGTTCTGATCGCTGTATACGACGGCGGCGAAGTGCAGATCCGCGAGGGGGTTACGGCCGGGAACATCGCGGAGGGCTTGCGCGGCGCCAATGGCTTTGGCTGGGACGATATGTTCATCCCCGAGGGCGAAACGCGCACCTTCGCCGAGATGAGCGATACCGAGAAAGACCGGCACAATATGCGGCGGAAGGCGCTGCTGACGCTGCGCGACGAGCCCTTCACGCTAGGGCAGGGCGTCTTCATGATCCCGGAGCCATATCGACAGGAGGTCGAACGCGTCGATTACGCGGCTCTGCAGGACGAGGCGGCGCTGCAATTCGCCTTTTCGTTGGAGGCGCTGGAAGATGCCAATCCGCCCAACAGACGCTTTGAGGCGCCCACGTACCTGCCGATTCAGTACCAAGAGAACATTTATTACAGTCGTTATCTGCCCAAAGCAGACAGCAGCAGCATCGGGTTGATACTCACTGATGTCGACCGCGGCACGCTGCGCATGAACAAGAACGGCAGTCCAATCATCTGGCAGTTCGGTCCGGAGCGGCGCACGCTCTGCCTGGCACAGCGCGCCGATTTCTTCCAAAGCAATCAAAGCGCCGAGGTGCTGCATACGCTCGACGCAATCGACCGTGACGGCGCGATTCCCCCGCGCAGCAACCGGCGTTCGCTGACGGTTGAGTCCGTCCTGGGCTTGAATGAGAATCCATTCATCACCAGCACCTATTCCTGGAAAGATCTGGGTTATCGCAAGATGTCGTCAACCCGGCGCGTATCGCGGACGCTAAACGCCGAATGCGGCTTGTTCAATCGCATCGGCAAGTATCCGCGCAGCGTGCTCGGCTTCGGCTCGATGCCGGCGATATCGGGCTGGCGCGATGTGCTGGCGACGGCGGCGATCGGGCATCATGCGATCTTCACCCATCGCAACAGCATCTTCGCCGGTTATATCGATCGGCAGGCAGCCGTGATCAACGCGGCGAAAGCGGTGCTCCGACGCGTGTTGACGAGCGACGCTGATTATCAGCGCGCCGCCCGCAATATCGGCGCGGCCATCGGCTGCCGCAATGTTGAGGCCGAGGTGGCGGATGCCCGCTATCTCTATGAGAAGGCCGGTGTGCGGCTCTTCCGCATCTACACAATCAACTCCGACCCACGTGTCATCGAGGTGTCGGCGGCCATCCGCGCCGAATTTGGCGACGAGATCGAGCTCTTTGTCGGGCAGGTCAGCGACAAGACACAATGCCTGCAGCTGATCGCGCCTGATGTGCGCGCCGATGGCTTGTTCTTCGGGCACGGCGGGGGACGCCAATGCACCTCGGCGACCAACGGCATGGCGGTGACCACACTCGAAGAGGTTTACAGCATCACCACCGATGAGCGCTTCAATGAGGTGACTATCGCGGTCGAAGGCGGCATCGGCACCTCGATGGGGCATCTGCTGCTGATGGGCATCGATCTCATTTCTTATAATCAGCAGTTGGCGCGCTGCGTCATCGAGCAGGGTGATATCTACTTCGAGCATAAGAGCGGGGTGGTCTGCATGCCTTATCACGGCAGCGCCTCAGCGCCGACCATGATCATCGAGAGCGCTAATCCCGCTTTGGCGCGGAAA
>JAAXID010000177.1 GCA_012270545.1 Anaerolineae bacterium | reverse complement strand
CCATCGGTGATGGAGATGACGTTAGTAGGGATGAAAGCCGAGACATCGCCCAGCAGCGTTTCGATGACCGGTAGCGCGGTCAAGCTGCCGCCGCCGCGTTCATCGCTCAATTGCGCGGCGCGCTCCAGCAGGCGGCTGTGCAAATAGAAAACATCGCCGGGGAAGGCTTCGCGCCCCGGTGGACGGCGCATGAGCAGCGACACCTGACGATAGGCATTGGCGTGTTTGGAAAGATCGTCATAGATGACGAGCGCGTCCATGCCGTTCTCCATGAACCATTCGCCGATGGCGCAGCCGGAATATGGCGACAGGTATTGCAGCGCGGCCGCATCAGAGGCCGAGGCGACCACGAGCGTGGTGTAATCCATCGCCCCTTCGCGCTCCAGCGTCTCGCGGATGCGCGCCACTTCACCACGCCGCTTGCCAATGGCGACATAGATGCAATACATATCTTCGCCCTGCTGATTGACGATCGTGTCGAGCGCCAGCGCCGTCTTGCCGGTCTGACGGTCGCCGATAATCAATTCGCGCTGACCACGGCCGATGGGGATCATCGTGTCAATCGCCAGGATGCCGGTCTGTACCGGACGGTCGACGCTGCGGCGTTCCATCACACCGGGGGCGATGCGTTCGATGTTATAATATTCGTCGAATTGCACTGGTCCGCGGCCATCAATCGGCTGCCCCAGGGCGTTGACCACGCGGCCGACCAGACCCATACCGACCGGAACCGAGGCGATACGCCCGAGCGCGCTTACCGTATCGCCCTCCTGAATGTCATCGTAGGCGCCCATGATGATGACGCCGACGTTGTCTTTCTCCAGGTTAAAGGCGATGCCGGCGATGCCATTGTCAAATTGCACCAGCTCGTTGTAGCGCACATTGTCTAGGCCCGAGATGCGCGCGATCCCGTCGCCGACCTCTTCCACGTAGCCGACTTCCACCGATTCGAGCTTGCCGATTTCGATATCTTTAATCTGTTCCAGAATCGAATCGTAGATATTGTCTGCCATTCGCCGGCTCCTTGCCTCACTCTCTGACTTCGGTTTGCGCCAGGCTCACCCTTACGGGCGCCTGACCTGAATGCAATGCAATTCGTCCGTCAGGTCACACCGCCACTTGCGGCAGATTCGACCCAGACGAAACTATGCGCCATTTTAGCTTAAAGACCTGCGCTTGTCTATATTTTCACAAATGGATTTCGCAGCGGTTTCTTCTTCTTTGTGAGCAAGTAGAGAGCCACCAAATTACATTCCCGCGCTGGCTATTTGTCAGGCTTTGAGCCAAGCGCCTGCGAACGCCGATAGGCCGCCCAGACGCCTTCCGACAGCACAGTGCGCAAGCCGCCCTTTTCCATCTCGTGCAAAGCGGCCGCCGTCGTGCCGCCCGGGCTTGTCACTTGGTTGCGTAGCTGCGCCGGATGCAAGCCGGATTGTTGGGCGAAGAGCACGGATCCCAGCAGCGTCTGCGTCACCAGCTTTTCAGCGTCGCGCCGGGCGAATCCCATATGAACGCCAGCATCAACCAGCGCCTCCATAAACATGAATACGTAGGCTGGTCCCGAGCCGCTCAGCGCAGTCGCCATATCGAGAAAACTCTCATCAGTCGCGTAGATATGCTCCCCCAGTGCCCCCAGCAAGGCTTCGGCTTGCGCTCGCTCTTCGATGCCAACATCGGGAGCAGCAGTCCAAACGGTGATCCCGCTCCCGATCTGTCCCGGCGTATTGGGCATGGAACGCACGACCCGCCCGTTCAACAGGTCCTCCGAAATTGTCTTTAGTGGCAGACCGGCGACAATGCTGAGAATCAATCGAACGCCGTCGACCAGCCCGCGCAATTCCGGCAGCACAGCGCCCATGACCTGCGGCTTTACCGACAATACCAGCACATCGGCGGAGCTCGCCGCTAGCGTGTTGTCTGTTGTGACTTGTATGCCGTAACGCTCGCGCAGTACATTCAAATGATCGCCGCGTGGATCAGCGGCCACGATGTTTTCCGGCGAGAGCAAGCGCTGCTTGAGCAGGCCCTTGATCATCGCCTCGCCCATCACGCCCGCGCCGATAAAAGCCGTCTTTTCGCCGTTGAAGGCCATATCTACCCCTTAATTCCTCCGCTCGTCTTCGTCAAAGTGATGGCTGAGCAAGTAAAAGCTGCGTCGCCTGCTTTCGAACTCGCCGCTGACAAAATCAGTGACGATATAGCCGGCCGCCAACATCTGCGGAAAAACAGCGCGGATGTGATAACGCCATTCGTCGGCCAGGCTGCGATCGGCCGCTTCGAGCTCGCGGAAATCACCCGGGATTTCTATAAGAGCAAATGTCGAGCCGGGCACATCGGTCATGCGCCGCGGCCGCAGCCATTCTTGTGAGACATCGGCTCTATTGACGATCGGCGTATTCACATCGAAATACTGCTGAAGCGTCAACGCGCTGCCCCCGCCTTTCGCCCGCTCTTTCACCCGCCGCTGCGTCACCCACCAATCGACGACCAGCCGGTCTGACCGCAGGCTCTCCTCATCGTTGAGCCCAAAGAAATTTACCTCGTAGCGCTGAATGACGCCCCCCAGCTTGCGGATATTGAGGTGCGCATTGGGCGCGAGAAGCGGGTCAACGGTCCAGGTCACCAAGCGAATTGCCTGCCTAATCGCGACATCGCGCTGCGCCATCTTCAGACGGAAGCCAATGTTTCGTCCCCGATACGCGGGCAGAACGACCATTCGCTTCGACATAATGAGCAAATTCGCCATCGCCGGTCTGGCATCGGGCGCGTCCATATCGATATCAGTACCAATGAATCCCAATACCAGGCCCACTAGCTTGTCTTCGTCAAAGGCGCCCAGCGCATGGCCGCCATACTGCGAGAACGAGTGCAGCATGTGCCGCGGAACCAGATTGCCAGCGTCGGCTCCCCAGTATAATTTCTGCAGTTCGACCGCCTGATCGTGCTCCGCCGCGCTGAGCAGACGTCTGATTTCTAGCTTCATCACAAACAAGCCCGGCGCGTTATACAGGGCGCGGCCGCCGCCGGAAAGAATCGCGCAGCAAGCCCAAGAAATGCGCTCTTTGAGGCAAATAACTCAACAAGGTTGATTCAAATCGCCGTGGCTGGAAGCCAAAGTGGTCATAAGTGCTTCCCAGCGGCGCCGTGCGGTTCACCGCCAGTATATCCAGCCACTGCGCCGTCATGAGCGAGCGCGGCAATACGCCGCTGTATACTGCGGTGATCCAGCGCAGGAGATAGGGAGGAACGCCGATGACGAGGCGCCGCATCCCGGTTACGCGCATGATCGTTAAAATCAGATCCCGCAGGGACATATACTCCGCCCCCCCTATTTCGACGGTCGAGTCCACAAGCCGCACCCGGTCTAGGCTACGATATATGGCTTCCACCAGGTCGTCAATATACATAGGGTGCAGGACAACCTCGCCATGCCCCGGCATGAGAAAAAACGCTGGGTTGACCCGTAGCATGCTGGCGATGTGGTTGACAAAGGCGTCATCCGGCGCGAAAACGACGCCGCTCCGAATGACAGTGTAGGCGACGCCGCTGTTGCGCAGGACATTCTCCACTTCGCCCTTGACACGATGCAAAGCATAGGCGGAAGAGGGCGCTGCGCCCAAATGACTGAGCGTGATGATGCGCCCGACGCGCGCCGCCCGCGCGACAGCAGCCAAGACGCGGACGCCCGCCAGCTCGACCCGTTCGAGATCTCGGCGGTGGCCCCACCACTGCGCGTTTTCCAAATGGATCACGGCGTGGCAACCGGTCACCGCGCGGAAACAGGCTTCTTCATCGGCGACGTTGCCGGCGAAGAGCGCCGGCGCGTTCGGATCAGCCGCGTCCCAGGGGGGGCGCCGCATCAGTCTTTCGGGCAGCAGCACGCGCGTCGGTAAGGCCTCCCGCATCAGCCGCCGGACCAAATGCCGCCCTACAAGCCCCGTCGCGCCAGTAATCAGGATCATCGACCCTTAGTCGCCTCGCAGAATCAATTGCCCCTGCTCCCGCGTCTCTTGCGTGGGATAATGAAGGGCGTATTATAGGGGGCATTGCGACGACTGTAAAGCGACGGACAGGCGCGCGCAGTGTTACAATGAATGAGAAGCGGCGCGGTCGAGCCCGAAGCGTGGGAGGGCTGTTTGGAAAAAAAGAGGATCGTCATCACGGGAATGGGCATCGTCTGCCCGACCGGCAACAATGTCGCTGATGCCTGGGCCAATACCGCGTCCGGCCAAAACGGCATCGGCTTCATCACACGTTATGATCGTCAGTTGACGCAGAATCAACTCGCCGGCGAAGTCAAGGATTTCGACCCGGATGCCATATTTGGCCGGAAGGAAGCGCGGCGGATGGATCGCGTCGCCCAGTTCGCGCTGGAAGCCAGCCGACAGGCGATTGAGGACAGCGGCCTGAGGATCAGCAAAGACAATATGTATGAGGTTGGCTGCATCATTGGCTCGGGCGTCGGCGGCATAAACTCATTTGTTGAATCGCAGCAAGGCATCGACAAACGCGGCCATCGCGGCATCAAGCCTATGGCGATCCCCAAGATATTGAGCGACAGCTGCTCGGGCACCGTGTCCTTGAACTATAATCTGCGCGGACCCAATCATTGCATCGTCACCGCCTGCGCTTCCGGCAACAACGCGATCGGCGAAGCCATGCACATTATCCGTCGCGGCGACGCCACAGCCATGATCGCGGGCGCATCGGAAGCGGCCATCGTGCCGCTGTGCGTGGCCGGCTTCAACAATATGACCGCCCTCAGCCGAAACGACGATCCGGAAACGGCTTCACGGCCTTTTGACCTGAATCGGGACGGCTTCGTTCCGGGCGAAGGAGCGGGCGTACTCGTGCTTGAAGAGCTGGAGCAGGCTCGCGAGCGCGGGGCGAAGATTCACGCGGAGCTTCTGGGTTATGGTCACACGTCGGACGCTTACCACATCACCGCGCCGATGGAGAGCGGCGAAGGCGCGGCCAAAGCGGTCGAGTTCGCACTGCGGGACGCTGATATCACGGCTGCTGATATCAACTATATCAATGCTCATGGCACCAGCACGCCCTTGAACGACACTGCCGAAACCAATGCGCTCAAACGCGCCTTGGGCGAAACCATCTACAATATTCCCGTCAGCTCGACGAAGTCCATGACCGGTCATCTCCTTGGCGGCGGTGCCGCGATCGAAGCGATCTTTTCCATCATGGCGATCCGCGAGAACTTCATCCCGCCGACCATCCATTTGGAAGAAGCGGATCCCACTTGCGATCTGAATTATGTGCCCAACGCGGGCTGCCAGCACGAGATCAGCTATGCTATGTCAAATGCCTTTGGCTTTGGCGGACATAATGCCGTAGTGATATTTGGGGAATATCGAGGCAATGGCAACCTTTGACAAGAGCGGCAAAGCCAATCCGGTTGCGGCTGTGCGGCACGCGCATGTCATTGGTTGGGGCATGGCTGTGCCAGAAACGGTCATGACCAACGATGACCTATCCGCCTTCGTAGATACCAGCGACGATTGGATCTACGCCCGCAGCGGCATCAGGCAGCGCTACATCGCCAATGAAGGCGAGTCGACAGCGACGCTGGCTTATCGGGCGGCGCAGCAAGCGCTGGAAGTGGCGGACATCCTGCCAACAGACCTCGACCTCATTGTTGTCGCCACCTCCACGCCAGAGAATATTTTCCCCAGCACCGCCAGTCTGGTTCAGGATTGGCTGAACGCGCACGACGCCGGCGCTTTCGACTTGAGCGCGGCCTGCTCTGGTTTTGTCTACGCCTTGAATATGGCATCGGATTCCATCCGCGCCGGTTCGATTGACGCCGCCCTTGTCATCGGCGCCGAAACCATGAGCCGTATTCTGGATTGGCAGGATCGCAGCACCTGCATCCTCTTCGGAGATGGCGCGGGCGCCGTGGTCTTGCAAGCGAGCGATTCGCCGGGGGGGCTGCTCTCGAGTGTATTGCGCTCGGATGGCGCCGGTGGCGACCTGCTGGCGATTCCCAGCGTCGGCAGCATCGATGCCAATCAGTCGCGGGCGGGCGCCAATGGCAACAAGCTTTACAAAATGTATATGGCCGGTGGCGAGGTTTTCAAGTTTGCCACGCGAGTCGTCAGCGAAAGCGTCGAGCAGGCCTGCCATCTCGCTGGCGTCAATGTGAGCGACCTCAATCTGGTGATCCCCCATCAGGCCAATCTGCGGATTCTGCAAGCGGCGGCTCGAAAGCTCGGCATCGATGTCGACAAGTTCATGAGCAATGTCGAGCGCTACGGGAATACTTCGGCCGCGTCCATCCCAATCGCGCTGTGTGAAGCGATTGAGCAGAAGCGAATACAGGACAAAGACCATATTGCGCTGGTGGGTTTCGGCGGCGGTTTGACCTGGGCCTCGATGATCATTCGCTGGGGAATCCCCAAGCCGAGCGAGCAGCAGGGTTCGCTCCTCAACCGTCAGCGCAGGCACGTTCAATACCGGATCGCCAAATGGCGTTCGCGCTCGCGCCGCTGGCGCCGCCGCGTCAACAGCAAAGTACGCGATCTGCAAGCTTGAACCGCTAGACTTTTCTGCGACCGACGGCGCGGATTCGGTGCTACAATCGTCCCGAGGCCGCGTGATTTGGGCAAGGCAGGCGTCGCTTAACGAACTGGCGTTAGGGTCGGCAGCGGTTCAGAAATGTAGATGTGGACCAGGCATGATGCTTTGAGCGTGTTAGTAATGTCAAAGACCATCAATCGGAATTGGTATTCACCCGCTTCGTAAGGCGCGGGCACGAACTGGCCGAACTCCGCCAACTCACGGACTTCGAGATGCTGTTCATCAATCACTTGAAAGCTGCCAAGGGTACTGGGACCATTGATCTCAATGGAGGCGTAGGAAAACTGATCGGCGAAAACCGTGCCTATTACGGGAATCGGCTGAAAGACGCGCATGCCGTTACCGGGTATCAGCAGCTGGGCTTCCGGCTTGTCGCATCCCTCCGGCGGGTCGGACGGTATGATGGTGCCGACCGGTGTTGGCGTCGGCGCGGGCGTGGCTTGAATCTGGTTGGCCGCCCCGGCTGAACGCGGCAATGCAACCGGATCGATGCCCAAATCTGATGCGGGTGGCGGCGGCACCGGCGTCCGAAAGTCACCGTCATCTGAGCGCGCACCGGCGACGAGTGCTTGAATCTGCCTATCTTGCAGCAGCTCCGGCACAACCACCACTTGCACGCCGGCGACGATAACAGCCAGTTCCAGCAGAAAAATCAGCGCCGTAAGCGCATTCGTTCGCCGATAACGCGAAAGATCACGTTCTAACTCAAAGTAAGTGGAACGATACTCTTCCCCATGGATCAGGTACCGTCTCAGCGCAAACAGGATGCCGGCGGCGATCAAGAAATAGATGCCGATTGCGACCTGGTCGATTAGCGCGATAACGGCTGTCATACTGGGAAATTGCTGAGCAGGCCTTTCAGTATCGTGGTGAGGCGCGGCACGATGACCTCGCCGGCCTCCAGAACCTCTTCATGATTGGTTTCCAGCTCAGTGTCGACCGTGTCGATTGTTCTGTTTGTGATGCCGGAACAGGCCATAACACGCAGGCCAGCGTGGCGCGCCACCAGCACTTCGTTGACCGTCGACATGCCCACCGCATCACCGCCCAATGCGCGAATCATTCTGATCTCCGCCGGCGTCTCAAAAAAGGGACCGGACAAGCCGAAGTAGACGCCGCTATGCAGCGGAATATCGTGCTCTTGCGCCACTTGCAAGGCACGCTGCCACAGTCGCCGATCATAAGTCTGTGACATGCCGGGAAAGCGAAGGCCGAGCGCTTCATCGTTCCGTCCCATAAGCGGGTTGGCGCCCGTCATGCCGGGCAGATTAATGTGATCTTCGAGCAGCATCAGATCGCCAACTTGAAAGCGCCTGTTCACGCCACCGGCGGCATTGGTCAAGAGTACGCTGTGAATGCCCAATTCCTTCATCACACGAATGGGAAAGGTCACTTCCCCCATCGTGTAACCCTCGTAGTAGTGAGCGCGGCCCTGCTGGGCGGCGACGATCTGACCGGCAAACTCGCCAATCACCAGGTTGCCCCGATGCCCCTCGACGGTAGAAACGGGCCAGCCCGGGATGCCCTCGTAGGGGACGACGACTCGCTCACTGAACCCCTCCGCCAGCTTGCCCAAGCCGGAGCCCAAGACCAGACCGATCGCCGGACGCAGCGAGGTATGCGACTGGATGACCTTGGCAGCGCGCTGATAATCTTCACGTTTGTACAAAACACTGCTCCCGGCTTTTTTGCGGATTGACTCAATCTAGGACGCGGATTGCCGTTCAATTGCCGCCCCAAAATTGAGCAGATACATTGGATACGGCGGCATCCTCGTCAGCGTCATATTAACACAAGATATTCTTCTCCGATATAATGAGACAGTGGACGCTTCCACCAGGCGAGGACATCACTTGTGAACGATCTGCGCAGGCAGTTTCGCGCCGCCGCGGTTCTCATTTTTATCGTCGTGCCGATCGGCATCGCCGGCTTCGCTTTTATCGAAGGCATGTCTGTCTTTGACGCGATCTATCTGACCATTATCACGCTCACGACCATCGGTTACGGTGATTTTACGCCGAAGACCGAACTCGGCCGGTTGTTCACGCTGGGCTTGATTGGTGCCGGAATGAGCGCCTTGCTTTTCTTTCTGTCGTCCTCATTCGCGCTGCTTTTCAGCGCCGAAGCGATGACGCGCCGGCGTCTCTTCAAAACCCGGCAAAAGATCGGCAAGCTCAACAGTCACTACATCATCTGCGGCAGCGGAGAAATGGTCGACAAGACGATTGGCTACGTATTGCGCGGCGCCGAAATCCGCCGCCGTCAGCACCAGGAGAGCATCTATCAGCCCATGGAGAGTTGGCTGAATCGCCTGCTTGGCCCGCCCGCGCGCGGTCGCTTTCTTGCTCTGCGCCGGCTGATACAGCGCCTCTTTGTCTTCTACCACAACAACTTTGTTGACCACATTACCTTGCTGGATCTTCTGGTCGTCGTTACTGACGATGAAGAATACGCCGAACGCCTGCGCGCCGCCGGCATTCTTGTCATCGACGGCGATCCAAGCGACGATGATGATCTGCTATCCGCCGGTATCGCCCGGGCAAAGGCTCTTATGGTCATGCTCAATCAGGATACCGAGAGTCTGCTAACGGTGTTGACAGCGCGCAATTTGAATCCACGGCTCTACATCACGGCCGCAGCCATCGAAGAGGAACTCAAACTGAAGATGATCAAAGCGGGCGCCAATTTTGTCCTGGCGCCTTATGAAGTGGCCGCGCAGTTCCTCAACAGCGCGACGCTACGCCCAGCGGTGAACGACTTCTTCAGCAGCATGCTTTTTGAACAAGATCATGATCACCAGATCACGCAATTGGAGCTGGAAGACGACTCGCCTTGGATCGGACGGCGCATCGACGACCTGGCTCTTCGCGAAAACTACGACGCGGGAATCTTGAGCATCCGGCTGGAGTCGGGCGATTTTGTTCACACGCCCGGCGGCCGGCGAATTCTTCAAGAAGATGAGGTTCTGCTGGCCGTCGCGCCTGGTCCGATGATTCCCGTTATTCAGCGCGAATGCCGTCCGCAAGGCCGGGACGAGACGCGCTTCGCCAGTTTCCAACGTCTGATTCCGAAGCGCCAGTCCAAGAGCCTGGAGGAAATCTTCAGCCTCGACGAAAGCGAAGCGGCAATCGCGACCATGCTGAAGCATTTTGTCATCTGCGGCAACGACCACATCATTCAGAGCGCGGTGCGTTTTCTCGATCCCTCACGTCCCTTCGTGCTTATCAGCAACGATAAAGCGGTCACCGAGCGCTGGCGACAGCGTGGTTTCCGGGTGATACATGGCGATCCGGCCAAGGAAGTCACGCTGAAGAAAGCAGGCGTCGAGCGGGCTCAGGCGATTATGATTTCGATTCAGGACAGGGCGGCTGCCGTTCTGTCGATTTTGTCGGCGCGCGCCATCAGCAAGTCGCTGCTGATATCAGTCACCGCCACCACCGACGATATGATCGAAAAGCTGCGGCGGTCGGGCGCCGATCGCGTCGTCAGCCCCTTTCACGTCGCTGCGCAGTTCGTGCTGCTCTCGACCACCCGTCCGGAAATCGCTGACTTCCTGCAGCGTGTGGTCTACAACGAAATAACCGGGCTGGAGACCGCCGAACTCTATATGGAAGATGATTCACCCTGGATTGGCAAGACGATAAGCGAACTTGCGTTAACAATGCGTTATCGCGCCGGGGTCGTCGGCATTCGCCGAGCCAATCGCAGCGACTTCCTCTATGCGCCGCCACCCGAACACCAGGTGCAGGCGCAGGAAGTGCTGATTGTCATCACGCCAATGGAATTCTTTGATGAAATGCGCGCGCAGGCCAGCGGGCACAAGGATAAACGGCCGGCCACGCTACGGCTTCAAGTTGACGTTACAGCCAGCGGGGTTTGGTCAAGGGACATGATCCGCGAGTTGATTCAGCAGCATGAAGGCAGCTAGCTGCCTCGATTCCCCACCCGCGCTTCGTGACCAGTCGAACGATACAGCGGTCTGCGGCCAAGATCGTGAAAAATGCTGTCGCTGTCAACATTCAGGAAAGTAATGTCGCTCAAAAAGCGCTGGGCGATCGCGCGGAAATCGCTTTGGCGCGGCATCTTTAGTAGATCCTGCCAGTAGCGGGATCCAATCAGAACCGGGTATCCCGAGCGCGTCCGGTAACGCGGAACGATAAATTCGCCTTCGCCGCGCGCATAGGCGGCCAAGATGTGGTAAATCACCTTTGGCTGAATGCGCGCTTGATCACCTGGCACCACAAGCACCGCCGATAGTTGCGCAGGTAGCGCGCGCAGCCCGGCTTTAAGCGCGGTCACCGCCCCACCGGATTGATGCGCCCGATCATGAATCGCCTTCACACCGAGATGTCTTGTCGCCATCCGCACTTCAGAAGCCCGCCGGCCGGTGACTAGGCGGATATGATCAATGCGCGAACGAAGCACCTTCTCCGTAATCTGCACCACGGCTGCCAGGCCGCGCTCCGTCGGTCGCAGCATCCTGTCGCAATCCTTGCAGGGCGATTCACCGGTCGCCAGCACGAGCGCGCCAACCCGGCGCTGCAGTTCAAATACAGGTTCAGCGCCGCGCACCGAGCCAAGGGCAACCGCGTCAATCCGCGCGTTCTGCAAGCTGAGTCGAGCGATCATCCGCGCCCGCCCGCGCATGAATCCGCGTTCCGGCGTTTGGTTCAGAAAGACGACGACGCGCGCCTCCGCCGGGACACCGCGCAATCCAAGCGCTTCATCGCGCAGCACCTGCGCCAGCCAGGCAGATTTGACCGGACTGTTCTCGACGAAACCATAGCGGTCGATCATCGCCGCGGGATTGTAAACATGATCGCTATCCAGCGGCAGGCCCAGGGCGCGGAGTGAAGCCACCGATATCACGACCGATGTCTCCAGTGGTATCTGTGGCTCGTCCGCCATTGGCGCCTTAAAGGGCATACCGGCGGCGTCATCGGCCTCGACCAGCAGGATGTCCGAGTCAACGCTGTCCAGCAGCTGCCTGGTCCATTCGGCTGGCGGACCGTAAACATATCCGCTGCGAATTTGCTCGTGCAGCAATACAAATTGGTGCTCAGTCAGCGCCTGCGAGATCGCCCGAGGCGCGGCGCCGGCCGCCATCGTACACGGGAACAAGTCCAGCTGCTCAGTTGAGAGCTTGGTGGTGGTCGTCGCCAGAACGCGCCAGCCAGCTTCCGCCAGTTCGTAACCCAAGCCAACTAAAAGCGATGTCTTGCCACCCGCGCCGATAAAGGCGACAACATCGCCAGGCGCCACAGCAAAAGCTTTCTTGAATCGCATAGACGTTTCCCGGATCAAGAGCGGCAGCGCAGGCCGCCGACCAGATCATGTCGATGCTTCAAAAGAGTAATTCGCTTAATGATAACACGAAAGCGCAGGACCGCGCTCGCAGCGCCGGCCGAGGGAGCGTCTAATTTCGAGGAGGTGAAGTAAA
>JAAXID010000234.1 GCA_012270545.1 Anaerolineae bacterium | reverse complement strand
GACGAAGCGGCCGCCGCCAACATCGGCTTCACCAGCGCGCTAGCCGGACCGGCCGGCGCCTGGGCATCGTCACACGTCTGGCAAATCTATGTGATCCCCAATTACGTCGAGGGGGACGAACTGGCGGCCGCCAAGCAGTTCATCCTCGATCACACTGCCAACTACAGCGAAGCGACCTATCACAGCGAGCTCTACAACTTCCCCTGCCACGCCAGCACGGTGCCCGAGCTGGATGGCTGGCTGGAAGAAGATCCCTGGGGTTCGATGCCGCCCAACAAGTTCGAAGTGCTGAAGACCGTCAACGACTGGTCGGTTCACCTCGGCTTCCCGGGCGTCACCAATCCCGCCATCAGCCAGGTCTTCGCCGAAAGCGTCATCCCCAACATGACAGCAAAGGTCGCTCTGGGCGAATTGAGCGCGGAAGAAGCAGTCGCGCAGGCGCATGAACGCGTCGAAGAGATCTTCAGCGAATGGCGCGCGCGCGGCATGGTCGGCGGCGGCGGGTAGCCGTAATTGATCAGGGACCAGCGAACAAAAGCTGGCTCTCAAGCAATCTCCGTAGGGGCGACCTATCAGGTCGCCCGCAAATCCCACGTAGCTCGGACTCATCACCACATGAGCATCGTCCAAATCAGCGGACTGAAAAAATACTTTGATGCCGTGCGCGCCGTGGATGGCGTCGATCTCGCCATCGATCAAGGCGAGTTCCTCGTCATCCTGGGACCATCGGGCTGCGGCAAAACGACGCTGATGCGCATGATCGCCGGCTTGGAAAAACCCACTGCTGGCCATATCCACATCGACGGCGAAGACGTCACCGACTTGCCCCCGCGCAAACGGGGCGTGTCCATGGTCTTCCAAAGCTACGCCCTCTATCCGCACATGAACGTCTTCAACAACATCGCCTTCCCCCTGCGGGCGCAGCGCCGCGAAAAAAAGTTCGACAAGCGCACACTCCGCGAAAAGGTCGAAAACACCGCTCGCCTGCTGGAAATCGACATGCTGCTGGACCGGCGCCCGCGTCAGCTCTCCGGCGGGCAGCGTCAGCGCGTCGCCATCGCCCGCGCCATGGTCACCCAGCCGGCCGTGCTCCTTCTCGACGAGCCGCTATCCAATCTCGACGCCAAACTGCGCGCGAACGCCCGCGACGAACTCAAAGACTTCCAGCGCTCATCGGATATAACAGCCGTCTTCGTCACCCACGATCAGATCGAAGCGATGGGCTTGGGAGACCGGATCGTCGTCATGTCCGAGGGCAAGATCCAACAGATCGGCAGTCCCCAGCGCATCTATGACGACCCCGCCAACGAATTCGTCGCCACCTTCCTCGGTTCGCCCAGCATGAATATCCTCAGCAACGACCGTTTTCGATTCGGCTTCCGCCCGGAGCACTTCCTGCCGAAGACGCTGCATGACAATCCGGACAATTCACGCATCTTCCACTATTACGTCAAACGCGTCGAATATCTCGGCTCCGACCGCCTGGTATACGGCTACGTGCACGGGCACGACAACGACCTAACTCTCGCCAAAGTGCCGTCCAACGTGCGCGTCTCGCTCGATATTGAAGGCGATTATGAATTCGCGGTCCACAACAGCGACATTAAATTCTTCGACAAAGGCTCGGGACGGCGAATAGAGCGGCAGAACCTGGCCGAGGCCGTCTAATGTCTCGCCTCGCGCTGCCGGCTTTCCCGCTCGATAACCGACGTGTCGTCGGTGTCATGTTTCTGACGCCGGCCCTGCTGTACATCGTGCTGCTGGTGGGTTTCCCCTTCTTGCTGGCGATCGCCTTCGGTTTCTCCGATGTCACCGTCGGCAATACTGACCTGAACTTCGTCGGGATTCAAAATTATCTGGCGGTATGGGAAAACGATATCTTCCGCCAGGTCTTCGAAACCACCATCCGTTTCACCCTGATTTCGCAAGTCTTTATCCTGATCTTCGCCAATATCCTCGCCATCATCTTCACCCAGAACTTCACTGGCAAATGGTTCGCGCGCTTCATTTTCATTCTCCCCTGGGCGACGCCGGTCTCGCTGGCGATGATCGGCTGGCTCTGGATGCTCGATACCAAATACAGCCCGATAGACTATCTTCTGCTGCAGACGGGCTTCCTTGGCCCAAACGGCATCCTCAGCAACAACCGAAACCTGTTCTGGCTGGCGACGCCCGATCTAGCGCAGATCAGCGTCATTTTCGTGCAAGTCTGGCGCATGACGCCGCTGGCGACGGTGATCCTGATGGCCGGTCTATCCTCGATTCCAACCGACATCCTCGACCAAGCCGAGGTCGATGGCGCCCGCTTCATGCGCACCTTGCTGCAGATCAAACTGCCGCTGATCCTGCCCATCATGGTTGTCGCCCTGCTCTTCAGCATGATTACCATGTTCGGCGATATGACCGTCGTCTACGTGCTGACGCGCGGCGGGCCAGTGGATTACACCCGCGTTTTGGGACTCTATTCATTTCAGGTTGGCATCGAAGGCGGCAACCTGGCGCAGGGCGCGGCGATATCGCTTTTCGCTTTCCCCCTGCTGCTGGCGATGGCAATCTTTATGCTGCGCACCGCCAGCCGCGCCGAGGTGCAATAATGGGCGCCCTCGTCTGGATTCTGCACAATTTCTGGTCGCTGCTGGTCCTTCTATTCCTTGGGCTGGTTGGGCTGCGCATCGCCTGGCGCTTCCACAAGCACGGCGTCACCCGCGCGGAACTCTCGTATATCCTGCGACGCAGCCCCTTTTATCTCGTCGTCTTGACCTTCTGTTTCTTCGCCGCCGCCCCTTTCCTGATCATGTTCATGCACAGTTTCAAGACCGATGGCGATCTCTATCGCCGTCCCCAGCCATTCATCTTCCGGCAAGACCCAACGCTCGAACATCTGGACGCCCTGTTCAACAACACCGCCTACCTCGATTTCATCCGCAACTCGGTCGTCGTCGGCATCGCCGTGGTCCTCATCACCCTGGCGCTTTCGCTGCCGGCCGCTTATGCCCTCGCCCGCTTGACGGGCCGTTGGGGAGAACGGGCCGGCATCCTCATGTTCCTGGTCTATCTGGTGCCGCCCACCCTGCTCTTCATCCCCATGTTTCGCATCGTCGTGCTGCTGGGTTTGAAGGACGACCCGATGTCGCTGATTGTCGTCTACCCCTCATTCACCGTGCCCTTCAGCATGTGGCTTCTGAGCGGCTTCTTCAAAGCGGTGCCGCCGGAATTGGAAGAAGCCGCCCTGGTCGATGGCTACAATCGCGTCGAAGCTTTCCTGCGCGTCGTCCTGCCGCTGTCGCTACCGGGCATCATCTCAACCATCGTCTTCACCTTCACGCTCACCCTGCATGAGTTCATCTACGGTCTCGTCTTTATCGCCGATACATCCCAGCGCACCCTTAGCGTCGGCGTGCCCACCGAGCTGATCCTGGGCGATGTCTATTTCTGGCAGCCGCTGCTGGCCGCCGCCCTGATCATCGCCATTCCGGTCGGCTTGGCGTACAACCTCTTCCTTGACAGCCTCGTGCAAGGCTTTACCATGGGCGCCGTAAAAGGCTAAGCCAAGAACAAACTCCGTGTTGAGAATTGTAGGGGCGACCGGTGAGTCGCCCGCCCAATCAGAAAGAGCCGCAAATGCCAACAATCACAGTCAATCTCAATCAAGTGGACGACGCCACCACCGCCGCTCACATCCGTAGTCACGCCATCGATATCGATCGCCCCGCAGCCAAGGGTGGGCGCGACAAAGGCGCGATGGGTGGCGAATTGCTGCTGGCTTCGCTCGGCGGCTGCTTCAACAGCAATCTGCTCGCCGCTATCCGCGCGCGTGATCTGGACATAAGCGATATTTCCATCGAGGTCAGCGGTGAACTGGCGGAAGCGCCCGCCCGCTTCGCAGCCATCGACATGGTAGTGAAATCCGACTACGAAGACCGCGCTGAATTCGAGAAGCTGGTGCTCATGTCGGAGCGCGCCTGCATCGTCGCCAACACGCTAAAAGACGCCGTCGATCTAACAGTCTCTGTCGGCTGACACGCAAGAAATATGTTGAAGTGCCCGCAGATTTGCTGGCGGATCCCGAGCGGCTGCTGCCCTATCTCGAGCAGAGCTATGCCTATGTGAAGACACTCAAGCCGAAGCCGAGCAAACGCAAGAAATGAGGACCAGCGATGCCCACAATCGAACTGGATGTTCACGACAAGCGCCTGTATGACATCTTCGCCGCCGATGCCGAACTGGAAACGATCACCTCCGGCCACAGATTCCTCGAAGGACCGGCCTGGCATCCTTATGAAAAGCATCTGCGCTTCAGCGATATAATGGGCAATGCCACCCTGCAATGGTCAGCATCTTCCGGTTTGAACATCTACCGCGCGAACAGCCACATGGCCAATGGCAATACCTACGACCGCCAGGGCCGCTTGCTCAGCTGCCACCACGCCAGCAGTCGCGTCACTCGCATGGATGATGACGAGACGATGACTGTGCTCGCCTCGCATTACCAGGGGCTAGAACTGAACAGCCCTAACGATATCGTGGTCAAGAGCAATGGCGCGATCTACTTCACCGACCCGCCCTATGGACGTGAAAGCAAGGTCGGCATCCCGCGTGATTGCGCGCTGGACTTCCACGGCGTCTACCGCCTGGATCCCGGCGACAATGCCTTGACCCTGCTCACAAGAGACTTCAATCGTCCCAACGGCTTGTGCTTTTCTCCTGACGAGTCGCTTCTATACATCAATGACACACCAGAAAGCTTGATTCGCGTCTATGATGTCGCTGCCGACGGTACGCTGGCGCACGGGCGCCTCTTTGCCGAAACCGGTGGCGATGGCCTTGGCGGACCTGATGGCATGAAAATAGACAGCGAGGGAAATCTCTACTGTTGCGCCGCCGGTGGCCTGCATGTTTTCGCGCCGGATGGCATGTTTCTCGGCCGCCTGCGAACGCCGATGCAGATACCCAATTTCACCTTCGGCGATGACGACCTGCGAAGCATTTATTTGACCGGCGTCACGACTTTGTATCGTCTGCGGACGCGCATCGCCGGCATCCAGCTTTTCTAATTTATTAAAGCGATTGTGAGAAACTGATTAGCCTGGCGTTACTAAGCAAGTGGCAGATGCGCGGTGAAGGCTGACTTCGGTATTGACCAGACTTAAGGCGCGCTTATGCTAGACGCAGTATTTAACATGCGCATCGATAGATCAAACGAGGAGAACTCACCGTGCCGCAATTTGGATTGCTTTATGTAGGAGAACCTCAATTCAGCAGCCCAGAAGAAGGGCAAGCCAATTTCCAGAAATACGTGGCTTGGCTCAACGGACTCGGAGACGCCGTCGTCAACAGAGGCATCCCCATGGGACCGCCGACGCGCGTCGACGCCGACGGCGTATCCAGCGAGGAACGGGCCGATCGGCTGACGGGTCTGACGATTGTGGAAGCCGACGATATGGACGCCGCCATCGAGATCGCAAAGAGTTGTCCCTACGTCGACGTCGCCGCCCTGGATGTCGTGCAGATCTTTGAAATGAACATGTAGTCCTTTCTCGCGCCTGCCGCCCATCAATCAGATCGTGCGAGCAGGCGCCAATCACTCATCTCCACGCCTACATCACCCTACAATTCAGACCCAAATTTGTGCAGCAGTTCAATCAAAGATAAACTTTGCGCAAGTAGTCGCCTGTGCGTTTGCCTGTCATGTCCCTTACTCTGCGTTACATGCAGTTGCCGGATATCCAGCAGGTCGCGGCAATTGACGAGTCATGCTTCCAGCCACCCTGGTCGCGCGATTCCTACGTCTTTGAAATTAATGAGTCCCGTATCAGCCACATGGTCGTTCTCGCCCGCCAATCGGAGCAGGTGCTTCAGAGAAGAGAGCGGCAAAACGACTGGCTGTCGAATCTCAGCGACTTGCTGCGTGGGACTTCGCGCTCACTCAATGGACACGGCGCCATCGTCGGTTATGGCGGCTTGTGGAAAATCGAAGGCGAAGCGCATATCAGCACCATCGCCACCCATCCGAATTACCGCGGCAACGGCTATGGCGAGATCCTGCTCGCTGGCATGTTCGGCAAAGCCCTGCAGCTCAACGCCGAGTTTATCGTGCTGGAAGTGCGCGTCAGCAACGCCGTCGCGCAAAGCCTATATCAGAAATATGGTTTCAGCCGTTTCGGGCGCAGACGCAACTACTACCGCAACAACAACGAAGACGCCTGGGATATGCGCGTGACCTTGGATAAAGAGACGCGCAGCCGATTCTCACAGCTTTACGATGAGCTTCAAACAAGGCACGATTTCCGCGATACCTACAGTTGGAGAGCGCGGCCGCGCGGGTGATATAGATGTAGTGTTCTTCAACCTAATCCCGCAGCGCCCGCATCCCATTCAGCGTCACCGCCAACGACATGCCCATATCTGCGAATACCGCCGCCAGCATGCTCACATTGCCCGTGGCAGCCAGTAGCAGAAAAACCGCCTTCAAGCCGAAAGACAGCGCGATATTTTCGCGGATCAAACTGCGAGCGAAACGCGCCCGCCGAATCGTCGCCGGCAACTGACGAAGCCCCTGCGCCAGCAGAACAATATCAGCCGTTTCCATCGCCTGCGCGCTGGCAGCGCCGCCCATAGCGATGCCCACTGAAGCCCGCGCCAAGGCCGGTGTATCATTGATGCCATCGCCGACCATCGCCACGCCTCCGCGCTTCGTCGCCAAATTCTCCACAGCGGCCACCTTGTCCGCCGGCAGCAACTCAGCATAGAAATGATCGACGCCAACCTGCTCGGCGATTGACGCCGCCACATGCTTGTTATCGCCGCTGAGCATGACGGATTCGATCCCCATCGATCCAAGCTCAGCAACCACCTGCGCGCTTTCTTCGCGCGCGGTATCAGCCAAGGCGATCACGCCGCGCACCATTTCTCCATCGTGCAGCATCATCGCGCTCTTGCCCGTTTCTTCTATCGCTGCCGCTATGTCACAGAGCTCTGACGTGTGTTCGAATTGAGCGTCAAAGAAGCTGTGACTGCCAATCGTAATGCGCTTGCCATTCACATTCCCGCGAACGCCCTGGCCCGCGAGTGTTTCAACGCCGGTCGCGCCCGTGTAGGACGTTCCTTGTTCCGCCGCCATCTGCAAAATCGCGCCGGCGAAGGGATGCGCGCTTTGCGCTTCCACCGACGCCGCCAGGGAAATCAACTCGGAGCAAGGTTCGCAATCCGGCCCCTCCTCACAGACATCGGTGTAGGTCGCCTCGACGCTGAGGACGCCGCGCGTCAAGGTGCCGGTTTTGTCAAATGCAATAACCTTGCTGCCAGCAAGCGTTTCCAAAGGCGCGCCGCCCTTGATCAACACGCCGCGCCGCGCCGCCGCCGTTATCGCGCTGATTACCGTCACCGGCGTGCTGATCACCAGCGCGCAAGGACAGGCGATGACCAGCATCGACAGCGCGCGGTACAGCCAGCCAGTGCCCTCAGACGTGTTCCAGAAGCTCCCGCCAAGAAACAGTGGCGGAATGAGAGCAAGCGCCACGGCCGCCAAGGCCACCGCCGGCGTATAATAATGAGCGAATCGATCGATCAGCCTTTGACTGGGAGCACGCCGCGATTGCGCGTTCTGCAGCATGTCGATGATGCGGCTGAGCGTGCTGTCCTTAGATAGGCGGCTGACCCGCACCTCAAGCGCCGCCGCGCCATTGATTGACCCGGCGAAGACGTCTTGCCCCGGCGCCTTCTCCACCGGCAGGCTTTCGCCCGTGATATGCGCTTGGTCAACTGCGCTGTGCCCCGCCGTCACGCCCCCATCCATCGGGATCCGTTCGCCCGGCAACACGCGAATCAAATCGCCCACGTCCAAATCCTCAACCGCGACGATTTCCGTCTCATTACCCGCGATCCGCTGGGCGGTCGGCGGCTTCAGCGCGACCAAAGACCGCAGACTGTCACGCGCGCGATCGGCCGTATAGCCTTCCATTGCCTCGCCTATAGCGAAGAGAAAGATCACCGTCGCCGCCTCCAGGAACTCGCCGAGGAAGAGCGCGCCGACGGCGGCCACTGTCATAAGCATATTGATATTGAACTCGCGGTTGATGCGCAGCGCGTTGATGCCGCTTTCGGCGATCGGCTTGATGGCCACCAGCATCGCCAGCGCATATAACAGATTGCCCGCATCGCCGGGCAGCAGCCGAAAGACATCGGCGGCAATGGCGATCAGCAGCAGCGCCCCGCCAACTAGCGGAGGGCGACTGGCGGGTTTCGACAAAAGATAATCCCAGAATCCCAATACACCGGCCCGCTTCGTCTCAGCTTGGAGGTCCGCGGCTGCTTCCCCAGCCGATATCGTCTTGCCCACAGCCTCGACCTGCGCCCGCAGCCGCTCGATCTCCACATCGCCGACCAACCGCAGCGTATTGCTGAGGAAGTCTACTCGAGCGAAATGCACGCCCTCGAGTTTTCCCACCGCGCTTTCCACCTCGCGCGCGCAGCCGGCACAATCCATATTTCCGATTTTGTATTGACGTGTTTCCATCAGACTGTCCTGCTAATGATATATCGTATCATTAGCAACTGACTTACATAAGTGAAAATGATTGTACTGTGTCCGCACCCAATTGTCAACCAGATAAGCAAACTGCCCGGCAACATAAGCCGAGTCCGCGTCAATCGAATTCCGTCGGCAGATTGGGTTGACGCCAATGCCTGAACCAGCGTCTGATCTGGTCTTCGGTCACGCGGCCTTCCGATAAGGGCGGCAATTCCTTCTCGGCAAACCAGGCGACCGCCGTCGTTTCCGCGCTTGTTCGCGCCTCGCCGCCGAGCAATTCGCAGAGAAAGGCCACTTTGTAGACTTCGTTCGGCGAAGGTGGATGACGGACTTTGCGATCCTCCAGCGCCAGCAATTTGACCGCCCTCGCCTCGTAACCGCTTTCCTCCCTTATCTCACGCTCGACCGCTTCCGATGGCGCGTCGCCGACATCTGCCCAGCCACCGGGCAGCGTCCAGCGCCCGTCTACCGCTTCCCGCACCAGCAAAATCTTGCCGTCTCGAAATACGGCGCCGCGCACATCCACTTTCGGCGTGATGTAGCCATCGTCCGCCGCCAGTATCAGCTTTACTCGGCAAAGGTCAGAATCGGCCGCGTTAGCCAGCATATCAGCGGCAACATCCAGCAGCCGCTGATAGCGTTCTTCGTCGTAGTGATTCGCTGCGTAATACAGTCCCGTCTTGGCCAGCGCCGCGACCCGTTTCGCCCATTCAACCTGATTGCTCATGCCCCGCCTTTTTCGTTGGTCAGTGATGCGTAATTATACGTGCCGAAGCTGCCATTTCGCATCCGCAGCTTGGTCGTTTGTCGCTGAGTGGATTTTGCCTGTCCTGGCCGCCGCCACCCGTCCAGCGAGCCGTCGCCGACCCTGTGGTAGAATAAGCTTCGCCGGCTGATATAGCACCTGCAATGAGACCGAACAGCAAAATAAGGCGCAACTATAGCAAGCCCTTCTTCAGCAACCGACGGCGTGGCTTGTCCGGCATTCCACTCTTACTCTTCACCCTCACCATTGTTTGCGTCACTGTCGGCTTGCTGGCCCTCGCCGCTGTCGCCATAGATGATATTGACTACGCCGCTCGCGGTTTTCTCGGTCTGCCCCGCGCGACCCCCACGTTTTTCCCCAGCCAGCACGCGCAGCAAGGGATCGCGTTATATACGGAAGGCAAGGTGAAGGAAGCGCTGGTCGAATTCGAAATCGCGGTGGAACAGCGCCCCAAGAACATCGCTTACCTCTACGAATATGGCCGTATCCTGATCGAGCTGGACAATTTTTCCAAAGCGGCTGAAATCGGCGACCGCGCGATCGCGGCAGCACCCAACGAGCCACTCGGTTACGCTTTGAAGGCGCGCGCACTGATGTGGAGCGATCCCGGCGCCGCCATTCCCCTCGCCGTTTCCGGTTTGGAACACAATGCCGATTTCGCGCCCCTGCACGCCGCGCTCGCCATCGCCTACACCAACATCGGGCGCTACAGCGAAGGCTATCAACGCGGCCTGCTTGCCACCCAGCTCGACCCGCTCGACGCCTTCAGCCATCGCGCCTTTGCCATCCCGCTGATCTACACCGACCGGCGCAACGAAGCGATCGCGGCGCTGGAAACGGCGGTCGCCATCAACCCAAGCCTAACGGCGCCCTACTTTGAACTCGCGCTTCAATACCGGCAGGGTGATTATCAAGAGATGGCCGTCGGCATCTATCAGCGCATACTTGAGCTCGAGCCGGGCAGCGCCAAAGCCTATCTGCGCATCTGCCAGACCTACGCTGAAGTGGGCGAGTTCCTGGCGGCTACCCCATTTTGCGAAACGGCAACCGAGCTCGATGAGGATTACGCCGACGCCTGGCAGTGGCTGGGCCAAATGCGCTATACCCGCCGCAACTACGAAGGCACGCTCGAGGCGATGGAGAAGTGCGTCGCGCTGGGCTCCACCGCGGTCGAGTGTTACTACATGCGCGGCTGGTCCTACTATGTGCTCGACCAATGCCCCAGAGCCTGGGATGTGTTGCAGGAAGCGCTGACTTACACGCGCGAGCCGCAGATCATCGGCATCATCAACGAAGGCTTAGCGAGCATACGCGCCAACTGCCCCGGCTTTGAAGACATCCGCCTGCCAACACCGATACCGCCCACACCCATACCGCCGACGCCCATCGGAGGCATCTAGGCGATGAAGATCAGGCGCGACTACACGCAGCCCTTCTTCCGCCAGCCCAAACGTCATCCCATTCGCAATATGTTCTTTGCCGCCGTCCTCGTGCTGCTGCTCGGCCTAGCCATCCTCTGGCAGTTGGATGCGGTAAAGGGCATCGTCGAGACCTTCGCCGGGGTTTCCGCCACAGCGACGCCGCAGCCGAGCGAACTGGCGGCGCGCGCCTCGGCCCAATTCATACAAGGCGACATCGCCGGCGCGGAGGGGCTGCTGGCGAAAGCGGTTGCGGAGCGGCCGAAGGACATCGCCTACCTCTATCAGCACGGACGCGTCCTGATCGAGCTGGGACGCTACGACGACGCCCGCGAGCTCGGCGGCGCCATCATCGCCATCGACGCGCGCGATGTGCGCGGCTTCGCCTTGAAAGCGGCCGCCTTCACCTGGAGCGGCCAGCCTACCGACGCCATCCCGATCGCCTTATCCGCCCTGGAGCTGAACCCGCGCTTCGTCCCCCTCTACGCCACACTGGCGCGCGCCTACGTCGATGATCAGCGCTGGGCTGACGGGCTGGACGCAGGCGAGCGCGGCTTGTCCATCAGCGGCGATGACGCCGACCTGAACCGCGCCTACGCCTACGCGCTTTCGTCCGTCGGCGCCTACAGCGACGCCATCACCCATCTCCAGCGCGCCATCGAGCTGCGCCCGGCTTATCTGCCGACGCATTTTGAGCTGGCTGGCTTGTACCTGGCGCGCGATGAAGACCAGAGCGCCATCGACCTCTACGACCACATCCTCGCCATCGACCCGCGCAACGCCCGCGCCATGCTGCGGCTCTGCCTGGCCTATCGCAAAGTGGGCGAATTTGCCCGCGCACTCGGCTTCTGCGAGGACTCGGTCACCAACGACGCGGCGGACCCGGAAGCGCAGTTCCAGCTCGGCCTGCTCTATTACCGCGAGCGCCGTTTCGAGCAATCGCGCGATGCTTTCCAGCAGTGTCTGGAGCACGATGACGGCGTTTACAACTTGTCCTGCCGTTATCGCCTGGGGCTTTCGCATTATTACACCGGCGATTGCACGAGCGGCTGGACGCTGCTGCGCGATTCGCTGGATCTGGCGCGGGCGGGCGCCGATGAGGGGACGCTGAGCAATATCCTGCAGGGGCTGGACGCGATCGAAGCCGACCCACAGTGCATCGAACAGGCGGCTGAGCCGATCTCGTTTCAGGATTGACCACTGCAAGGCGCTCGATTAGCCTACTCGCCATTACCCACCTCGGCAGACAGCCATGCGCACACTCGATACCGGCCTCCGGCTCTACCGCAAGACGCTGAAACGGATCCGCCCCGCGCACCTCGCCATGCACCGCCTGATGGGGGACCTGGTCCTGCCCGGGCTGGAACGCGCGCTTGACTTCAAGACCATCGCCGAAGACCCCTTCTGGTTCCGCCTGGAGCTGCTGACCGGGCAGCACGAGACGGAGACGCGGCGACTGCTGGAGCGGCTGGCGCGGCCAGGCATGATCGCGCTCGATGTTGGCGCCCACATTGGCTACCACACGCGGCTGCTCGCCCGCCGAGTCGGCGTGGAAGGGCACGTCATCGCCTTGGAGCCGCATCCGGGCACCTTTGAAGCGCTGCGCCACAACACGCGCGACCGGCCCAATGTGACGGCGCTGCAGCTGGCGGCGGCGGAAGCGGGGGGCAGCGCCGAACTCCACGACTACATGATGATGTCGGCGAGCGGCTCGCTGCATTATGACGAGGCGCTAGCGCATCAGCAGCGGGCGCGGATGGGCGCGGGCGATGTGGCGCCGCGGGACGCTGCCAACTTCGAGCCGCAGCGCTACCACGTGCGCACAGTCGCCATCGACGACTGCCTGAACCAGCTGGGCATCGAGCGCGTCGACATCGTGAAGATGGACATCGAGGGAGCGGAGCTGGCCGCCCTGCGCGGGATGCGGCGGACGATCGCGGACTCGCCAGGGCTGGCGCTGGTGATGGAGTACAACCCGGGCGCGCTGGGCGCCTTCGGGCATGAGCCGGCCGCAGCGCTCGACAAAGCGCGGCGCCTGGGCTTCGGGCGCGTCGAGGCGATCGAGGCGGATGGCTCGCTGCGTGACTGGGGCGATGCGGCGCTGGTCGAGCGCGAGACAGCGCGTCTGCTGGCTGGCATGGGCGTGGTGAATTTGCTGCTGCGGCGATAGGATTTAATCACGGAGGCGCAGAGAAAAGCACCTGCGCTCTACATATTGATTGGTCCACGTTTGGTTTCGCTGCGAGCTTCGCGCTCTTTCCTTTTTCTGACGATTTCAAGCTGCGCCATGAGATCTTCTTCTGTTCTTGCACACGGCGGTTTGTTGTGCACCATGCCGTCGTATACAAATTCCCAGCACATGACCTGTTCGGGAATCAGTGAAGGCAGCATGGCGTCCAATTGGTGGATACGGTCGAGGATGTGTGAAAGCGCGAGGCTGCGGCGATTGATATCGGGGTCGTCGGGTTTGACGTTGACGGCTAGCTGTTGGGCATGCCCAATAAGGATTTCTTGGACTTTCCGGAAATCATCGTAATCGTTGGCAGCGTCATCGTCGTTCTCTAGAGGATAAGGATAAGTCTTGGCGGTAGCAGATTCGGCAGGTGGTGTCTCGGTAGCGGGCAACGGTAATTTGGGAGATGGTGGACTCGCAGATAATCGATACTTTCACGTTCTTCGTCAGACATGTGGGCAAAGACTCGGCCGGTCGGCAGACGCCAGTATTGCATGTCGTCGTCCTGGATGAACTCGGCATCTGGTTGGTTGACTGGCGGAGGTGATTCGGTTTATGAGAATGATTCTCGATAGACGGAATATTTATTTGTGTCATAAGGTCGGGATTCTGTCAGAATTCGTGGCGACGCCAGCGGTAGAGTGTGGGAAGGGATATGCCCGTGAGATTTTGGACAATGGGACATTGTATTTATGGATAGCGGGGAGTCGCAGGGCTTCTTGGCCTTGAGCGGGTGTATAGCGTTTGTGCATAGGTTGGTGACTGCTCCTGTATGTGAGCATATACTGGCCGCATAATAATAGCACTTATATTCTATTCTGTCGATCCTTTCTACCACCGCATTTGACTTGGAGGCGCACCACCACAAGCATATTGATTTGCGGCTCGTTGTGCGAGCCACGGTTACAAATCTATCAAGGCTGACGTACCGTAATGGGGGGTTGACTTTCCATTATGACGTAGTTTGAATCCGGATAGGAAACGAACTCTATCTGCCATCAGGAAACTATCCGAAACTTCTCCGGATTCATCAAACGCCACTTCTGACTTTTGTATTCGAGAAATCCGTCTACGCCAACTGTTTTACTCTCCCTGTATGCATCAACGGCTTTGGAATGTGATTCCTCGTCGACGACAACATGGACCTTCTGTGTACGGCCTTCTGGCGTCAACCGCTGAATCGTAATTGCGCCGTCACCTAACACGTCTCTGTCCGGACCCATTTGAGACAAATCGGTCACATATCCAACTATGCTAATATGTTTAGGATCCTGTCGATAAAGGTGTTCACTCGCTTTTTCGAGATATTCCAAGTGACTGCGACTTATGGTGATTTTTGATACGTTTCGCAGGTCGCTTGGCACTTTGACTTTCTTTGACCACTTTATGCTGTAATCCACAGAGTTTTGCGTTTCATCGTAAAGATTGAGAATGGCAGTACACATGTTGGCATTCAGCCCTTCATCGTATCCTTCCATTAGGAGCGAAACGTTTCCTGACTCCGCCGCCTTGTCAGTTGCTGCCAGCCCTTTTACGATTCTCTCCATAGTTTCTCTCTCAAGAGGCCGCACGGGCTCGGGTCCGTCACCAAAAAGTGTGAACTGGGTAAGTTGGTTGGTCTTTATCTTGCACTCGATGCGGCAACCATAGCTACCGCGAACGGTGTGGCCAAATCGGAAATGATCCAGTAGGTCTTTTGCCTTTTGTGGAGCATCCCTAAAGTATGGTTTCGCCTCTATTGCCGAACTCGCTGCAAAAGTGAACAAACGCTTGAGCTCCGACACAATTGTATTTGCGTGCTTGAGCCTAATTGATGAAGTATCCATCGCGTGATCAACTGTAACGCTAAAAACATCGAGATCAAACGACAGAATGTCATCAGCTACAGCGTCTGAATCTTTGTCCATTAACGATGAGAGCTTCCTGACGGCATTATCAATGTATACATGGTAGTCTGGCGCCCTCGTATTCTTGGGTATGGCGATTTCAATGGAACCGTCATCCTCAAACACAAGCCAACGTTCGTTTTCGTTAACAATTGACCAATTCTCCAGCTGGAGATATGACCTAATGTGGTGCAGTGGTAGCTTATACACAAGTTCTTGATTTATGCTCATGATCTCTTGTCCTGTCGGTACAGTTCTACGAACTCATTGACTACCGCGGAATCAAAGATGCTATGGCTGGGTATCTCGACATTGATTCTAGATTCAGGGTTAAGCGCAGACTTGGCCTCCCCTGCCAAGTCTTTCCAAAAGCAGCAATGTCTCAAGCAAAGGCTTTCCTCGCTTTGGGTACACCATTCCTCTTTTTTGTCAGGCATTGTAAAGGCAATAAGCAGGAGTGGTGTCGTGCCTGTCCAGGTGACCATTTTATTGTAATGCTTAACTTTCACTGGAAAATAGACTGTACCGTTGCTAACCCTATACTTTGTTGAAGACTTCAGTTGACAGTTAAATGCAACGCCATCATCGTCCGAGTAGCTCTTTCCTGTGTCGCCCGCATCCACGACTCTAAGATCGACTCCGTAGTCACGTTCAGGCTTCTCACAAGTTCTGCCGGCGTTAGCTATTACGGCTCTAACGTATGCAAATTGCAAGTCTTCCATTATGTGTGTGAGAGGAATAGACATGTCTAGATTCTGACTCCGCTCTTGTCAACGTGTTGATTTACACGAGTGCCTTGCGCAAAGTTTATACCAACATCGAAAAACGCGGCAATACCAATACAGCTTAGGAATATCCCTCATAAAACCGCTCCCTGCTCCACATCCCCATACTCGGCCACCAGCGCCGCCCAAGCCTCTCCGATCCGCCGGAAGCCCTCCTCGATCATCGCCGGTTTGTGGATGCCGAAGTTGAGCCGCAGCGCGTGGCTCCCGCCCTCGCCCGTGTAGAACAGCTCGCCAATCGCGAAAGCGACATCCCGCCCGATGCCGGCGATGAAGGTCTCGGCCGCACTCGGTCCCGCCGCCGGCAGCTCGACCCAGAGGAAGAGCCCGCCGCCGGGCGCGGTCCAACGGCTGCCCGCGGGCAGGTAGCGCTGCGCCGCCGCTAAAGCCGCTACCCGCCGCCGCCGCAGCTCCAGTCGATTGCGCTCTAGCTGCTTGGCCAGCACGCCCCGCTCCAATAGCAGATGGATCGCTCGCTGGTTCAAGCCGGGCGTGGAGATATCGGCCGCCTGCTTGACCCGCGCCAGCCGCTCGTAATAGGGTCCGTTCGCCACCAGGTAGCCGATGCGGATGCCGGGCAGCAGCACCTTGGTGAAGGCGTTGGTGTGGATGACGACGCTGCTCTCGTCCAGCGCCTTCAGCGGCGGCAGCTCCTCGCCGTCAAAGCGAAACTCGCGGTAGACCTCGTCTTCGAGGATGGGGATGCGATGGCGCGCCGCGAGGCGAACCAGTTGGCGCCGGCGGTGCAGCGGCATCAGGTGGCCCGTCGGGTTCTGATAGCTGGGCATGACGTAGATCAAGCGCGGGCGTAGATGACCAAGCGCGTTCTCCAGCGCGTCGATGCAGATGCCGTCCTCGTCGATGGGCAGGCCCCGGATGTGGACGCGGCGCGCCCCGGCGATGTCGATGATGCCGAGGTAAGTCGGGTCGGCAGTGACGAGCGTCTCGCCATCGCGCATCAGCGATTGCAGCACGAGATCAATCGCTTGCTGGGCGCCGCCGGTGATCAGCACATCCTCGACGCGACAGTCGATGCCGATGGCGCGCACGTAATCGCGCACAGCGCTCCGCAGCGGCAGGTAGCCCTCCGGCACCTCATAGGCAAGGGCATCGGCGCCGTCCCGCTCGATAACATGGTTGATGGCCTCCTGCAAGTAGCGCACCGGGAAGAACTCGCTAGGTGGCGCGCCACCGCTGAAGTCAATGACGCTGGGCTTGCGCGCCAGTCGCATCATCTGGCGGATGGCTGCTCCCCGCTGGCGGGTGGCTGGAGCGGGTCGCTGGGGCTGGGCGGCTTCGGGCGCTAAAGGCTCGCGGGCGACGAAGGTGCCGCGTCCGGCATGGGCGTTGAGGTAGCCGGCTGCGCGCAGCTCGCTGTAGGCGTTGACCACGCTGATGCGGCTGACGCCGAGTTGCTTCGCGAGCGTCCGGCTGGCGGGCAGGCGCGTCCCCCCAGGCAGGTCGCCGCCATCGATCTGGGCGCGGATCTGCTCGATGAGCTGGCGGTAGAGCGGCTCCTCGCGCTCGCGTTGGAGGGTGACGTTGAGCCTGGGATTTGGCATGGGCTTTCCCCTCTGCACTAGTCTGCGGCACATTGAATGGCATCATCCAATTATAGTGCCAATTATGACCAAATAGCGAACGCTGTAATTGGACGGGATATGAGCAAGCCGTTATCATCATAGGGGACGGGCAATGGGAGCGATGCGATGGCGATACGCAGCGACACAGCCGGCAATGAGCGGAGTTATTTGCTGGACATGCTGGCGGAAGCGGGCAGCTGCATCCTGGAGGTCGGCTGCGGCGATGGGCGGCTGACGCGGAAGTATGCCGAATGGGCGGCGCGGATTATTGGGATTGATCTGCCATCGGCTTTGCCGTGGGCTGGTGCCACGCCTCTGCCCGACTCTGTGAACCTGGCGGCGGCGAGCGGCGTCCAGCTGCCCTTTCCCGCAGGCCAGTTCGATGAAGTGATATTCGCGCTCTCGTTCTGATGAATTGAGCCGGAGGGCATGGTGCATGCCCTGTCGGAAGTTCGGCGCGTGCTTAAGCCCGGCGGCCGCTTGATCGACCTGCGGCCGACCATGCGCAATCGCACAATCGAGTTGGAGTTGCCCACGGCGCGGCTGCACATCGGCGAGATCGATTCTTCAAGCACCTTCCCCGATCATGTTGCGGCAAATGCTGCGTTGGACGCGGCAATGACGGCGGGCGAATTCAGCCTCAAGCACATGACCAATTTTTACTACATGAGCGACCTCGATTCCTTGGCCGACTTGCGGGACTTCAAAGCGGGCCTGCGGCGGAGCGTGCTGCCAGAATCAATATTCGAGCGGATCGAGGCGCTGACCACCGATGAACCGGCGGGCTACCTCATCAGGATCCGGCGGGAAATGCTGATCGCGCGCTATCGCAAAAGCGGCGCATAGAGCAAGTGGGGTTTTGCAGCGAGACAAGCTCAACTCGCCACCGCTCTCGCTTTATGCGCCTCTTGCTCGCGAAAAGACTTCGAGCGCGAACTTAAGCAGAGTAAACTCGATAGCTGCGTTAAACCTTTCACTTAACTCTGTTGTGCACCCTTGCGAAATACATGCTGTCCTCATAGATGCCTAGAACGTTGTGAGCAGCGACAGAAAATCGTTTGACAGCTGCGTTAAACCTTTCACTTGATTCATCGAGTATCAGCCCTTCACTGCTCGAGATTTCAGCCAAGAGCAGATACATTGGATTAAAACATTCCTCCATCAACCATACCATCCGTGACTGATTAGATTCGAGCTCAGCTCTCATCCGGTTTACATAGTCGTCCGTGACTTTAGTGCCGCGGATTCTTCGCACTTCTTCCCCCATCTCCTGTTGACGCTCCAAAAGCAATACTAGCTCGTCCAGACATGCTACGGCGATGTTTACCCTGGTGGCTTCGAGACCTTCGGCGTATCCGCTCCCACTGATTTCGAACTCAGGAAGATTGTCAACGTCAACACCATATCTAGCGAGATCATCGCTTAGGCCAAAATCGTCGCCAGTAAGACTTACTGCCTTTGCGTAGACTCCAACGATCTTTTCGCGCGACGCATCGAGGAGCAAATCGTCAATGAGCCAATCGTCAATGATATATGCAGATTCCAATAATACCTCCAGCGTATGCGCCATACATCCATCCATTAGCCAACGGGACCGTGCCACCATGGAGTCAATTTCGGTTTCATGCGTGGCGACTTCCAATTTGGTGATTGCAGGGTCGCTTAAGGTATTACTAAGTTCATTCGACCGATCGACAAGTAGAAGCCCCTCCTCCATACAAGCCACAAACAAATCAACCCTCGCGGTTTCAAGGCGAGCCTCGTAGCTCTCCTCAATATCGTCATCCGCTGCGGCGCTTAAGGGAACGAAAACGACGGCGCCAAGCATCAACGCCAGCCACCACAAGATCTTCCCGCCAGTCAAAACCATACTATCTTTCATGATGTACCTCCCGATACGGATAAAATACGACAGCAGCATCACAATGCCTTCAATACCGAAACTGCTCTCATGTGAGATATTAGCATATTTGTTCTAATCTGAAAAGGGAATAGTCGTTATAAAATTCTAACCATCCGAGCCAATTGGTCGAAGTCGCTGAGACTTGGATATTTTCAGCCTTGCGCGGTTGCAAGTTTGTCGCCCGTCCAAAATTTGTTACACTCATAATTGCGATACGACTCGCATTTTTAAACGGTGAAAAGCATGCTTTGGAGGAATCTATGTTCCGCAGAATGTCATTATTGTTCATGGTTCTTGCGCTGATTGTATTCGCGGGGCTTCCCGCGCTGGCGCAAGACGATTTGGTGGTCGGTGTTGTGCTGGTTGGTCCGAATGATGACCGTGGCTGGAGCACTTCCCATCATGAAGCTGGTGAGTATGTCGCCGCGCACACGGGCGCGACGATACTTGAATTTGAGAGCCTCAACCCGGCCGATTCGCCTGAGACGACGCTGATGGATGTGGTTGAACTGATGGTTGACGAAGGCGCGTCGGTCATCTTCACGACTTCCGACAGCTTTGAGGAAGACACCAATGTGGTGGCGGCGGCCTTCCCCGATGTCACCTTCATCAATATCACCGGCAGCAATGCCATTCAAGCGAGTTCGGTCGTCGAGGGCGACCATGCGATCATGCATGAACTGCCGGAATTGCCGCCGGCGAATGTTGGCAACTTCAACACCTACATGGAATTGCCGCGTATGATCGCGGGCTGCGCCGCGGCCCTCGCCAGCGAATCGGGGCACATCGGTTATCTGGGCGCGCTGATCAATCCGGAGACGCGCCGTCTCGTCGCATCCAGCTACCTGGGCGCGCGTTACTGCGCCGACAATTACCGCGATGATATCTCGGCCGAGGACATCACCTTCGAAGTCAAGTGGATTGGCTTCTGGTTCCACATCCCTGGTGTGACGCTGGACCCGGTCGAAGTCGCGCAGCAAATGCTCGATGGCGGCGCCGATGTCATCATTTCGGGCATTGACACCACCGAGGCGATCACCGTTACGGGCCGCTACATGGCGGAGGGCGATACGAGCTACGGCGTGCCCTACGGCAACATCAACGGCTGCTCAGAAGCGGCTGAAGCCTGCCTGGGCTCGGCCTACTACAACTGGGGACCCGCCTATCTCAGCGTGGTTGAGCGCGTGGTGGATGGCAGCTGGTCGCAGGAATGGCTGTGGTGGGAGCCGAAATGGGATGAGATCGGCGATGATGGCTTCTACACCGATGCCGATTACAGCGTCAGCGGCTATGTCTTCGGCGATGGTTTGGCGATGGAACACCGCGAGACGCTCAAAGTTTTCGCGCAGGAGATCCACGACTTCCAGACCGATCCCATGCACGCAGGCGAGATGTTCCTGTGGTCGGGTCCGCTGAATCTGCAGGATGGCACAGAGCTGGCGGGCGACATGGAGCCGGTGGCCCTGCTGGATATCTGGTTCATCCCGCAGTTGCTCGAGGGCATGATCGGCGCGAGCGAGTAAGCGGGAATATAGCCACAGAGACACTGAGCACAGAGGAAAGATTCTAGGTCTAGCCAAAGATTTGCCGCTGTACTCTGTCAAGTTAATGGCGTGTTGCGGGCGACCAAGTTGGTCGCCCCTACATTTTTCTTGCAGCGGTGGGTATTGGTCGTGCGGGCATGGCTCCCTATAATCGAATCGATATTCAGGCGAGTGACGAGACAATTGATGCGCATATCGCTTCTCGTTTTGATACTGCTGTACGGGCTTGCGGCTTTTGCCGTTGGGCAGGACAGTCCGGAGTTGATATTGTCGGAGACGAAGATCGGTTCGCAGCCGGACGGATTCGGCGGTGAGACGCCGGTCGTCACCGGTGAGGTCTTCAATCACGGGGTGGACGCCTACCGGAACATCAACATTACAGTCGAAGCGTATAGTGCCGATGAAGCGCTGATTGGCGAGGGTTTTGGCTTCCTGGTTGACGCTTGCGGTACGGCGCTGCTTGATCATGCCTTGCTGCCGGGAGCAGTGGGGGCTTTCAGCGCGCCTTTTGAACTATTCGAAGAGGGCGCAGTGGCGAGCGTGCGCCTGAATATCGATGCCGAGCCGGAAGCGCCCAATTGGCCGGCGAAGTTGGATACGCCAGCGGTCCGGCTCATCGCGCGCAGCGAGGTCGTCATGCTCGAATGGCTGGACGAGGAGACGCTCATCTACGGCGTCGGCTGCGAGGGGGCGGTCTTCACCGAGCTAGACTGGTGGCGCTACGATGTCGCCGACCATGCCCTGTCCGAGATTGAGCATCCGGACGCGGCGAAGCTGACCGCCGAGATGATCGAACGGAGCGACGCGGCGCTGATTACGCAATCGGGCGAGCAGAACCCGGCGCTGTTTTATGGCTCGCGGATGACCTTTCCGCCGGACGCGCGGCGCATCGTATACCAGAATGACCTGCACACGATATTCTCGGCGGAACCCGATGGCAGCTTCAAGCGGCTGATCCACGACAAGCTGCACCAACACAGCCTGCGCGGTTTCATCTGGGCGCGGAACAGCGGCGTCTTCCTCGCCTATTATTATGGTTCCTATGGCGAGCCGGTTCATTACTTCACGGCTGATGTCGCTGGGAAAATGCTGATGGGGCGGTTGGAGGAATTGAGGCCATCGCTGACGGCGCCGGGACCTGCCGATGACGGGCTGGCGGCGGTGGTCGGCTGGCGGCAGGACGATATGAGCGGATACTTCCTCAAGTATGCCTTCGGCGGGAGCGAGCTGCTGTTCGAAGCGGAGTTGCCCGGCAACAATTACCCGGCGCCGATTGTGGCGGAGGACATCATTTATGTGATTCGACCGGTTGAAGGCGTCTCGACGCTGCAGTGCTTCGATCGGAAAACGCGAGATTTGGCGACGGTGACGGTTTTGCCGCTGCGTTTGACGCCTGAGGCGCGCGCCTGGAGCTGGCTTTCGCCGGGCGGCAGCAGGCTGGCGCTGGCGCTGAACGGGACGGAGGGCGGCCTCTGGTCGGTGGATTTGGCGGGGGCTTGCGCGCCTTGATCCGCGGAGACCGAACAAGAGCGCGGATTGCAAAACATTTGACCACCGAGGACACTGAGTTTATCGAAGACACCGAGTGATAATATGGCAATAATACGGGGAACAACAGCACGTCAAGGAAGTAGTTATGGATAAGCGTTATGAGGCCATCGTCGTTGGTGTCGGCGGGATGGGAAGCGCGACGCTGTATCAGCTGGCGAGACGCGGGCTGAATGTGCTGGGCATCGATCAGTTCGAGCTGCCGCACAAGATGGGTTCGTCGCACGGTCTGACGCGCATCATACGCCTCGCTTATTACGAGGACTTGTCCTACGTGCCCCTGCTGCGGCGGGCTTATGAGCTTTGGGCGGAGCTGGAAGCGGAATTCGGCGAGCAGCTATTCTTTCAGTCCGGCAGTATTGACATGGGACCAGCGGATGGAGAGGTCTTCAGTGGCAGCCTCGAAAGCTGCATTGAGAATGATTTTGAGCACGATGTGCTTGACAGCAAGGAGCTCCGCAAGCGCTTCCCCGGTTATCGCATGCCGGCGGAGACGATGGCAGTCTATCAGCCGCAGGGTGGCTTGCTTGTGCCGGAGCGCTGCATCAGCGCCTACGCTGAACTGGCGAAAGTTCACGGCGCGGCGATCCACTGTGGCGAGCGCGTGCTCGGCTGGGAGATTCAGCCGGATGAACGGGTGGCTGTGCGGACGGACGCAGGAAGCTATGTCGCGGAGAAGCTGGTGATCTGCGGCGGCGCCTGGGCCTACAAGCTGGCGCCGCAACTGGCGGATGCAGCGGTGCCGGAGCGGCAGGCGCTGATTTGGCTCGAGCCGAAGCGAGCGGATTGGTTTCAGATGGATAGATTCCCGGTCTGGAACGGTCAAGTGGAGGAAGGGCGCTATTATGGTTTGCCGGAGTTCAATCCAGACGGCGGGACGCCCGGCATGAAGCTTGGGCGCTACCATCATTTGGATGAGGCCTGCGATCCAGACACGGTCTACCGCGGACTGAATCCGGCCGATGAAGCGATCCTGCGCCGGTTCGCCGAGCGATACTTTCCCGATGGCGCCGGCCGGACGCTGGATATGGTTGTTTGCCTGTTCACGAACACGCCAGACGAGCATTTTCTGCTGGATACGCTGCCCGATGCGCCGCAGGTTTCGGTGGCGGCGGGGTTCAGCGGTCACGGCTTCAAGATGGCAAGCGTCATCGGCGAGGTGATGGCGGACCTGGGGCAAAAGGGCGAGACGCGCCATGATATTTCGCTGCACCGGCTTTCACGGCTGAAGGGTGGGGGCAAGGAAGCGTGAAGACGATTGGATTGATCGGCGGGCTCAGTTGGGAATCCAGCATTGAATACTACCGCATCATCAACCAAGAAATGCGGAAGCGACTGGGCGGCCTACATTCGGCGCAGTGCCTAATGTACTCGTTTGACTTCGGCGAGATTGAAGCTTTGCAGGCGGCCGCTGACTGGGAAGCAGCGGGCGAGCGCCTAGTGGAAGCGGCGCGGAAGCTTCAGCATGCCGGTGCTGATTGTATCGTCATCTGCAGCAATACGATGCATTTGATGGCGGACGCGGTGGGGACGGCGGTGGGGATTCCGCTCATTCACATTGCCGATGCGACGGCGAAGCCGATTTTGGCGAGCGGCTTTCGGAAAGTTGGTCTACTGGGCACGCGCTTTACAATGGAGAAGGACTTTTATCGCGGGCGCATAAGCGAGCATTTCGGCCTGGATGTACTTAGGCCCGATGCCTGCGGGCGAGCCATCGTGCATGACATCATTTATGAGGAGTTGGTGCGCGGGGTGATCCGCGCTGAATCACGCGGAAAGTATCAAAGGGTGATTGACGAGCTCAGAAACAGTGGCGCGGAAGCGGTCATTTTGGGCTGCACCGAGATCGGCTTGCTGATCAAGCCGGAAGACTGCGCCCTGCCCCTCTTCGATACGACGGTCTTGCATGCGCTGGCGGCGGTGGACTGGGCGCTGGAGGAATGAGATCAGCTCAGGATTGCGATATGCCGGGTAGTTGCAAGGCGCAAGCGCGGCGGCGAAGACGAATGGTTTGTAATTCGCGCGCGCGCGTGTTAGGCTCTCTCCATTAGCGAAATCGTTTTCGTAACTGTCGTGTTGCGAAATCGAGGAGATGCAGTTGAGATGGACAAAGGTGAGATGATGGCGGAAGACAAGCGCAAGAGCAAAGAATTGCGGATTTCGACGTCGAAACCCGGTGACGAAAAGTCGCGGATCACATTGTCAAACCTGACTGACATTCAGTTTGTGGATGACACAGACGGCGAGCTAACGCAATCCATGGAGGGCTACAACCCGCGTTACAAGAATATCGTTGATTATATCATCGGCGTCACGCATGAGATTTGGGAAGAGCATGGCATCGGCAAGCTGTATGAGTATTACGCCAATACCGTGAAAATGCATACGGCGAGCGGATTGAAGTTTGGGCGTGAGGCGGTCATCGCGGCAACCATCGAATCGCAGGCCTCCTTCCCCGATCGACGTCTGTTTGGCGAAGAAGTGATTTGGGGCGGCAACAATGTCGATGGTTTTTATACGTCGCATCGGCTGCGGCATGAGGGAACCAATCGCGGCTGGACGCCATACGGCCCGCCGACGGGCAAACGCGTCAGTTATCGCGCCATCGCCGATTGTTTCTGCCTGCGAAATATGATGGTGGAAGAATGGATCTCGCGCGATGAACTCACGCTGGTGATGCAGCTGGGCTTGGATCCGGTGCAGACGGCCAAAGAAATGGCGGCGAAGGAAAAGGACAGCGACCTGCAATTGAGGATCGCCGGCGATATCGACCACCGGGTTGGGCAGCTGCCGCCGGAACCCTGGCCCGAAGCGCAATCCGAGGGGTTTGATCCGGAAGACTTTATCGGTCGGATGATGCACGAGATTTGGAATTGGCGCCTGCTGAACAAGGCGCGCGAGTATTATCACGAGAACTTCGTCTTCGACGGACCGACACAGCGCTCGTTCAAGGGCGTCGGCGAATTTCAGACCTATGTGCTATCGCTGCTCTCTCCATTTCCCGATCTTTCGATCCACCTCGATCACTTCTGTCATGTCGGGGATGAACGGGCGGGTTATCGCGTGGCAACGCGCTGGTCGATGCGCGGGACACATACCGGTTATGGCATGTATGGCGAGCCGACGGGTAATCCGATACGGCTGATGGGCTTCAGTCACCATGTGATCAAAGACGGCCGCATAGAGAGTGAGAGCACCGTGTTTGACGAATTCGTATTGCTGAAGCAGATCTTTGCCTGAGTTGTTCAACCGCAGCTGCCAGACTATTGCATGGGCTGACGACCGGACGGCCGTTTTGGTCAGGGCATCGCCTCACAGCCTTTTCAGTTTGGGCGCTTGCGGGCGACCCAATAGGTTGCTCCTGCATTTTTCAGCCTAATCGCTAAACGAACGAAAACAGATGACCGCTATGAGAGATAAGTATTTCACGGGGTCCTTTCGATTCAGTCCGGTTGATCAAGCGGAGAACATCGCCAACAAGCGGCGGGTGATGTCGATTATGAGCGCGCTGAGCGAGACGCCGTTGGCGCATTTGGCGGAGGCGGCGCGTGACGGATACGCGGCTGATGTCACGCTGCGGGTGACGCATCCGATCAATGAGCTGCGCGGGATAGAGGCGGGACTGCGGAACCTGTGGGGTCCGTTGCGGAAGGCGCTGCCGGATATGGAGCGGCGCGAGATTTTCGTCGCCGGCGGGCGCTATCGCGATGCGAATTGGATCGCTTGCATGGGCGACTATATCGGCAACTTCGCGCATGATTTGCTGGGCATACCGGCGACGCGTGGCGTGGCGCATCTGCGCTTCTGCGAGGGGCACGAGCTGCGCGAAGGAAAAATCCTCACGAGCTATATCTTCCTCGACTTTCTGGATTTGATGCGGCAGGCCGGGTATTGGCCGCTGGCGCCGAGTTTGGGCCGCGAGATGCGCTGGATGCCGCCGCGCACGCTGGATGGCGTAATCTTGACACCGCAGGGTGAAGCGCGCTCGCGGCGGACGATTGAGACGATCTTGAAAATGCACGCCGCGCTCGGCTACTACAGCGGGGCGCCGCCGACGCGCGCCGCGCTCGATGAGATGGAGCAGGCGAAACATTGGCACAAGGATTTCATGTGGTATGGACCGGCCGGCATCGGCACGACGCGCGGGTTGAAGGGCTACGAAGATTATCATCAGATCCCGTTTTTGGTTGCCTTTCCCGACCGCGGCGGATCGGCGCAAGGGCATTTCATCCGCATTGGCGATGGTTATTATGCGGTCACGGGCGGCTGGGGTTACTTGCGGGCGACCCATACCGGCGGCGAACTATTTGGCGTTCCGCCGACGGGGAAACGCGTCAAGATGCGGGTGATGGACTTTTACCGCTGCGATGATGATATGATCGTCGAGAACTGGATTCCGATTGATGTGCCGCATCTCCTGTTGCAGATGGGCGTTGATGTCTTCGGCCGAATGCGTCATCAGTTTCGGCAGCAAGGGGCGATCAGCGCGAGCGAGTGGTTGGTAAAAAGGGATTAGCTACGGAGGCGCAGAGGGCACAGAGAAAGCGCAAAGGCGAAAACGAAAATGGCAGAATCAATTCATAACCGGAACAAGGAGCGGATCGGGAAGCTGCGGGCGGCGCTTTACGATTGCGATGTGGGGGCGCTGCGCGGGCAATTGAGAGAGGTTTTCGCTCGGAATTGCCTGGTGCGGCTGGCGAATCCGCTGGAGACGCTGGCTGGCGTCGACGGCTTGTATGAAGAAGCTTATGCACCGCTGCTGAAAGCTGTCCCAGATTTGGAGCGGCGCGATTTCATCGTCATGGCGGGCGAATCGCGGGGAGGAAACTGGGTCGGCTGCTGCGGGCATTACCTGGGCGTATTCGAGCGACCGTGGCTGGATATCCCGCCGACGATGCACTTGCTGGCGATGCGCTACCATGAGTTCTTCCGTCTGGAAGATGGGATGGTGGTCGAGATGCAGGCGCTTTGGGATATCCCGCAGGTGATGCTGCAGGCGGGCGCCTGGCCGCTGACGCCGAGTTTGGCGCCGGAGTGGGTGGTGCCGGGGCCGGCGACGCAAGACGGCATTATCACAAGCGCGTACGACGAGGAGAAGTCGAAAGCCAGCGTGGACTGGGTGACGGCGATGCTGGTGGCGCTGGAGCGCTCGCCCGAGGGCTTGGCGGCAATGGAAATCGATCGCCACTGGCACCCGAAAATGATGTGGTACGGGCCAGCGGGCATCGGTTCGATGCGCCGAATTTCGGGCTTCCGCAATTGGCATCAGATTCCCTTTCTGAAGGCGCTGCCCGATCGCAGCGTTTTCAAGGACGAGGGCATGATGTTCGGCGATAGCGATTATGTCGCTTTCACCGGTTGGCCCGGCATGCGCATGACCATAAGCGGCGATGGTTGGCTGGGCATCGCGCCGGCGAATCAGGAAATCACGATGCGCAGTCTGGACTTCTGGCGCTGCGAGAACGGGCTGATTCGCGAAAACTGGGTGCTAATCGATCTGCTACATGTTTACGAGCAGATCGGCGTCGATGTATTCGAGCGGATGCGCGAGCTGACGATCGCGCGGCATGGGCGGATGCAGGATTAACTATCGTCAGGCGCAAGCCGTACAGAATTTTTTCACCACCGAGGGCGCCGAGAACACTGAGAGCCGCATAGAAACTAATCATCGGCAGGGAGAAGGGCAACCTGGCAAGTCGCCCTAAGAACAATATACGCCGCGACAATTATTGTGGTTGGGCGAATGGTGGGATGTCGGCGATGAGAGGGTTGCCGCGGTCGCGTTGAGAGAGCGCCGGGGCGGTGATGCCCCAGTCGATGGCTGCTTGGGGGTCGTCCCAGGCGATGCCAAATTCATCGGCACCGCCATCGTAATAATTGTTGACGATGTACATGAGGGTGCAATCGGTCAGGGCGGCAAAGCCATGGGCGACGCCTTCGGGAATGAAGAGACCGAGCAGATTGTCCTCGCCCATGTCGATGGCGGCGGATTGCAGATATGTCGGCGAGGTGCGGCGCAGATCGACCAAGCCCGCGCGGATGCGGCCGCGGACGGCCAGCCAATAATCGACTTGCTTGAAGTGATAATGCAAGCCACGCAAGACGCCGGCGCTGCTGTCGCTGCGGTTGCTCTGCAGGCGCTCCCAGTTGACCTGGGGAAACCACTCGGCGCGGAAGGTCTCCATGAAGCGGCCGCGGTCATCGCCGAAGGCGTTTAAAGGCACGGTCTGGACGCCGTGGATAGGTTCAAAGGGCTGGGCGGGGGAGTTGGTCATCAATCCGTTGGCAACTTCTATTAGCTGCGCTTGAATATAATCTTCCGACAAGCTGATTGCTATGATACAGCAATCTCACATGTATTTCATTGGCGGCTTCAAACATATCGCGCGAATTTTTGTGTGAACGATTGCATAGCGGGACACGCGGCGAAAGCAGTTTATCCTCTGTGTCCTCTATAATCTCGGTGATCTCGGTGGTAAAGACTTGAATTGCATTCGCGCCTTTACTCAGCCTAGACCGACCAGCGATACTCGTTCATAATATGGCCAAGTCGGCTCGTGGGAATCTTGGAGGACAGCGATGGCGATTGCGGTCATGGTCGTGATTATCCTGTTGAATTTCGCGCTGCTGCTGGCGGTGATGCGCGTCGGCACAATGGAAGAACATCACGACGAGATTGCGGCCGAGGATTCCGCCGCCGTGTTGGCCTGGCGGGCGCGCCTGGCTGCCCGCGCCGGGGCGAATGACGGAAGCGCGGCCGAAGCGAGCGAAGGCTAGATTGCCCGTCAGCGACGCGCTGTGATCGCTTCGCGCCCCACTTGCATGCGAATTGGACTGATCACCTCTGACCTGAGCACGGAGAACGGCTGGGCGACTTATAGCCTGAACTTGATCCGGCAGCTGCACGCGCGAGGCATCGCTACCACCGTCATCTGCGCGAGAAACAGCCCGGCCGTCAATTTTGAGACACATCCCCTGCTCCCCGCGGTAAGTCCACCGGAACGACATACTTTCATCAAGTCGATGGCGCAGATCCCACAGGTGAAGCATCTTCTGCGCGATTGCGATATTGTGCATTGCGCGATCGAACCCTACGCGATATTAGCGGCGGCGGTTGGCGATCGGCCGCTGTTTGTGACGGCGCACGGCAGCTATGTCAATCTGCCGCGGATGCGCCCATTTCCCGTGGGCGATCTGTACCGGCGGGCTTTCGAGCGAGCGCAATTGATCTGCGTCAGTCGCTATACGGCGCAGGTGGCGCGAGAGCTGATGCCGCGCGCGCGCCTCCATGTCATCAGAAACGGCGTTGATGTCGCGCGCTTCCTCGAGCCGCCGACGCTAAGTGTGGAGAAGCGCGGACCGACCGTCATCACGGCCGGCGGGATTAAGCCGCGGAAAGGAACGTTGCAGCTGGTGGAGGCAATCGCCGTCCTGCGCCAGCGCCTGCCGCGGGTTCAGTGCCTAATCATGGGGGGCATTCAGCGAGGAAGCGCGTACACGGCGAAGGTCGAGCGGCGGATTGACGAGTTGGGATTGCGCGACAATGTGCGGATTATGGGATTCGTCGAAGATGAGTTAATGCGCGCCTGGTTTTCGGCGGCGGATGTCTTCGCCTTGCCGGCGATGAACGACGGCTTGTGGTTTGAAGGCTTTGGCCTGGTGCTAGTTGAGGCGGGCGCGGCGGGCACCGCAGTGGTGGGCACGGACGGCTGCGGCGTGGCTGACGCCATCGAGCATGGCGGAACCGGACTGGTCGTCTCGCAGGAGCATGTTGCGGAAGAACTGCCGCGCGCGCTGTTAGAATTGCTGGAGAATCCGTCAAAGGCGGCCAAGATGGGCGCGGCGGGAAGACTGCGGGCGCAATCGCAGACCTGGGCGTCGGTAGCGGAGCAAGTGATCGACTTGTATCAGCGGGCGCTGGGATAACGAACGAACCCCGCTGCCGACTCAAGGTAATTTGCAGCCATCGGCATAGATAAAGAAGTTGTCAGTCATTTCCACCGCGATGTCGAAGCCGTGGGCGCGCAGCGTTTCAGTCAATTCAGCGGGATCGTAATAGATTTTGAAGATGTCGAATTGACGGCCGTCACTAAGGACGCGCCGCTGCAACTCGTCGCCGAGATTTGCCGTGCCCGTGTGCTTCCGGGACAGATCCACCGCGCGCGAGTCGACGATGAAAAGGCGGCCGCCCGGCTTCAGCGCAGCATAAACCGTCTCGAGAAAACGCGGCAACTTGGCGGCAGGCACGTGAGACAACCAGAAGCCAAAGAAGACCATGTCGTACTGGCACGCCGGCTGATACTGGAAGAGGTCGGTCAGCTGATAATTGACCTTGTCCGATCCCAACTTGGCGCGATTAATGCTGATCATCTCGGGCGAGGCGTCCAGGGCGGTGACGCCTTCACCGATTTGAACCAGCTCCGCCGTCCAGATGCCGGTGCCGGGCGCCATCTCGAGGATTTGACCGATGTCCGAGACGCTGTACAACTGATCGCGAACCTGTTGGACTTCTCGCTGCCACTGGCTTGTGTGCTCCTCGCCTAGATCATAGCGGCCGCGGCGGTAGAACCAGTCGTCGTATTCGGGCGCGCGGGCACGATAGTATTCGATTTGCTCTTGCAGAAAGTCGGACATCAATGTTCCCCATCAGATTGCGAGCATCCTGACAGTTCCCCGCTAATTTTCCGCTACATTGCCACCGATCATCCTCATTGGACCGCGCGGCGACAAGCCAGCGGGATCGTTCAGTTCGACGCCGGGGGGCGCCGGCACATGTCCTTGAAGAAGCGGGTCGTCGGTAGCGCGCATCCAGCGATCAAGGCGGGCGCGCATATCGCCCAGCACATCCGCGTGTTCGGCGCTGTCGATGAGATTGACGCGCTCGGCAGGATCCAGAATAGTATCGTAGAGCCGTTCCGGCGCGATTTGGCTCTCAGCGTAACCGGCCTCCAGCCATTCGCTCTTGGTGAAGCCATCATCGATATTCGAGAGCACGGGTGATCTGCGTCCGTCGTAGCGGCGGATATATTTGTAGCGCTCGGTGCGGACGGCGCGTTTGGGTTCGTAGGCGGCGTGGTAGCTGACTTCGGCAAAGAGCTCATCGCGGATCGATTCAAGCTCGCCGGTCAGCAGCGGCAGAATCGAATGACCCTGAAGCCAGTTGGGCGGGTCTATGCCGAGCAAGTCGCAGAGGGTCGGGAAGATATCGATATGGCTGACCATGGCGTCGATGGCGCGCCCGCCGCTGAACGGCGCTGGACCAGCCATGATGAGGGCGACACCGATGCCGTGATCGGTCAAGTTGCATTTCATATCGGGGAAAGCGAGCCCGTGATCGGTGGTGTATATGACCAGCGTATTCTCGCGCGCGCCCGTCTCATCAAGTGCTCGCAAGACATGCCCGATCTTTTTATCCAGAATTTTCGCCATCGCGATGTAATTCGCCATGTCTCGCCGCGTGCCCGGCCTATCGGGAAAGAGAGCGGGCGGCTGCACATAATCCGGATTGACGTTGTGCTCGGTCGGGAATTCACGGTGCGTCTCAAAGAAACCGACCGTCAGCCAGAAGGGCTCGGCGGGATTTGAGCGGATGAAGTCGGCGGCGGCGCTGTGGGCATCGCTTCGGGATTCCGTCAGCACATGATCGTAACCGACATCGGCTGAGCCGCCGTGGTAGCGCGTGCCAGAAAGATGCTGAATGCCAGCCAGCGCCGACGTGTAACCGGCGCCCTTCAGTGTGTGGATAATGTGCTGGCTGAAGTCGCGCAGCTGGAAGTGGCGATTGGCCAGGCCGAGCATGCCGGCATTATGGGGCGATTGCCCGGTGAGCAAGGCGGCGCGGCTGGGCGAACATGTGGGCGCGGCGCAGTAGGCGCGGCGGAAGAGCAGGCCACGTTCAGCGAGCCGCTGCAAGTTCGGCGTGGGAATCGCGTGGCCGTAAGGCTGCAGGTAGCGGCCGGTATCGTGCGAGTGAATGTAGAGGATGTTGGGTTTCGGCATAGCGGGCTTCCTAAACTTTTTAACCACCGAGGGCACCGAGGTTTAAGAGGGCACTGAGTTTTATCCAAGTTCTGCAGACACAGAAGCGCCTGTTGACCTCTCCTCAGCACGCGATTCTTTATGCGGGCATCCAGTCTTCCAGGCCGCGGAAGGGCATGTGAACATCGGGATCGTAGATCGGGCGCTCGGCGTAGATGTTGCTGTTGCTGCCGTCAGGCGCGCCACGAACGAGGATCGGACGATCGCCCTCGCGTTTGACGCGGGTCGATGTCGGAATACAGCGCAGGGTCAGCCCGATGCGCCACTTGTCGGATCTGTTGGGCTCGGAGCTGTGGATGATACGCGGATTGTGAACGGAGACATCGCCGGGATTCAGCTCGAGATCAATGACATGTGAATCGTCAATCTGCGAGGGATGAATGCCGGATTCCAGCACATTCTTGCCATCGGGCACATCGATCATCTCGCGGCGGGATAGCAGGCGGTTGTTCTGCGTACCGGGCAGGACGCGCAGGCAACCGTTCTCACGGGTGGATTCGGTGGCGGCCAGCCAGATGGTGGTTACTTCCATCGGCTCTAGGGGCCAGTAGCTGCCGTCCTGGTGCCAGAGGACTTTCTGACCGTGCTCAGGCGGTTTGGCGATATAGTGCGCCGCCCACATAGCGATATTGGATCCGAGGAATTGCTCGACGATATCGACCAGGCGCTCGTCACTGACCAGCCTGTGCATGAAGGGGTCGGTCACCAGCATGTGATGGCCGAACTTCTCCGGACGGATATTGGGATTGCGCTCCGCCAGCCAGTGCACATGCTCGGCGGTTTCGCCTGCGAGATCGGCGTCAATGGCCTCGCGGACGATGACGTAGCCTTTCCGGTCATACTCTTGCTTTAGTGGGGTTGTCATAAGAGAACTCCTGACCGTGAGGAGCGGCCTGCTCATTTGCAGGAGAGATGATGAACCGAGAAGGCGTGGATGTCAAGCGATTGGATGCGCGTCAGTCGATGTCGACATCTTCCTTTTGTTTGCGCGGGGGATGCTGCGCTTTGAGTTCGAATGTGATGCCGCCGAAGATGGGGGCGCAGACGTTGTAGATGGAGACGGTCAGCGCGGTGGAAACGCCGCCGGCGATGGCAGCCCACAAGGCGATCTGCGCCAGGATGGGACCGAGGACATCGACGGGAATGTCAACATCCAGGAACTTGAAGATGGCGTTGAGTGCGATGAGCAGGACGATGGGCAAGACGGCGGCGGCAGCCGAGATGACAGCGGCGATCTTGACGGCGGAGAGGAAGCCGATGCGTCTGAGTGTATAGGTCATTTTCTCTTCTCCTTGTCAGCAATTCCAAGAAAGTAATGAGAATGACTAGCGCAAGAAAGATACTGCCAAAATAATCGAAAGCCTTGTAGCCCGCATTGCCATAGATTACCAATCACGTTTCGCAAGATTAACTTGGTTCTATTTCTATTGCTTAGGGTGATGGCATTATACCCGATTTCCGCTTTAGATTGCGCCACCCAGGACAGGGGGAAAGCGGAGAGCATGTTCGATATAATCAGCCGAAGTCAGCACAATCTGCGTGTTCGCCGCCACTCGCGCGCGAAGAGATTGCAGCTGGCGGCAGTGGCGATATAATTATGTGAACTCCCAAGATAGAGCGTGCGAGTGAAAAGAGAACTGATTTTGCAATTGCAAAAAAACTCAACACCCCAATTACTGAATGCCATATCTGTATTTCCGCCGAAAAACATCGTTTTAAAAGCGGGTTTCATCCTGGCAGTTATATTCTTTGCCTTGCCCGCCGCACAAGTCCTCGCGGCTAATATCACCGTGGATGACGACTGCAGCTTAGCCAATGCGATCCGCTCTGCCAATGGGGCGGCTCAAGAAGGGGCGAAAAATAGCTGCGAGGCAGGCGACAGTGGCAGCGACACCATAATTTTAACTGGCGACATCACGTTGACTGCCGCGCCCCCCAGCATAACCACAGAGGTTGTCATCGAAGGCGGCAATTATGCGATTACCGGCGGCGCTTATCAAACTTTTTCCGTTGGCGGCAATGTTACGATAAATAATTTGACCTTCACCGGCAGCAATTTTACTGATGTGGTTGGCAGGGAGAGTACGATCGTAACTGCTGGCGGCAGCCTCACCATCAACAACAGCAAGTTTGACAATAACTACGCCCATACAGAAAGCAGCGCGATAAACAATCTGGGTTCCACCGTTCACATCAAAAACAGCATTATAAGCAATAACGGAAGCGGTGGCGCTGGCGTATTATATAATGGTTCCACCATGACCATCGAAAACAGTGTATTAATCAACAACGCGGGCGTTGATGGCGGCGTCATTCGCAACACAGTCGGCTCAACCCTAACGATTAAGAAAAGCGTCTTTAGCGGCAATTCAGCGCGCGACCAAGGCGGCGCTATTTACAATGAGGGAACACTGACAATCGAAAACAGCACCTTTTATGGAAACTCTATTGCAGCTGCCGACACCGGCATTATCGTAATTAACAGCAGCAGCGCCAGCGCTACCCTCAAGCATGTTACGCTAGCGAACAGTACCGATGGCATTGG
>JAAXID010000289.1:10330-50416 GCA_012270545.1 Anaerolineae bacterium | reverse complement strand
GCGAGAAGCGGCGCCGATGAGCAAGATCCTTTTCGGCACCGAATGCGGCACCTCCGATACGACATCCGGCTTGGCCAGCAACCCCGCCAATGGACTCGCCGGCGAGATTTTAATCGCGCAGGGCGGGCGCATGTTGATGGCTGAATGCACCGAGTGGATGGGCTGCGAGAATTGGCTGACGGACAAGGCGGCCAGCCCGGCTGTGGCACAGGCGATCCTGGCCGGCGTGCGGCACATGGAAGCGCGTGCTTTGGCCAGTGGCGAAGATATCCGCGGCTCACAGCCGACCGGCGACAATATGGCGGGCGGACTGACGACGATTGAAGAGAAGTCGATGGGCGCGGTCAAAAAGATCGGCGACAGCCCGATCATCGAATATCTCGAAATCGCCGAAGCGCCAAGCAAAACGGAAGCGGGCAACTATGTGATGTATGGTCCCGGCATGGGCGCCGAGAGCATCAGCAGCATGGCGGCGGCTGGCTGCCAGGTTTTGACCTTCTGCACCGGCGGCGGCCACACCTCGAATCACCCCATCATGCCGACCATCAAGGTGACCGGCAATCGGCAGTCCTTCGAGCTCATGCGCGACACTGTCGATGTGGACGTCAGTGGCGTCTTCTATGATGAGATTACGCTTACGGAAGCCGGGCAGATCGTCTATGACGAGGTCGAGCGCGTCTGTAATGGCTACCTGACCAAGTCCGAGGCGCTGCGTGACAACAATAGCTTCGCCATCCACCGGGTAGGACCGAGCATTTAATAGCCCGTGATGCAACTGAAAGTCCCCTATGGGGAACGCAGTCTCACCGCTGAACTGCCGGCTGGTTACTCAATCGAATATGTCATGCCGAAGGCGCATCCCCCGGCGGAGGAGCCGGCGGCTTTGGTGCGGGAAGCGGTTTACCATCCGCTTGGCGCTGTAAAACCCCCGCGAGCCGGTCAGACCGTCGCTATCGCCATCAACGACAAGACGCGACCGGTGCCGCATGAACATCTGCTGCCGCCATTGCTGCAGGGCATGCGCCACGCCGGTGTGCGCGACGAAGATCTACTTTTCATCATCGCGACCGGCCTGCATCCGCGCATGGCGCCTGCGGAATACGAATCCATCCTGTCGGCCGAGATCGTGAACACTTATCGCGTCGCCTGCCACGACGCGGGCGACCAAGCTAACTTGGCCTACCTTGGCAACACAGTGCGCGGGACGCCGGTGCACATTAACAGCGACTACCTGGCCGCCGATTACCGTGTCGTGATCGGCAATATCGAGCCACATCAGTTCCAGGGATTCTCTGGCGGGGTCAAGAGCGCCGCAATCGGCTTGGCGGGCGCCGAGACCATCAATCACAACCACGCCATGATGCGCGACGAAAACGCGCGGCTTGGCGAATTTGAAGCGAACCCGGCGCGGCAGGATGTCGAAGAAATCGGCCGCCTGATCGGCATCGATTTCGCTGTCAATGCGCTGCTAAATCACGAGAAGCGGATCATCAAGGTATTCGCCGGCGATCCCGCCGCGGTTATGCGCGCAGGCATCCCCGAAGCGCGGACGCTCTATCAAGTGCCGGTGAAGGCGCCTTTCGACTTGATGATTGCTTCACCCGGCGGGCATCCCAAAGATATCAATATTTATCAGGCGCAGAAAGGCATGGCGCAGGCCGCCGCCGTGACCAAAGAGGGCGGCCTGATGATTCTTTGCGCAGCCTGCCCGGAAGGCAGTGGCAGTCAAGATTATGAATCGTGGATGATGAATTTGCCGATGCGCTCGCACGAGGCCGTCTTCGAGCGCTTCGAACGCGAGGCTTTTCAGGTCGGGCGGCACAAAGCTTTTCAGGTTTCGCGCGACGCCTCACGAATTCACACGATGCTTGTATCGGAACAGCGCGCTGACTTTGTGCGGGCGCTGCTGCTTCATCCCCAGCCGGATTTGCAAACGGCGATCGACCGCGCGCTTGCGATGCTGCCGCATGCTGAGGGCATCGGTGTCATGCCGGCGGCGAATGCGACGATGCCGGTGCTGTTTCGTGCATCTTAGCCCAGTGCAGTATCCCGTGTTAATCGTGCCTTTTCATATTTGCTTGCATTTGTGATACCATTCGCGGCATGGGAATCTGTCCCTTTAGGTGGGACTTTATGGTTTATCGGAAACTTGAAAAGGTTGTCTCAAGTGGCTGAAACGAAGTTAGCTCAACATGAAGCTGATGCGCTACTTACAGTGGAGAAACACCGTGTGAGCGAGCGCGCCATCACTTTTTCAAGTCTCGGACAGAGAGAAGAGCTCGAACTTCTTTCTGCTGATAAGCGCGAAAAATTTTTCCTTGACTTAAGTCGCGGGCGCGTCGAGATTCGCCGAGTAAAAATGCAAAATCGTGCGAGAAACACTGTTGTACTCGCACGACTTGACATTAATGGTAGAGTACACACGAATCCAGACGATCAAGAGATCGCCACGCCGCATTTGCACCTTTATCGAGAAGGATATGGAGACAGGTGGGCATTTTCCGTACCATCCGATAAATTTACTAATCTCGATGATATATGGATCACATTGCATGATTTCATGCGCTATTGCAATATCACAAAGCCCCCAATCATAAAACGGGACCTGTTCACATGATTGATGAAATACGGCGGTTGACCGACATATACCAAGAATGGCTAAGCGAAAAGACGATCTTGCGTGAGGTTGACGAGTGGGTTGAGATTACGACGCCGTTCTTGGATAGACACAATGACCACATGCAGATGTATGCCAAGGCTTTAAATGGAGGATTCATACTTACGGACGACGGCTATACGATTGAAGACCTTGAGATGAGTGGCTGCAAGCTGAATACACCAAAGCGGCGGGACTTGCTCCAGACGACGTTAAATGGTTTCGGTGTCCGATTGAACGAGAGCGAACTCCAAGTAACCGCAACATCGCAGAATTTCGCCCGTCAAAAGCACAAGCTTTTGCAAGCTATGTTAGCCGTTGATGATCTCTTCTACCTGGCACGATCGTTCACTACGAGTCTCTTCTATGAAGATGTTGTGGATTGGTTGGAATTGTCGCAGATCAGGTATGTCGACAATGTAAAATTTACTGGCAAGACTGGCTATGATCATCATTATGATTTTGTCATTCCACATTCTAATACGCAGCCAGATCGTGTTCTGTTGAGTATTTCCGACCCCAACCGTAGCAATGCATCAAAGTCAGTTTTCGCTTGGGAAGACACTCGTGAGGCTCGTACTCGAGAAGCGCGTGCTTATGCAATCTTGAATGACAGTGCAACTTCAGTGTCACCGGATGTACTTGACGCTTTCCGCAATTACGGCGTACATCCAGTCCCCTGGTCAGACCGCGAGTCCGTGCGGGAAGAACTCGCCGCCTAATTGATGACCCGGCTCGCCGATGATTCACACCACGATGCGGCGCGCATTGTCATCGTCTGTTTCCTGTCCGTATTCATCATCTTCGGCATTCGCCTGTCGTTTTCCGTTTTCTTCGCCGAATTCGTCCTGGTCGAGGGCTGGAGCAACGAAGCCGCCGCCGCGATCTTCAGTCTCAATATGCTGGTCTTCGCCGGGACCGCGCCGCTGGCCGGCATCGCGCTCGACCGTTGGGGACCGCGCCCAGTCTTCGGCCTCGGCGTCTGTTTGATGGCCGGCGGTTTGTGGCTCAGCAGTCGTGCGACTTCGCTGAATGACCTGTTGCTGTCCTACGGCGTCATTGAAGGCGTCGGGCTGGGCATCACTGGCTTGGGACCGGTTGCATCGGTCGTGGCAGGCTGGACGACGCCGGCGCAGCGTGGGCGCGCGCTGGGCATTGCATTTGCCGGCACTGGCTTGGGCTCGCTGCTTTTTGTGCCGCTGGCGAATCTGCTGATTGACAGTTTCGGCTGGCGCGACGCCTACTCGGTCCTGTCGCTGGTCTGCCTGCTTATCCTTTTGCCCCTGATGGTGATCGGTTTACGGAGACCACCACAGGCGCTATCGCCCCAAAGTCATAGCAGCGCAGCGCGATTGAATTGGCGCGCCTTGCTTCGCAATCCCGTCTTCTGGGCGCTCATGATTGCCGCTGTGATGACCATGGGACCGGTGCGCAGCTTGACCGTGCATCAGATCGCCTACATGGAGTCGATCGGCATCGAACGTGTGGCGGCGGCCAATGTGGTCGGTTTGGCCGGTCTCTTGACCAGTGGATTCTTCGTTGGCTTGGGCTGGGTGTCGGATCGCTTCGGGCGCGCCACCGCCTACAGCATAGGCGCGGCCGGTCTGTTCGGCGCGGTAGGCATGCTGGTCCTGATGCGCGCAGTGGATACGCCCCTGGCGCTGATTCTCTACGCCCTGCTTTTTGCAATGGGCGAAGGCGCGCGCAGTAGCCAGACGACGGCGCTGGCGAGCGATGTTTTCCAGCGTCAGGGCTTGGGTTTGATCAATGGCTTGGTGGGCGGTCTGGGAGGCTTGGGCGCGGCGCTTGGTCCCTGGCTGGTAGGGCGGCTGCGCGATGAGAGCGGGTCCTACGATGGCGGGCTGCTGGTGGTTGTGGCGATGGTGGGCCTGTCGGTTATCGCGTATTCCTTTGTCGCGCGGTCGCGGACTTGACCAAAGATCAAGCCACCGGCTTGTCCGTACAGTTCGCTCACTCTTGATGATATTGCCAGAATCGACAGTCTGCAGGTTTCCTGCAATTACAAATACTGATATGCCGGTAGGGTGAGGAACTCGCTGAATTCGTCGGCGCGGATCATCTCGTCGAACAGCTGCATCGCCCGCTGGAAATGCCCGCACTCGAAGCGCGCATCGCCGACCTCGCCGCGGATGGCGTCCATCTCTTCTTCCAGCAACTGACCATACAGCGCGAGGTCCAGCGGACGGCCATCGGCGAGCGTGGCCTTGTGGTGCAGCCATTGCCAGACCTGCGCCCGACTGATTTCCGCGGTGGCGGCGTCTTCCATCAAGTTGTAGAGCGGGACGCAGCCGTTCCCGCCGAGCCAGGCTTCCAGGTATTGGATGCCAACTTTGAGGTTGAGGCGCAGGCCCTCTTCGGTGATATCGCCGGCGCTGGGCGTCAATAGATCGGCCGCCGATACGTTAACGTCTTCGCGCTGACGACTGACTTGGTTCGCCTTCGGCATGTATTCATCGAAGACGTCGGTGGCGATCTGCACCAGGCCCGGATGCGCCACCCAGGTGCCATCGTGCCCTTCCTTTGCCTCGCGCAGCTTGTCGGCATGGACCTTGTCCAGCGCGGCTTGATTGCGCTCGGGATCGTGGCGGATGGGAATCTGCGCCGCCATCCCACCCATGGCATGGGCGCCGCGGCGATGGCAGACCTTGATCACGTGCAGCGTGTAGTTGCGCATAAACGGCACGGTCATGGTGACCTGCGCGCGATCGGGCAGCAGGTACTCACTATGCTTGCGCAGCTTCTTGATATAGCTGAAGATGTAATCCCAGCGCCCGCAATTGAGCCCGGCCGAGTGCTCCCGTAATTCGTAGAGGATTTCTTCCGCCTCGAAGGCGGCTGTGATCGTTTCGATCAGGACGGTCGCCTTGATCGTGCCTTGCGGGATGCCGAGCGCGTCCTGCGCATGGACGAAGACATCATTCCAAAGGCGCGCTTCCAGGTGGCTCTCCAGCTTCGGCAGATAGAAGTAAGGACCGCTGCCACGATCCAGAGCGGCCTGGGCAGTGTGGAAGAAGTAGAGACCGAAGTCAAAGAGCCCGCCCGGGATCGGCGCGCCATCGACCAGGAAGTGGCTTTCATCCAAATGCCAGCCGCGCGGCCGCACCAACAGCACCGCGGTCCGCTCATTGAGTTGATAGAAGCGTCCGTCGGGATTGGTGAAGGTGATGCTGCGGTTCACGGCGTCGCGCAGGTTGATTTGCCCGCTTACCATGTTTCCCCAACTCGGCGCGTTGGCGTCTTCGAAGTCGGCCATGAATACTTTGGCGCCGCAATTGAGCGCGTTGATGACCATCTTGCGGTCGGTGGGACCGGTGATCTCGACGCGCCTGTCCTGCATATCCGCCGGGACCGGGGCGACGCGCCAGCTTGGATCCTCGCGGATGGCGGCGGTTTCCGGCAGGAAGTCGGGCAGTTGGCCGCTGTCGATGGCGGCCTGACGCGCCTCTCTTGCCTCTAGTAATTCATCGCGGCGCGCCGTGAATTTGCGCCCCAGACCGCCGAGGAAGTCGACCGCCTCGGGCGACAGAATCGATTCGGATTCGGGAGCAATTTTGCCCGTGATTTCTATGCCTGTGGAGTATTTGAGATGTGTCATAGTAACTGTTTCCTATCGGATGAAGTTTCTTGCTACTTTTAATTTATGCGAGAAGGCGCGCGTATTGCCGCAACCCAACGACGGTAACAACAAGGCCGTGTTCTGTCAGATTCGAGAGATACTCTTCCACCGTGTAAGGCGGATTCTTTTTTCCGATTCTCGCCGTTCGAACGGCGGAGCAGAAAGTACTAGGTTCGAGATCCAAATGACTCGCTAAGAAATCATCAGGGCGCTGTTTTTCAAGACCAAAACGTTTCAACGCAGCGTTCGGAAAATGAGAAAAATCATTCGTGACGATTACGTCGCATCGACCAACAATTGCCGCAGCAACGATGTGGCGGTCGCCCGGATCTTTCTCAAGAGGAATACTTTCAATTAGGTGTTCATATCCGGAAACCATAGCACTAGGTATAGCCTTGTCCATCAGATCACGAGTTCTTACCAAGTTGGCACGGTTCAGATCAGGCCGGGTTTTCAACACTGCTTCAAGCCATTCACGTTGCACGTCTGGTGACCACTTCGCCCGGTACATATTCGCTAAGGCAACCTCCATGAAGATGTCGCGGACGGCTGCAGAATACAGGAGGTTTGCGTCTAGGAAAGCGGTAAAGCGTCTCCTAGAGATCATAGAGGCCTAATTCTTCTGAAAGCGCCACTAATTCGTCCATTGCCGCGCGGCTTTGTCTGTCTGACTTCTCCTTGTAAGCCACTAAGTCTTCCATCATTATGCGCCGATGTGTGCCCACCTTACGAAAGCGAATCTCGCCCGATTCCAATAATTTGATGAGATAGGGACGCGAGACGTTCAGAATGTCCGCTGCTTCCACGGTAGTAAGCTCGGCATGTTGCGGAATTATGGTGATACTGTGTCCAGCCGCCATTGCTTCTAATATATCCTTGAGCATGGCTACTGCTCCAGCAGGCAAAATAATAGGCTCTTGGTTTACTTCCTCAGTGATGTGCACCACAAGCGGCTTACGCGCCCGAACAAATGGCACGATTCTCGCAGTTGCTTCACGCGCTATCTCAGAGTCCTTTATGTTGGGTGGCGGGTGTAATTGAGCAAGCATTTTCGATCTCCCCCTGATTGCAGATACAGCCTACCACATAAACGCAATAAACGCAATAAGTGAATTATATGCAACAGGCGCTTGCGCAGCTAAGGCGCGAAACCGTATCATAGCACCTCTGTAAGCACAACCGTCTGGGGTATGGCAGGAGACTGACACGACGCCACAATCAGACACCAAGAAATTATCCCTATGCGCTTGGGCGCAGCTCGCGTTGTATAATCGTTCAACGAGTGTATGATTTGCTGCGGCGGGTGTGAAGCACAATTCTGTCAGTAGCGCGTCATAGCGAATCGCAGGGAATATATGTCGCCGCAACCGGCGCCGGTGAAGCAAATGCCATTGAACATTCCGCAAAGGTCGCGCCTTATCAGCCAGCTGCGGGAACATCGCCATGTCTTGGTCATCGTCACACTTCTGACGCTGGCGCTCACCTATCCTGCGATCCGCTATGTCTTAAGGTCCGATGTCTTTTGGCTGCCGGGCGAAAACTATGACGTTTTCATCAAGTATTGGGATGTCTGGTACGGCGGACAGTTTTTGACCGGTCAAGCCGATCGCTTTTATACGGACCTAATGTTCTATCCGAAAGGCCTGTCCCTCAACTACCATCCATTCTTCATTCCGCAGATCATTGTGGTAAATGCGTTGAGCATCTTTCTGCCGGTTTCAAATGCCATCAGCTTAACTTATCTCCTCATAACCGCGACATGCGCTTTTTCAGCCTACGTTTACCTGTTCTGGTTGTTCAAAGACAAGTGGATCGCGCTCTTCGGCGCTGTTGTCTTTGGATTCAGTCCTCATGTTGTAGGACATCCGTACCACCCTGACATCGCGTCTATGGCAACGGTGCCCCTGGCAATTTATTGCTTTCATCGCGGCCTCCGCGAACGGCGGATGCGGCTGGTAATCCTAGCGGGCCTGCTGACCGGCTTAACTACGGTGATCAGCATGTACATGTATGTCTGTATCGTGATCATGCTGGGGTTTTTCATTTGCGCCTTTGCCGTATCAAAGCTGCGCGACAAACGTTTCTGGCTGGCTGTTTTGCTATTGCTCCTGGCTATCGCCGTTTCCAGTGTATGGCGCGTTTACCCTTTGATGGCTGGTTCAGAAGACATTGACGAGGTGGCGGTCTGGCACGGCGAACGCGAGCTCAGGGCCGATGCGCTATCCTACTTTATCAATTATCGTAATCCGTTCATCGGTCCTTTGGCTGAAACGGTCATGGAGTTTTCCACAGGCGGGCACATCAGCACTACCAGCTATCTGGGCTACCTGCCGCTGGCGCTGATTCTCTATGGGCTTTTCGCTTCTGCCACCCGGCGCAGGATGTTACCCTGGGCTTTGCTTTGCGCCGTATTTCTTGTCTTGCGACTGGGCTCGCATCTCAATGTAAACGGCATCTTGTATCCTGATATCATGCTTCCGAAGTACTATTTTGACCAGATCCTGCCCGCCATCTTCGAGTCATTTTGGGAAGTTGACAACTTTATGATGGGTGCGCTTTTGCCGCTTACTGTCTTGGCCTGTTTTGGTCTTGCCGCCATCCAAAAGCGCTTTGCCACAGCTAGCAAACCCCTGTTTATTCTAGCGCTTGTCGCGCTGGTAGTGGTCGAATACTGGATTCCGGCGCAAGGGAGAGTCATTTCTGACGAACAGGTCGCGTATCTGGACTGGCTCAAACAGGACGATGAAACGAAAGAAAGTCGCCTAATCAACCTGCCAATGGGACGTCGGAATTCGAAAGTTTACAATCTTTACCAAGCGCTAAGCGGATTTCCCCAAGCCGAAGGCGCCATTAGCCGAACACCGGAGGGCGCATTCGATTATTTCAGAGCCAACTACCTGCTTAACGCCTGGTACGATCGACGCTCGGTTCACTGTGATACGCCTGACCGAGAGGCCTATCTCGCCGGATTGGGGCAGCTTGAGCAAGACGGATTCAGCCATGTTGTTTTTCATCGACAGCGTCAAAACTGGGCTGAGGTCAGAGAAAGTTTCCAAGGCATTAAGCCATCATATATCGATGATTTCGTGTCGATATACCGGCTGCAAGACCTGCGAGACAGCTGCCCGCAGCAATTGGATGCCGTTCAAAGGTTCGCCTTTGCTTATGCCGACGCCTTGAAGAAGCCTTCTATCCTGGATGAACGGCCTGATGTCGTGGTCATCTTTCCACCATCAGCGGAAGCAAACGACTATTTCATGCGCTATTTGCGCGTCTATTCAGAGATCGATAAGACCGTCATAACTGTCACCAGCGATGAGCAGGGGAACATCAAGATCCAAAGATCACCGTTTTGGGGGTCAGATCCTACCCTCGACCAAATTTTGCATAGCGCGGTTTGGCTGGTCAATGATTATGCTGAATTCGACGCCGAGCAGACGGTGGCATATCAAGAGTGGTTCAGCAAGCGATTCAAGTTCTGCACGCGCTTCCATGAGGACGAACGCACAGCCATCGATGCATATATAAGATTAGAGTATCCCTGCGCTGCCCTAGATGGACAGAGCCCTGTTGCGATCCGTTACGACAGCGGTCTGCAGCTTCAATATGCCGCCTTTGATGCCCTTGCGGACAAGGTCCGTTTCTACCTGGCTTGGACCAATATCACGGATGGCATGATGGCTTATTCGATTCAATTCGTCGGCGAAGACGGCAATATGGTCCTGCAGTACGATGATGTGATTCATAGCCAACTGTTGGCGGTTCCTGAGGTAGAAACCACTGCGCTTCTCGAAGGCAACTACTCCGTTCAGCTGATCGTCTATGACTTCGAGACAAGAAAGAGCCAAGGCGGTGTGATCAGCGATACGGCCGAGCGCTTCGAACGCGAGCTCCAGTTGGGAAAGCTGGCGGCGCCGGGCTAGCTGACTAAACCCTGTCACGGGTCTTGCCGAAGTTGACGGCTGTCACGACTATAACTCAGCGGTCTTCGGCAAAGCTGAAATCGAGAGGAACGCCCCCTGCAAAATGTGTTGAGATTGCTAAGCGAAAATCGCCACGTCGTCATCACGGTTACCCTGCTGACGCTGGTGATGACCTTCCCCACGATCGTCTACGTGTTTCGGACGGATGTCTTTTGGCTGCCTGCCGGTCAAGATGGTGACGCGCTCACTGAGATCTGGGATCTATGGTACGGAAAACTGTTCCTTAGCGGAGGGGCAGATCGATTCTTCACTGACAAGATTTTCTATCCGACAGGCGTATCGCTAGTCTTTCACCCTTTGAATCTTCCTTACATTATCGTTGTCAACGCCTTGCAAATGATCATGCCGGTCTCCAACGCTTTCAGCTTGGCGTATATGCTAATCATCGTCGCTTCAACTCTCGCCGCCTATGTGTATATTCGCTGGTTGGTAGCGGACAAATGGATCGCCTTGTTTGGCGCGATTGTATTCGGTTTCAGTCCTCATGTGATCGGGCATCCGAATCACCCGAACAACGCCCTCGTCGCGACTCTGCCTTTGCTCATCTATGGCTTTCACCGCGGTATTCGGGAGAACCGCGCTACGATGGTCATTGCCGCCGGTCTGCTGACCGGCCTTACGAGTGTGATAAACATCTACGCCTATGTCTGCGCCGTATTCTCACTGGGGTTTATGGTCTGCGCGTTTGCGGTATCGCGCTGGCGCAGTCGGCGTTTCTGGCAACTCATCGCTTTTCTAATTGTGGCCATCGCCATATCAAGCCTGTGGCGAATCTATCCGATGATGGCCAACTCACAGTCCTTTGGTGCAGCCTTGGGATGGCGTGGTGGCGGGGAGATACGAACCGATCTGATTTCATATTTTGTCAATCACAGAAATCCTTTCTCGGGATCTGTGGCCACCGATCTTCTCAAACCTGCTGGTTACTGGCTTAGCAATACCAGTTTTTTGGGTTACTTGCCGCTTCTGCTAATTGCGGTCGGTCTGCTTAATAGAACGACGCGTCCAAAGATGTGGCCCTGGCTAGCGCTCTGCGCTGTCTTTCTCGTATTGAGGTTGGGCTCGGCGCCGCGTATAAACGGAATCCTGTATTCAGATATCAAGCTGCCGAAGTACTATTTGGCCGAAGTGCTGCCTTCAGTGTTTCGTCCATTTTACGAAGCCGATAACTTCCAGATCGGCGTGCTGTTGCCGCTAGCCGTATTAACTTGCTATGGTCTGGTCGCCCTCAAAGACTGGCGACCGATCGCTGGGCGATCCGGGTTCATCATACTGCTGGTTGCAATTCTCGCGTCTGAATACTACATGCCGGTACAGGATTGGCTCTTCCCCAAAGAGCAGTTTGCCTTTCTCGACAGGCTAGCCGCGGAAGAGAACACGGAAGAGATTCGCTTAATCAACCTGCCCTTAGGGCGACTTAACTCGAAGGTTTACAACCTTTATCAGTCTCTAAGCGGTTATTCTCATGCTGAAGGCGCCGTCAGCCGCACACCCGACAGCGCATTCGATTATATGAGAGCCAACACCCTGCTCAATGCCTGGCAGGATCAGCGCCCCATCCACTGCGAAATGGTTGAACAGGAGGCCTACCTGTCAGGATTGGCGCAGCTTGAAGCGGATGGTTTCAGCCATATTGTTTTTCACCATCATAGCCTCATCAAAGATTGGGAAGAGATTCGCGCAAGTTTCCACGGCATTGCGCCTTTGTATAGCGATGGCTTCGCATCGATCTACCGGCTGAGCGACCTGCGCGACAGTTGTCCCGGCGAGCTGAGCACCCGCCATCGGTTTGCGCGGGTTTACGCCGATGCGCTGAAAAAGCCTACGATACTGGATGAACGGCACGGGATTGTCGTTGTCTTTCCGCCGACACCCCAGGCGAACGATCATTTTCTGCGCTATCTGCGCCACTTTGAGAAAACTGGTAAAACAATCGTGACCATCACCAGCGATGAGCAGGCAAACATCAGCATCCAAAGTTCTGCCTTGCCCGATGGCGCTTCAACCATTGACCTGGAACGATACAATGCGGTTTGGCTGGTTAATGACACGCTGGAATTCAATGCCGAGCAGACCGGCGCCTATCAAGCATGGTTCAGGGAACGTTACCGGTTCTGCGCGCGTTTCCATGAAGACGAAGGCACAACCATCGACCTGTATCTAAGAATAGATATCCCTTGCGCGGCCATGAATGAAAGCAGCGCGATCGAGGTCCGTTATGACAGCGGCGTCCGTTTGCATAATGCTTCGTATGAGATCAGCGTGGAAAAGATTCGTTTCTATCTGGCGTGGACTAACAATACAGATAATGACTACGGGTTTTCGCTTCAATTCTTTGACGAAGCCGGCAATAAAACGCTGCAATACGACAATGTGATACGGCGCCAACTGTTGACCATTCATGAGATAGATATCACGCCGCTTCCGCCAGGCGCCTATTCGGTACAGCTGATCGTATACGATTTCGAGACGCGCGTCAGCCAGGGTGGTACGCTAAACGAACCGGCGGCACGCTTTGAGCGGGAATTGGAAATTGCGAGGATTGATGTCTAAGGCCGGTTGGCGTCTGATTTTGGCCGACTTTCCATCATCGCCGGCAGGCTAGGTTTGTTTGCCGCCATCGCCATTTGTCTGTTGACTTCACAAGCGCGGGTTTCGCCGTATTAGGTACTGCGCGAGGCGCTGTGCTGCGCCAGCAATGGGATGCTGCCCCGCGACATCTCGCAGCAATTCATATTCGCGTTGGACGAGCTGGTCCAGCGAATAATGCGCGAGGGCGTACTGCCTGGCCTTGGCGCCCATCTTTTCCATAAGCGCCGGCGCTGACAGGACGGTTTCAATGGCGTCCCCGATGCTGGCGGCGTCGGTTTCGCAGAGATAGCCTGTCCCCTCATGTTCAATCATGTTGCTTATCCCGAAGACCTTGCTGGCGATAATCGGCATACCGCATGCCATCGCCTCAACCAAGGCGCGGGGATGCCCTTCTATAAACGAACACAAAACAAAGGCGCGCGCTTGGTTGATGAAGGCGGGCAGGTCTTCGTTCTTGATGCGTCCGATCCAATGTATTCGCCCGTTGAGATCGCCGAAACGCTCCTTGATCTCCGCGAAGTAACGCTTGTCTTCGTCATTTTCTCGAACATGGGCGGAAATGCCGCCAATCATGGCGATCGACAGCCCAAGCTGATCAACCGCCTGCAAAAGCGCCATCAGGTTCTTGTGCCTGTTCATGCGGCCGACATATACCAGGTCAAAGCGCTTTTCCGCGGGTATGGGGCGAAACAGATCCTCATCCACATAATTCGGAATCAGGGTCAGTTTTGTCGCTGCCGCTGGCTCTTTCGCGATCAACGCATCAGCGATATCTTGTGTCGCCGTGATGATGTGGCTGGCTCTGGCCGCGGCCCTCCGCTCTAGCTCGTTCACACGCTTGGCTAACGCGGTATTGCCGGGTTGTTTGACACGCGCGGATTCAGACCAGTTAAAGCTCAGGCGCACAATAAGCGGCGCTTGCCAAGCCCAGTGCGCGCGGAGCGCCGAAATGAGCGCAGTCGTCACGTGCGTTTTCAGCACATGACTTCTAAGTAGCTCCAGCCCATGCACTTGATGAACGCGACGAAGATAGGTATTGGCGGGCAAGCCGAATCGGTTGGGGAGGATTTTGATGCCCGGCATCCTCTTTGAATACTGAAGTTCCTCCCGCCCACCATAGGTCACTAAGCTGATTTTCACGTTTCTGTCTTGCAGACGAAGATAGGGTTTCAGCTCGCGGTCAAGTACGCCTGCCCGGTCCCAAGTACCGAGCGTTGTTTCGTGTCCGGCAAATACCGTTAACTTCAGCGGCTCAGGCATGTTCGCTCATCCAATTGAGAGCTGGACGCGGCAAAGACCGTTCAAGGTGAATTCTTCCGCAACAAGTATCGCGCAATTCGTTTAGAAGCGCTACGGACAGTCGCGGAAGCCAAGTTTCGCATCTGGGGAATTCGGGGCAAGTCGGCCTCCCCTCATTTTGGGGATGCCCGTCATAGAGATGGCGGGAGGGGCCGGGGATGGGGGGGGGCCAGTTTAGGACACCGAATGACCGACGCCATCCGCCAATTCTTCGCCAATTTCAAGCTGCGCGATTAGCGTCATGGCTCACTGGGCAGCTATTGGGCGATGATTCTGCTACAGACGACGATATCGCTGCCCTTCGGCATCTTTTTCATACGCGCCTTTTTCAGCGGGCTGCTCTATGATTTGACCGACGCCGCCAAGATTGACGGCTGCAACGATTTCGGCGTCTTCCGCCGCGTGAGTTGCAGGGCAATCGCCGCAAATTGTTTTCACCACAAAGACACAAAGCACACAAAGTTTAAGTTTGAAATAGCTCTTCGCGTCCTCAAAGGGCGGGAAATTAGCTTTAGCCTGTCGCTGAATCTCGTATTGGAGTAATAAATTGGCCGATTTCATTCAATAAATGGCTTTTCCTCTGCGCCTCTGTGTCCTCTATGGTTAAATTTTTGTTTGTTATTCTCGTCGCCGTAGGCTTCAATTTTGAAGCGATTGCCTGTAGCCAGATGCTGGGAGTGTCTAATTTCGAGGAGGTGNNCCATAGAGATGGCGAGAAGGGCCGGGGATGGGGTTAGAAAAGCAGAGTCCAGCCATTTAGACACTCCCCCAGATGCTGCCGCCCTTGACAATCAAACTGGCCTGTCTATAATCTCAGTACGACAATGATAAACATAGTTTGATATTATCAAACATGGATTCGGGCATGCAGATAAATCTTGCGGGCAAGACGGCATTAGTTACTGGTGGCAATGTAGGCATCGGCGCCGGCATAGCCAAAGCGTTCGCGGGTTGCGGAGCGCAAGTGACGATCACATATTACTCGCATGAAATCGAAGCAAATGATACCCTAAACGCGCTGCGCGGGCTGGGTTGTCAGGCGGCGATGCTACATCTGGATGCGACCGACAGCGATCAAGTCGCAAGGGTGGTATCACAAGCCGCCGGGCATATGAACGGCAAGATAGATATTCTGGTTAACAACGCCGGTCATCTCGTGAAGCGCGTATCGACCGACTGCATGTCTGACGAACATTGGCATCGCGTCATTGATGTAAACCTGTCGAGCGCGTTTTACTGTACGCGGGAGACCTTGAAATACATGCCGGACGGCGGGCGCATCGTGAATATGTCCTCGCTGGCCGCGCGCAACGGTGGTGGGGACGGTACCGTGCCATATGCGGCGTCAAAAGCGGGTGTTATTGGTCTAACTCGCGCGCTTGCCAAAGAGCTTGCGCCGCGGAAGATAACCGTTAACGCGCTGGCGCCTGGCTTCATCGCGGAGACACCATTCCACGAGACCTTTACCGGGATTGAGAACTACGCGGGTATAATCAGCGGCATACCACTGGGCGAAGCGGGGCGGCCAGCAGATGTGGCCGGCGCCGTACTGTACTTCGCATCGGATCTCGGCAAGTGGGTCACGGGTCAAGTGGCGGAAATCAACGGAGGCGCCTGGTTCGTTTAGGCGCGCCGGGAAGATTTGCACCATGCGAGAATATCTCTTACTGAAGCGCCATTCGCTGGATGAGTGGCGGCGCATTGCTGGATCGACCCATTTATCACAGTATCAGAGGTTGCTCAATCAGGCGGGTAGTCATCATGACACTCAGCCTCCTATCGAGCACCCAAGCGACTCAATAACCTATATTGGAACTGCGGTTCTCAATCTCGCTTTAGCGCACCTGCTCTCGCGCCAGGAGATGTATCTTGAATGCGCCCGCCGCTGGATTAAGCGGGCGATTTCCTATCCCCATTGGGGCAAAGAGCGCATGCCGGATCATGATCTCGATGCCGCTTGGCTCTTGTTCGGCCTTGGGTTAGGCTACGACTGGCTGAAGGAAGACCTGCCGCCCGAAGAGCGAGATGCCCTGCGCGACAAGCTGATCCTGCAGGGTCAAAAGCTCTATGAGTTTGCTTTAGAGACCGACGGCAAATGGTGGAGCTCCGCCTATTGGCAGAACCACAATTGGATTTGCTATGGCGGTTTGGCTGCGGCCGCCTACGCCTTATGCGAAGAATTTAGTGAAGCGGGCAGCTGGGCGGCGCGGGCGCGTGACAACTTTGTGCGGGCCCTGTCCTATATGCCTGAGGATGGTTCGAACTATGAAGGACCGGTTTACTGGCGCTACGGCGTCATCTGGTTTCTCATTTACGCTGACCTGCTGCAGCAGGAAACGGGCGAGGACCTGCACGATTCGGATTTCCTGAGGAACACATTCTATTATCGGCTTTACCTGAGCGGGCCAAATCTTGTTGATACCGCCAATTTCGGCGACTGCCACGATCGCCGCAGCGCTCACACGGCGGCGGTCTACGCGCGCTTGGCAAGCCTATACAGGATCGGTGAAGCGCAATGGCTTTATGACCACTTTTATAGAACGGGTGAATGGGAACGGGAAGGCAGCGAAGGGCTGGTCAAACCTGGCTTATGGGCGGAATCCGGCCTGGAATTCCTGTGGTATCAACCGGCGGTAGAACCGTCGCCAATTGCGGCTCTGCCGCTCAGCCGAGCGTTTCCCGATTTGGGACTCCTGACGATGCGCAGTTCCTGGGATGAGGACGCGGTCACGATGGCCTTCAAGTGCGGCGCGCCCAATGGCATGAGGGCCTGGCACACGGGTCACGCGCTTAACCGCTGTCGTGAGTGGTGGACGCTGAATGCTGGGCACGATCATCCCGATGCCAACAGTTTCGTCATCATCAGCGGCGCTGACTATATTGCCGTGGACGATGGCTACGCTAAGGAAAAGCGTACGCGCAACCACAGTACCTTGCTCGTTGACGGCCGCGGTCAATATGCGGAAGGAACTTACAACGCGTTTTGGGGCTTGGACGCGACCTGGGGCGCTCGACTGGAAGCGAGCGCGGAATTCGACAATGCCGTCTATGCCCGTGGCGAGGCCGCCCGCGCGTATGAGCGGGATTTGCAGCTGCGGCAATTCACCCGGGAATTGCTGTTTCTCGAGGGCGACGCCGTCGTATTGCGTGATACGGTCTCGGCCGATCTGCCACATCGCTACGAGTGGCTGTTGCAGACGGACGCACCGCCTGAGACGAGCGGCAGCAGGTGCTTCACGATTGTAAATGGCGCGACCGCTTGCCGATTGCATGCCTTGCAGCCGGGCGAAATCACCCATCAAGTGCGTGAGCAGGAGATAACGGCGAATCCCACATCGGCGAAACCAGACTGGATCATCAGCAATAGGCAATATGCCTTGGCGCTATGTCCGCCCGAAACGCGCAAGGATTGTTCGTTTTTCCTTATTCTGGACCTCGCTGGCTTCGCCGTTGAATCAGTGCGGGCCGAACGCGGGGCGGTAGCCTCTCTTACGAACGGCAGCCGTCAGTGGAAGGTGGGCTTTGCGGCGGGTAAGGATGGGATCTTGGCCGATGGCCTCAATGTCGACGGCAGTTGGTATGCTGGCTGCTGGGACAACGGTCAACTCAGCAAATGCCTCGCCGGTGACGTTACCAGCATCTGGCTTGATGGCGAGCTCCATTTTATCGCCGACCGGCCGGTAGATATCGCATTAGGACCTGCGGCTGAGGGCACAATCGCGAACGTCACGGCATCCGACCGCACCTGGATTCGCTTCAAGAGCTTCAAGCCCACCTCACTGTCTCTGGGCAGTCGCGATTGCCGGTTTCATTACGATGAACCGACCGGCATGATCTGGGTTCAGGCTCAGGCCGGAAAATCCGAGATCGTCGTCAGTTGAGGTGCGCCGCCGAATGACCGCCAATTTTCAAGCCGCGTTACAGAAAAGCATCGAGACGACTCGGCGAAACCTGGGCGCCCTGGAGGAGTTTCCTGAGTCCTTCAAGCATGGTGAATGGAAAGCAATCGAGAAGGAGCGCGCCGCCGGACACTGGGTCGATGGCTTCTGGACTGGATTGCTCTGGCTGGCATACGCGCATAGCGGCGATGCTTTGTTAAGGTCAGGCGCCGAACATTGGACGAACAAGCTTGCCCACTTGAAAACGAGCGCGGGCACCCACGATTTGGGATTCATCTTCTACCTGTCGCATGTCATCGCCGGGCGCCTGACCGGAGATGCCACTTGGTACGACAACGGGCTAGAAGCCGCCTTCACCTTGATTCAGCGATTTAATCCGCGCGGGGAATATCTGCAGGCCTGGGATGACGACGGCATACGCAAATGGGCTGGGCGAACTAATATCGACCTGATGATGAACCTCGCCTTGCTCTATTGGGCGAGTGATATCACCGGCGATCGGAGGCCGGCCGATATTGCGACGCGGCACGCGCGCACATCGCGGGTGGCGCTCGTACGCGGCGATGGCTCCACCGCCCATGTGGCCGATTTTAATCCGCAATCTGGCCTTCTGATTCGGCGCGAACAATACCAGGGCTACAGTCACGATTCCTGCTGGTCGCGGGGGCAAGCCTGGGCGCTTTATGGGTTCGCCACTTGTTATCGCTATACGGCGATACCGGCCTTCTTGACGACAGCGCAAGCCCTGGCGGATTATACGATAGGCCACTTGCCGGCCGACCTTGTCCCATTCTGGGATTACAACAGTCCGCATATTCCGGATACATATCGTGATTCTTCAGCGGCGGCCGTCACTGTATGTGGATTGGTGGAGCTGGCAGCTGTTGACGGCGAGAATGCCTCGCGCTGGCTAGGTCTGGCGGAGCGCATGCTTATTTCGCTGTGTGAACACTTTCTGATTATGGACGCCGCCGGTCCTTCGTCTATCTTGCGAAATGGCGCGCGCTCCGTCCCCGCCAATTTAATGGAACACGGGCTGATTTACGGCGACTATTATTTCCTCGAGGCGCTCACGGCCTTCACGCGACCGGACATTTATCAACGCGCCTTCGCGCCCGAAAGCGCCCATCTTGCGCCGGGTGAGTAGTTCGATATGACCGCGATCAATATGCCAGGCAAGAAAGTATTGTCGCCGCGGCTGCGTGAAGCGGTAAACGGGTACCTGTTCACATCACCCTGGCTGCTCGGCTTTCTGATTTTCGTCATTGGTCCCATGATCGGCTTGATCTGGCTGAGTTTTCACCGCTGGGATTTGATCGGGGATCCGCGCTCCGTTGGCTGGCGCAATTACGAGCGGCTCTTCAGTGATCGACTTTTCCTCAAGTCTATGGAGGTCACCATAATTTATGGCTTGGGACGGGTGCCGCTCGGCATTTTCGTCGCGCTCGGCACGGCGCTGCTGCTGAATAATCGCCGCATCAAATTCATCGGCATCTGGCGCACCATCTACTATATGCCGGTCGTGCTGCCGCCGGTCGCCATCTCTCTGGTGTGGATGTGGATCTACAATCCGCGTTATGGCATATTGAATTCGACGATACAGCAAGTATTAGGCGTTCCGGGTCCGCGCTGGCTGGATGACCCCGCCCTAGTCTTGCCGTCGCTGATGATCATGGCGGTTTGGGTGGCGGCCGGCCGCAACATGATCATTTACCTGTCCGGTCTGCAAGGCATTTCCAGCGAACTATATGAAGCCTCGGCCATAGACGGCGCCGGCTATTGGCGGCAATTCTGGCGTATTACCCTGCCCCTGCTCACGCCGATCATCTTTTTCAACTTGATCACCGGCATGATTGATACCTTCAAGCTGTTCACGCAAGCCTACGTCATGACTGAAGGCGGTCCGCGCAATCAGTCTTTATTCTTTACCTACTACCTCTTTCAAAAGGGCTTCGCGCAGTATCAGATGGGTTACGCCTCCGCCATGGCGGTGGTCGTCTTTTTCATCATCATGGCGCTGACCTTGCTGGTATTCCGTTGGTCCAAAGCCTGGGTCTTTTACGAAGGCGAGCTATCGGGGGCTAGTTGAGTCAATGGCGGTTAATGTCGCGGTAGCCATGCCTCAGCGCAAGAATCGACTGCGCGAGAAATATCTGCCTCACCTTGGCGTGGCGGCGATTTACGCAATTCTGCTGCTGGGCGCTGTGCTGATATTCTTCCCCTTCGCCTGGACGATTTCTACCTCGCTCAAGACCGAGCAGCAGACGCTGGAGTATCCGCCGACCTGGGTGCCCGACCCCGTACAGTGGGAGAATTATCCCAACGCGCTGACCGCCCGTCCCTTCGGCCGCTATTACCTGAACACCACCATCATCACAGTATTGAGCGTCATCGGGCAGGTGACCAGCTCAGCGGTGGTGGCTTATGGCTTCGCCCGCTTTCGTTTCCCGGGGAGCGGCGTCCTTTTCATGATCGTCCTGAGCACGCTCATGATTCCCTTCCACATGCTGATCATTCCGCGCTTCATATTGTTTAAGCATCTTGGCTGGCTGGATACATTCCTGCCCTTGATCGTGCCGAATTTCTTCGGCGGCGCCTTTTCTATTTTTCTGCTGCGGCAATATTTCCTGACGATTCCGCTGGATCTGGACGAGGCGGCCAAAATGGACGGCGCCAGCGCTTTTCAGATATTCATGCGCATCATCTTGCCTTTGGCGCGCCCGGCTTTGGGCGCTGTGGCCGTCTTTGAGTTCATGTCCACTTGGAACGATTTTCTGGGTCCGCTGATTTACTTGAGTTCGGACCGCAATTATACCGTTTCAATTGGTTTGGCCGCCTTTAGAAATGATTACTTCACCGCCTGGCACCTGTATATGGCAGCGGCCGCCGTCGCCATGTTGGCGCCGCTCGTCGTCTTCTTCCTGGCGCAGAAGTATTTCATCAGCGGCGTCGCCTTGACCGGTTCAGGCGGTTCAAAAGGTTGAGTTTTTCTCGACACGGGAGGAGGTGTCGCGGGTATACAAATGCAAGACCTATTTGACGGAATCGAATTGACGAGGAGCCAGACAAATCATGACCAGACATAAAACTGTGTTAACAGCGGTACTCGTAATTTTCCTGCTGTCGCTCAGCCTGGGCGCATCGGCGCAAGACGCCGTGACCATCAAGTGGTTCATGCGCTGGGATCAGAATCGCGTAGAAAACGTCGCCATGCCCGTCGCGGAAGCCTTCACAGATGCAACCGGCATCAACATCGAGTTCGAGAATATCGGCAGCGGCAGCGACTATTACACCAAGCTGCAGACGACTATCGCCGGCGGCACCCCGCCCGATGTCTTCTATCCCGCCACCCATGTCGCCAATGCCTATGCCAGCAAAGGCGCGCTGCTGTCGGTCAACGAATTCGTGGAGCGCGATGGCATTGATCTTTCGGTCTATGACCCCACGATTTTGGCGAATTATATGATCGATGGCGAGTTGCATTGTTTGCCCATCGATCACGCCGCGCTGGTTGTCTACTATAATAGGGAACTCTTCGATGCGGCCGGCGTAGACTATCCGGTAGACAGCTGGACCTGGGATGACTTCCTGGCGACCGCCGATGCCTTGACCCTGGACACCGATGGCGATGGCGTCACCGACCAGTTCGGCGTCGATACCTTCCGCAACTATTGGCCGATGGTCGTCTGGAGCAATACCGACCGCGGACTCTTCGACGATATCCGCCATCCAACCGAATTCTATGGACTGGATCAGGGCGTGATCGACTCGGTACAGTTTGTGGCCGATCTGATCCTGGAGCACAACGTCATGCCTTCCGACGAGCAGCGCGCCGATATCAGCGACCTGTTCGCCGCTGGCAAAGCGGGCATGCAAGTTGTGGGCCACTGGCGCATGCAGCGCTATCTCGGTTCTGGCTTCGACTTCGATATGGCGGCGCTGCCTCTGGGTGAGAGCGGCGAGGCCGTCAATCGCGCGGATGGCAGCTGCTTCGCCATATCGGCCGATACCGAGCATCCGGAAGAAGCTTGGCAATTGGTCAAATTCTTGGCTGGTCCCGGTTCCGTTGGCGTCAACATGCTGCTGGATCTGCAAGTCATGACGCCGGCGCTGTCGGAATTCAAGAGCGATCCGCGTTTCCTGGATCCCGAGCTGTTGCCAGGCTCCAACAAGGAAGCCTTCCTGGCCGGCGCTGGCAATTACTTCTCGATGTACGATCCGATTCATCCGATGTACTCCGCCTTTGATTCCCTGTGGAAGCAGGAGTTGGGCGAGGTATGGATCGGCGCGGCGACCGTAGAAGACGCGATGCAGCGCATTGCTGACGAGGTTGCTTACATCCTGGAGAACATCGAAGACTACGAATAAACGCTATCGAGGCGAACGGGGAAAACCCCACCAAATCCCCTCCCCTGCAAAGGAGGAGGGGTTATTTTGCGCCGAATTGCAGCTATTGTATCTCTCGACCCTAGAGGCATCCTGGCTTGACCTTTACATGCGCTTTCTCCCATTAAGGCCCAGTGTGCCGTTGGGCATGTTATACTGGAGAGCGTGTGCACTGAATAAGGCAAAGTGGCGATGGCTACCAAAGAACGCGTCTACACCGTCGACGACGTCTGGCGGCTCGAACAACAACCCGTGAACCCGACCGACAAGTATTATCTCATAGACGGGGAGTTGCTGACTAAGATGGCTCCGGCCGAACTACATGGCGACGCAGCGATACGTTTGGGCGCGTATCTGTTTCTGTTTGTCGAAGAGCGCGCCCTCGGCCGTGTCACAACTGAAGTTGGCTTCCATCCGTCAGACGACCGGCTGACAGTGCTACTTCCCGATGTCGCATTTACACGCAAATCGCGGACGGCACAGCCCGCGCGCTCCAGCTATGTGCCGTACATGCCTGATCTGGCGGTCGAGATCATCTTACCCTCACAGACGCTCGCCCAAGTACGCCGCAAAGCCGAGGTCTATTTGCGTCATGACGCGGTTCTCGTCTGGCTGGTAGACCCGAGTGAGAAAACTGCCGAAGTCTGGCGTCGCGGAGCTGATGGCGCGCCAGTGAGCGAGAGCATCGCTGCCGACAGCGAATTGATCGGCGACGACATCTTGCCCGGCTTCCGGCTTCCCCTCGCACGCATCTTCACCAACTAGCGCATAACGCGCTCACCATTTCACGAGAGCCTATACAGCATGATTCACCGCATCGCCATTATTTGCTTGAGTCTGCTGGTATGCCTGACGTGCGGGGCGCAATCGGATGGCATCCAATACTACGTCAGCCCCGACGGGGACAACAATAACAGTGGCCTCAGCTCGTCGAGCCCTTTCCGCTCAATTCAGCACGCGCTTCAATTGGCGCGGCCGGGCGACACGATTCACTTGGGTCCCGGGCATTATTATCAGGACGTCTACACCGTCCGCGATGGCGAGCCAGGCAAGCCAATCACAGTCGTAGGTACGGAACACGCGGTCGTGCACGGTTTGACCAGCAATCGTATTTTCCAGGTTCATCACGACTACATCAGCCTGATCGGCTTCACCATTGATGGCCTGCGGCGCAATGCCGAGCCCAATCGTATGGGTGCCTTTCGCGAGAAGCTGCTCTATGTCATCGGCTACGACGTGCGCGACGGCGTACAGCATTTGCGCGTCCTCGGCATGACCTTTCGCAACGCCGGCGAAGAATGCCTGCGCATCAAATACTTCGCTCGTCACAATGAAATCGCCTATTCGACCTTTCACGATTGCGGCATCTGGGACTTTGTCTTTCAGGCCCACGGCGTCGTCGGCGAAGCGGTTTATCTGGGTACGTCCAGCAAACAATGGGACATCAATCTGACGATCGAGCCCGATGTCACCGCGCAGAACTGGGTGCATCACAACGTTTTCGACACGCAAGGCAATGAATGCGTTGAGGCGAAAGAAGGCACTGAGCACAACATCATCGAATACAATATCTGCACCGGGCAGAAGGATCCCAACTCCGGCGGCATCGTGTCACGCGGCAAAGCCAATATCATCCGCTACAATGAGATCTATGACAATGTGGGCGCCGGTATACGTCTCGGCGGACACTTGGTTGATGGGGTTCAATATGGCGTCGACAACGAGGTCTACGGCAATATCATTTACGGCAACGAAGCCGGGGGCCTCAAGATTGTGGTTGAGGGCCAGGGGCGCGTCTGTGGCAACAAAGTTGAGGACAATGCCGCGGGCGCCGTCAGCGGCGCGTTCGGCGCTGATTATGACCCGATTGCGCCCTGCGCTTCGGCGGAATAGCTTAATTCCCGCGGTTCTAGCGTGTATCCCAACTTGACGGAGATGCGCCGCGCGACCTCCCGCACTTTCGCGCCACAATCGGCAATGATCGCTTCATCCAGGCGCGACAATGGAAAGGAAATGCTGACGGCGGCGATAGGCCTGGCGCCATAGCTATGAATCGGCGCCGAGATGCAAAGCCCGCCGATCTCGTTTTCTTCGCGTTCAATCGCGTAACCTTGGCGGCGGAAGAGCGCGAACTGTTGCAGCAAATGATCGATATCGGTTATGGTGTTCGGCGTCATTGATTCCAGCGGATAAGACTGCAAGATCGCAAGCGTCTGCTGCTGCGGAAGATGAGAGAGAATCGCCTTGCCCAGTGCGGTTGAATGGGGCCAGGCGCGCTTGCCGATGTGATTGCGGAAACCGAGGCTCTTGTCGGTTAGCAGCCGTTCGATGTAGATGATCTGATTCTCTTCCAATATCGCCAGGTTGACACTTTCGGAAGACCAATCGCGCAAGACTTCGAGCTCAGGCATGGCGATCTTGCGGATCTCGATCTGGTCGAGCAGAACGCCGGCACGCTCCACCAACTGCAAGCCCAGGTGGTAACGGCGATTGTCCGGATTCTGCGAAATGTACCCGTTGCGCTCAAGCGTGTATACCAGACCGGAGACCGTACTTTTGTGCAGATTCAGGGCTTTGGCGATGTCGGTGATGCCCAGCTCCGGCGTTTGCGGTCCGAACAAGGACAGAATATCCAAAGCCCGCTGGAGCGATGAAATAATCCGCGGATCTTTCTCTCTCTCATCCATCCATATTTGCTCCGCCAGTTTCTACTTCCCTATCCTACCGCAAAGCGAGGAAAAAGTATCGGCCTGTGTCCAAGAGCATCGTCTGCCGCCAGCGTGTGCTGAATAGATTGCGGGGAGCAGCGGGGCAGGCGGTCAATGAGGCGTCCGTCACGGCGCAAACGCGAAACAGTATTGAGCCAGCCAGCGAAATATCCGCCGATCGCGTCGCCGTTTTGAAGTGAACGGTCGCCCGTGTTAAGATCAAACGATTGCGCGCTTGTGGAAGCCGCGCAGCGCGTCAATAGCGGTAGGTGGCTCAAGAAATGAAAAGACGTTAATGATTATCGATGTGCATTCGCATACGCCACAATATCGCGGTACTGTGCCAGCAGACCAGCGGATCATCAATCCCGCCTGGCGGCCCGACCGCGCGGTCAGCTCGGTTTACAATTGGGATGAATACCTGCGGGAGCAGAAGCCCGCCGACATTAGTATCGTCTTCGGCGTCGCCTGGCATCCCGGCGACCGTACCGGCGGTGTCAATGGCATTGATGAATCCTCCGATCTGCCGGGCAACCTCAACGACAAGACTGCTGCCTTTGTCCAAGCTTATCCGGAACGACTAATCGGCTTCATGTCGCTGCATCCGCACGACCCGCAGGCGCTGGAAGAATTGGAGCGCTGCCGCTGCGATCTGGGATTGCGCGGCATCAAGCTGGGCGCCAATTATCAGATATTTCATCCGCTGGAGGCGCGCGCGCTGGCGATCTACGAGGGTGCGCAGCGGCAGGGGCTGCCAGTGCTTTTCCACCAGGGCACATCGCCCGTGCGCATGGCGCCGATCCGCTTTGCCCACCCGCTGTTGATGGACGAAGTCGCCCTGCGCTATCCCGATCTCAAAATCATCATGGCGCATATGGGTCATCCCTGGACTGCCGATACCGCCGTCGTTATCCGCAAGCATCCCAACGTTTACGCCGATATATCGGGTTTGTTCTACCGCGCCTTTGGCTATTATGAAGCGATGATCAAGGCGACCGAATGGAATGTGCTCGACAAGCTGCTCTTCGCCTCCGATTATCCGGTCACGACCGCGGCGGAAACCTATGACGCCTTGCACAAGGTCAACGACATCGTCGCCGGAACATCGTTGCCGCGCGTCCCTGAGGATAAGCTGGAAGCGATCATCTATCGCGATTCGCTCAAACTTCTGGAGCTGAACTGACATGACCAATGCGTCCCTGTTTCAAAGAGCGACAGCCGTCACACCCGGTGGGGTCAACTCGGGCATACGCGGGCTGCCCGATCCGATCGTATGGGAGCGTGCCGAGGGCGCTCACCTCTACGATGTGAACGGCGACAGCTATCTGGATTATCACGCCGCCTTCGGTCCCATCATCCTCGGGCATAACCATCCTGCAGTGAACGCCGCCGTCGCTCAAGCGATGACGCGGGTCGATCTCATCGGCGCGGGCACGACCGAGCTTGAGATTCGCCTGGCGGAAAAGGTAGTCGAGCACCTGCCTTCGGCGGAGATGGCGCTGATCTTCGCTTCAGGCACGGAGACGACGTATCTCGCGCAACGTTTGGCGCGGGCGGTCACCGGGCGGGTGAAGCTGGTCAAGTTTCAGGGCTGCTTTCACGGCTGGCACGATTATCTGCTGATGAACATCATCAGCGCGCCGGAGAAAATCGGTCAAAAGGACCCGGCCTCCGCCGGCATGCTGCCCGAAGCGATCGAGAACACCATCGTTTTGCCCTTTAACGATACTGAGGCGCTTGCGCGTACCCTATCGACGCAGGGTCATGAAATCGCTGCCATCATTCTGGAACCGATCCCGCACAATATCGGTTGCGTCTTGCCGCAGTTGGAATTCGTCCAAACGCTGCGCCGTCTATGTGACGAGCACGGCATTATCTTGATATTTGACGAGGTGATCACGGGCTTCCGCCACGGGCTCGGCGGTTATCAGGAGAAGCTGGGCATCCTTCCCGACTTGACGACGCTGGCGAAAGCGATCGCCAACGGTTACCCCTGCGCCGTACTCGCGGGACGGGAGGAACTGATGATGCGCTTTTCCAGCGCCGGCGGCGATGTCTTTGTGGGCGGCACTTATAACGGGCACCCGGTGGCGACGGCGGCGGCGCTGGCCACGATCGCAGCGCTTGAGGATGGGTCGATTCACGAGCATATTTTCCGCTTGGGCGACAGAGCGCGGCGCGGCCTGCAAGAGATCGCTGACCGGCTCGATATCGATGTGACGGTCGCTGGATACGGCTCGGTCTTCGTGCCGTATTTCATGAGCGGCGCGATCACTCGCTACGCCGACCTGCTGCGCAACAATACCGAGGCCGATACCCGGTTCCGAACGGAGATGACCAAGCGAGGCATCTTCATGCTGCCTTTGGCGATGAAGCGCAATCACATTTCGGCGGCGCACACCGATGCCGATATCGACCGCACACTGAATGCCGCGGAAGACGCGCTCAAGATGATGATCCGTGATCACGGATTGCGTTAATATGCGTTCGCGGCTAATTCCCCACGCAGGGCCTGCTCAGGCTGAGTCCAGCGCGATTCAGCTCGACGCCCCAGCCCGGTTCCGCCGACAAGTAAAGGTAACCGTCTTCCGGCAGCGGCTCCTCAATGAAGATATCACCGAAGATCGGGGCGATCTCATCGGCGGCGGGACTCATCATGAGAAACTCCGCCATCGGGCAGTTGGTGAAGGCATATTGCAGGTGATAAGCATAAATGCCCGAGCCATGCGGAATGACGGGAATATCATAAGCTGAGGCCATAGCGACGATGCGCCGCGCTTCGGTCAAGCCGCCCACCCAGGTCAGGTCCGGCTGCAGAATGTCGAAGCAGTTTCGCGTGATCAATTCGCGGTGGCCATAGCGGGTGTATTCATGCTCGCCGCCCGTGAAAAGGCAGGATGAAACGGCCGCTTTCAATTCGACGCAGCCAGCGTAATCGTCCGGCGGCAGGCATTCTTCCAGCCAGTAGACATTGTAAGGCTCCAGCGCGCGCGCCAACTCAATCGCGTAGGCTACGGTCAGCGCCATGTAGCAATCGAAACTGAGGCGGAAATCCGGCCCGACCATTTCACGCGCCTTCGCCATCAGAGCGACGTTTTTCTTCAGGCCATCGACACCGTCAGCCGGTCCATGCATCAACGGAAGCTTGGCGCCGTGGAAACCCATCTCCTGCGCCAGGTCGGGCCGAATCGTCGTGGCGTAAACCGGCAGCCTGTCCTTGGTCGCCCCGCCAAGCATGGCGTATACCGGCTCGCCGCGCAGCATTCCCAGAGCGTCCCAGAGCGCCAGATCAACGGCGCTGATCGCGAAAATCGCCAGCCCCTTGCGCCCGTAGGGCAAGGTGGCGCGCCACATCTGATCCCAGATGAGCTCGACAGAGTAGGGCGATTGACCGACGAGAAAGCGTTTGAGATGGCGCTCGATGATGAAGCAGGCCGGTTCGCCGCCTGTGCTGATGCCGACGCCCACCATGCCGTTATCTAATTCAACTTCGACGATCACGCTGCCCAGCGCGTTAATGCCCCAGCTGATTCGCGATCCTTTGTATTCCTCATAGACTGACATCGGGTTGGCGATGGGCGTATCGATAATCCAGTGCCCGCGCGCTTGATCATGATAATCGGCGCCGCCCGAGTCGATGATGTACGCGCGGACATCCGCTATTCTCGCGCTATTCATTTCGCGCTTCGCCCGGGAGAACTAGAAGCTGGCATGGCGTTCATGCCGGCGACCAAAGGGATCACGCAGCGCGCGCCCCGGTGTGGCGCCGGTGGGTTGTCCATCAGCCAGCGCCCGCACGCCGTTTACGATGACTTCGCTCAGGCCTTCGGCATTGCTGCGCGGAACCTCGTACGTAGAGGTGGCGCGCAGTGTATCGGGGTCAAAAACGACGATATCCGCCTTAAAGCCGGGGCGGATGATGCCCCGATCGAGGCTGCCGATGCGCCGAGCGGGAGCGGATGTGATCTTGCGTATGCCCTCTTCCCAGCTTAGCAATCCCAAGTCACGCACATAATGCGACAAGAAGCGGGCCTGCGCGCCCCAGCCTCGCGGGTGAGGCTGTCCTCCGACCGTGATGCCGTCGCTGCCCACGACATGCGCGGGATGCTGCATGATGGCTTGCACATGCTCTTCAATGCCGAAGAAGGCGAGACCAGATACGCCCAGCCGTGTTGCCACGAGGAGATCGGCGCAGAAATCAAACGGGCTTTTGCCCGCGCGCTCGGCGGCCTCCGGCAAGCTCATGCCGATAATCGCCGGGTCGTGATCGCCCAGAATCCCGCCGATCCGGAGCATTTCCCAGCCCAGTGGCACGCCTTGCATGCCATCGGAGCCGGTCACTTCCAGCTCGTGCTGCAGTTTCGCCCGGCTTTCCGGCGCGCTCAAAAGCGCCAATATGCCATCCACCCCGCCCTCGTGCGCCCAGCTCGGCAGAAAGGCATGCAGATAAGTCTGACCGGCCAGGTACGGGTAGGCATCCATGGTGACCTCGACGCCAGCGGCGCGCGCCTGGTCAATCATCGCGATCAATTCGCCGACGCGCCCCTTGTTGATATCGAAGCTGAGATGACAATGCGTCAGGTGCACCGGCACGCCGGATCGCCGTCCAATCTCGATCGAGTCCTGATAACCTTTTAGCGCCTCCACGCCATAGTTGCGATGATGCGGGCAGTAGAAGCCTTGATAGGGACGAATGACCTCGCAGAGCGCCACCAGTTCGTCATCCCCCGCGTACATACAGGGCGCGTAGGTCAAGCCAGTCGACAGCCCCACGGCGCCCTCGCGCATGCACTGGTCGATGATCGCTTTCATGCGCGTCATCTCGGCCGCGGTCGGCTCGCGGTTTTCCATGCCCACCACCGCCATGCGCACTGTACCCTGTGAGGCAAGGGTCGCCACATTGACAGTAGAGCTTTCGTCGAAGTGATCCAGGTATTCGGTCAACGTGGTCCAATCGCGATCGTAGTCCGGCAGCCCGTTCCAGGCGGAAAGCTGCTCGATCAGGATATCACGCGTCACCGGCGTGACCGGCGCAAGCCCTAGCCCGTCATGCCCGATGACATCGGTCGTCACGCCTTGATAGAGCTTGCACTCGTATATCGGATTGACCAGCGGCTGGAGGTCGGAATGCGTATGCATGTCGATGAATCCCGGACTGACGATTTGACCGTCGGCCTTGATCGTCTTCCTGGCGGCCGCGCCGGTCAAGCGTCCCAGGGCAACGATCTGATCGCCATCGACAGCCACATCCGCCCAGTACCAGGGCGTTCCGGCGCCATCAATGACCCGCCCGCCGACAATCAAGAGATCATGCATCAGTTCGCTCCAGCGATTTCAGCGCCTCGATACGCGTCCAGCGCCACCTTCATCAGTTGCCGCGCCACATAACCGTCGGTCTGTGGCTGAGCGCCACTGTCGACGCAGTCGAAGAAGTGCCGCACTTCTTCGGTCAAGTCCAGCCCCTCGTCGCTTTCGAGCAGTACCCGGTCTCCTGCGCCCGCTTCCGCGACCGTGACTTGGGATGTCCAGGCGCACTTGACCCCTTCCATGGCCAGGTTGCCTAGCGGATGGACGGTTAGCGTGATGACCGCTCGCTCGCAATAGGCGCGCATGGTATACCAGCGATGCGGCTTGGGCGAGAACCAGGTGTGGCGGGTTGTGCCGACGACGCCATTCACAAACTTGATGACTGAAATGGCGGTGTCTTCGCCTTCCATTGGCAAGCCGGCGCGGGCGCCGACCATAGCCACTGACTGCACCGCGCCCGCGATCCAAAGCATCACATCCAGCATATGCGCTGATGCCGAGAAAAAGACGCCGCCGCCCAAGGTCGCCTTCTTGACGAACCAGCCGCCGGTGACGTATTCGCGATTGTTTTCGTCCATAAAGGCGTCCAGCATGAACAGGCGGCCATAGTCGCCGCTGTCGACGATCCGCTTGAAGGCCTGCGTGCTTTTCCGGTAGCGGTGCGGAAGCGCAATCATCAGCGTTTTGTCTTGCGCCTCTGCTTCAGCGATCATGTCATCGGCTTCTTCCAGCGTCAGCGCGAAGGGTTTTTCCAGCAGCACATGACAGCCCGCCCGCAGCGCAGCCAAGGTGATCGGCTGATGCAGATGATGCGGCACCAGGATCGACACCGCATCGACGCGCTCCAGGCCCCCGCGATAATCGGTCAGCACAGCGACATCCCCGCCAGTCAGCGTACCCGCTATATTTTCCGCTCGCTCTATGACGGGGTCCGCGACCCAGACCACCTCAACGCGGTCGCTGAGCCGATTCAGCGCTTGAACATGAAAAGGCGCGATCCAGCCACAGCCGATGATTCCCAGTTTATGTTTACTCATCAAACCAGCCTTTACTGTGATCTCCCGCGCGCCGCCACCGTCCACTCATCCACGATGGTATCGCCCTGCGCGATATACATGCTGTCGAAGAGATTTATCACCGGGCAGATGTGATTCGGGATGATCTCCACGCGGTCTCCGATATTCACCGGATCGTCGGGCGATATCGTGGTGGCGCCATGTTCTTCGCTCAGGCTCTTGATCTCCCAATCTGGATGATTGATGACATAACCGTGCCCGGCCACCGGCGGAGAGACGCCAGCCCGATCGCTCGTCAGCGCTTTTGTACCGGCATCCAGAATGATGCGATCGGCGGTCGGACGCGTCGCCACCGTCGCCAGCACGCGCGCGGCGCAGCGGTCAGGCCTAACAACTTGATGCAGCACCTCGCTGCGATCGTAAAAGACGTAAATGCCCGGTCGCGTCTCGGTCACGCCATCGACAGTCGCGGTGATCTTGGCAGTGGCGGTCAGACCGACAGAAATGATCGGAACCTCCAGGCCGGACTTGCGAATCAGCTCAGCCGTTTCCGCCATCATCTCGCCAGCGGACAAACCCGTCTCGCGCACTTTTTCGGGAGCGCCCGCCAGCTGGGCATGCCCCTCATGGGTCAGCAAACCGGCAAAGCGCAATCCCGGCAGTCGCGCGATATGATGCGCCAGGTCACGCGCGGGCGCTCCCGCCTGAACGCCGCAGCGATTCAGACCGGTATCGACTTCGACCAGCAGCGGCAATTCGAGCCCGCTCGCGCTCATGGAACGTGAGAGCGCCATAGCAATATCCGCATGGTCGGCGACAGTGGTGATATTCGCGCGCCCACAGAGCTCAATCAGGCGGCGATGTTTCGCCTCGCCTACGAGCGGGTAGGCCACCAGAATCTCGCGGCAGCCGGCGTCGATGAAGACTTCCGCCTCGCTGAGCTTGGCGACCGTCAAGCCAACCGCGCCGGCCTCGAGTTGCAGCTTACCGATCTCGGGCGTCTTGTGCGTCTTGGCGTGCGGGCGCAGCTGAATGCCATTTGCAGCGGCGAAATCCGCCATATCTCTGATGTTATGTTTCAGCTTGTCAATATCGACAATCAGCGCCGGTGTGTCGAGATCGCTCTTCAGCATCGCCATCAAAATGCCAGGACCCGCTGCGGGTTAGTCACGAACATCGTCTCCACTTGACTGTCGGTGACGCCATGCGCTTTCTGCAATTTGGGTACAAACCTGCTATAGACATAGGTGTAATCGTCCCAGACATCGTCGCCAGAAGCGGCTTCATACCCATGCGCGAAGACGGCGGCATCATGGCTGAGCATGATCTGGTCGACATAACCCTTTTTGATGGCGTTCCCGACCACCTCGAGCCAATGGTCATCTTCGAAGAACGCGCCGACCATGCCGATGCGGTCAAAGCTGACGTTGGCACCCCGCTTGAGCACAGCCTCGGATCCAGTGATAGGATCGGGCTGGCAGCCGATATGACTGAGGATGACCTCCTCGGGCATGACACCTTCTGACGCGAAGATATCGAGCTGCTCTGGACCCAGCCCATCCGTGGTATGGGTGATGATGGGGCAGCCGGTCGTTTTATGCGCGCGGGATGCTGCGCGCAGGACCTCCTCTTCCTTCGGCGAAACCTGGCCTTCGCCGGTCGCACATTTGATGAGACCGGCCTTTAGCATCGTGTCGCCCATGCCCTCGTTGATCTCGCGGACAAATAGCGCCGCCATCTGATCGATATCCATCAACTGGGCATAGAGGTGCATCGGCGCCCAGGATTCGTGAAAGAAGCCGGTCGAGCAGATCAGCTTGACCTTGCTCCGCCGCGCGACATCGAAATACAGATCGAGATAACGTCCGGTGCCAATTGGCGTGCATTCCGTCATCGCGCCGATGCCCGAGGCGTAGAGCGCATCCATCTTGGCAACCATCCGGTCAATCATCTCATCGCGGTCGAAATCGAGAACCTTGGGCCGCCCCAGCAGGTCGCCCCAATCCACGCAGAGGTGTTCGTGGATGAGCGTACGCCCCAGTGCTTCCGGCGCTACATCACCCGTGATTGTACGTACCTTCTTTGTCATCGCCTTATCCTCCGATTTCGTCTTTTAGTCTTACGGGCTCACCCCTGCGCGCCGATTCGTACGCGGCCTGGACACAAGCCAGGCTGCGTCTGCCATCTTCGCCAGTTATGCAAGGTTCCCGATCTTCCAGAATCGCGCTGACGAATTCGCCGATTTCTTTCTGGAACATATCATCACGTTCGCGCCGCTGCACCCAGGTATGGCTCGCGTTGGCGAATTCAATCGCGTTCCAAGTGTCGATGCGGAGCGCGCCGTCCGTGCCGTAGAGATCCAGATCGCACTTGAAAGGCAGGGGCGAATCCGTCACCCAGTTATGTACGGTCGTGCCCAGCGCGCCGTTGGCGAAGCGCATCGCGACTATGGCGCTGTCCTCCACAGTCTTGCGCGAATCGTAAGTATCTGTATAGGCGAAGACCTCGACGATCTCCGAGTCCATCAGCCAGCGCAGACGGTCGAAACTGTGGGCGCCATTGACGTGCAAAACGCCGCCGCCGGCTTCCGATTTCTGCCAGAACCAGCCGGGGATAACCCCGCCCGTTGTCATCACATCGAGCGCCAGGGTCAGCTGTCCCAGTTCACCCGCCGCAATCAAACGCTTGGCGGTTTCCAGCTCGGAGTGAAATCGATGGGTGAAGCCAATCATCAGCTTGATCCCGGCGCGCTTTTTTGCCGCCAGCATGCGATCCGCCTCTTCCAGCGAATTGGCCATCGGTTTCTCCAGCAGGATGTGCTTACCCGCTTCAGCGGCGGCGATAGTGGCTTCTTCATGCAGATGGTGCGGCAGCGCGATGTAAACGGCTTGGATCGATTCGTCCCCCAAGACAGCTTGATAATCAGTCTCCCAGGCGCTGTTCTGCGGTTCCGCCAGCGCCCGCGCTCTGTTCTCGTCAATGTCGCAGACCGTCGCAACCTCCAAATCTGCAACAGCCGACGCCGCTTCCATGAATGATTTCGCGATGATTCCCGCGCCCAGGACGCTGAGCCTTACGGGCACAGCGCTCATCCTTTCACCGCGCCTTCGCTAAGACCGCGGACCAAATAACGCTGGAAGACGAAGGCGACGATAACNNAGGGTCAAGGCGAAGAAGAATTCGCTCCAGGCTTCCATGAAGGACATGACGCCAACCGCGATCAGGCCAGGGACGGCCAACGGAGCGACCACCATGCGAAAGGCCTGCCAGCGCGTCGCGCCATCGATCAGCGCCATCTCCTCGATATCGCGCGCCAGCGTGTCGAAATACTCGCGCAGGATCCAAATCGTGAGCGGCAGGATGAAAATCGTATAGGTGAAGATTAGCGCCCAGAGCGTGTTGATCAGTTTGATTTTTCGCAGGATGATGAAGAGCGGAACGATCAGAGCCAAGGCCGGCAAGACTCGCGTCATCAAGACGCCGATATAAGCGACTCGCGAGAAACGAAAGTCGAAGCGGGAGAAAGCGTACGCCGCCATCCCGCCGATGAGCAGATTTAGCAATACCACCGTGACCGAGACGAAGGTGCTGTTTAGTAACGCGGGCATCATACGCGAGAACTCGGTCGTCGTGCCATAATCGCCACGCTGGCCGGTCTTCCCGATGATGACCTCGCGGTAGTTTTCTATCGTCGGCTCCTGGGGGATCCAATGCGGCGGCTTCGCCCCAAGTTCTGGCGGATCCATAAAGCTGGTGATCAGCATGTAGTAGACCGGGAAGCCGATCCAAAAGAGCAGGCCAGCGAATGCGAGATAGGTGAGCGCCTTACGGATGATCCAGCGTCCGGTCGTTCCAGATGAATTGCCCATGAGCCAACCCTAAGCGTAGGTCCCCTGCGGACGGTAGATCAAGCGAATGAAGAGCAGCCCAACGCCCATGGTGATGAGACCCAGCACATTCGAAACCGCCGCGCCCATACCCAGGTCGAAATTGATGAAAGAGTAGCGGTACAAGAGTATCGAAATGAGCATGGTCGCGTCGCCCGGTCCACCTTGGGTCATGATCCAGACCGCATCGAATTGAAGGAATCCCAGAACGATATTGTAGAGCAGCACGATGGTGAGCGTCGGCCGCAGCCAGGCAAAGGTGATATACCGAAAACGCGCTCGCGTCCCCGCCCCATCGACCTTGGCCGCATCGTAAAGATCTTCGGGAATCGTTTGCAGCGCCGCCAACAGCAGAATGGCGCTGAACGAGGTCTGTCGCCAGGCGGAGGCCAATGCCGTGAACACCAGCGCCCAGTTTTCATCCGCCATGAAGGGAATGTATTTGTCGATCAAACCCAGGCTGTAGAGCAGGCCGTTCAACGCGCCGAATTGCGAGTGGACCACCCAATTCCAGAGCAAGCCGATGACGATCCAGGGCAGCGCCCAAGGCAGGATCAGCAAGGTGCGGCCCAGGCTGCGACCAAGGAATTCTTCCACCAGCAGCAGCGCGAATAGCAGACCGATCACAGTCGGAACGATGACCACAATCGCGGCGAATTTCAGATTGACTTCGACCGCTTTCCAGAAGAGGCGACCGCTGAACAACTCGACGTAGTTTTCGAAGCCGACGAAAGTCGTGCGATCCCGAATCAGGTCGATATTCGAAAAGCTGTAGAAGATGGTGGTGACCAGAGGACTGAGGATGATAACGACGATTGTGATCAGGGCGGGCGCCAACAATACATAGGGGATCCACTTGCGATCCCAATGTTTGCGTTCTTGCGCTGTTATCTTGCTCGCTAGTTGTGTTGCCATTGCCTCGTACCTGCAACGGCGTCTTCGTCACTTGTGCTAGTAGGCGGGCGTACAGTTTGGCAATCAACTCCCCAAACCGTACGCCCCTTCAATCGTGCCTATACGATTGTCATTGAGTGGAGGACAACTTATGAATATTGCTCGCGGAGTTCCACCACTTTGTCGGCCAGGCTGGTTACGGCGTCCGCCGGCGACAGGTTGCCTTGGAGCATACGCTGAATTTCATCGCCGACATGGGTCTGGAATTCGCTGTACCACGGCTGATTGCGCGCCTGAACCACATCGGAGTTGTTGGCGAACATATCCTTGATCATGTCGAAATCGTAGTAGTCGCCATAATTGGCTTGCACCTCGGCATCGTCGTAGAAATCGGGATAGGGCGCGCCCAGGGCGGCGGCCGCAGCCCATGATTTGTGCACGGAGCGTTCGCCGTTCGCGTCCTTCCAGGTATAGAACTTGACCAGATCCCAGGACTTGTCGACATTCGGACCATCGGACATCTGTACGACTTCGCCCATCTGGAAGGTCTTGCCATCGGCGCCAGGCATGCGGCCGGCAATGCGCAAATGCTCAACTTCCGGACCACCACCGCTATTCATCAACTTCAGGAAGTAGTGATGCAAGACATAGAAGGCCGAGGTGCCATTCTGCATCGCCGTCATCTGTTCACCCGGCTGGTCGGTGAGTTGGGTCGGCGAGGTCATGCCATCCTGGAACATCGCTTGCCACCATTCAAACACATCCGCCGTTCTGGAGTCATCCGCAAAGGTCGGCTCGCCCTCCGGCGAGAAGGGTGTGACGCCTTCTGAAAGCAGATAAACTTGGAGGTACTCCTCGCAGAACTCCTTGATCCAGTAGGCCAGATAAGGCGCTTCTACGCCGTCTTCTTTCAGTTTCTTGCACTGGTCGTAAAGATCCTGCTTGGTTTCCGGCGGCGCGTCAAAGCCGGACGCGTTCAACAGTCGCTCGTTGAAATGCAGCACATGGACAGCGCTGAAATAAGGCATGCTGATGAGCTGGCCATCTGGCGTGGTATAGGAGGGAACCGAACTGGCGAACATCTCGCCCATGACCGCGTCGGCATCGGGCAAGTCGTCCATGCGCCGCGCCCAACCGGCGTTGAAAAAGCGCGTCGAGTTGTACTTGAAGTTGTAGTAGACGTCCATGTGCAGGCCACCCAAGATCTTAGTTTGAAGACCAGTGGAGTACCCGACATTCGGGATGATATGGAGTTCTACCGGCGTGCCGGATTGCGCGGTGTAGTTGTCGAGATGTTGGCGAATCGTATCTGGCTGGAAGTCCCAGCCATAGAACTGCAAGGCGTCGCCTTGCGCCAGCAAGCGGCTGGCGGGCGCGCCGGCCAGAGCGAGGGACGCGAGCCCCGCGCCGGTCGTCTGTAAGAATTGCCTTCTTGAAAGCCCTGTTCTATTGGTCATGCCATTTTCTCCTTAGGTATTCAAATACTGTAAGACTGCGTCAAATCAGATGAGTGGAGTATAGCACGCGCGCATTGTCGCCGCAAAATCTCTTGGTTGACGGGCGCCAGACGCTCCCCGTTGCTGCGAGACGATCGCCGATGAGTTTGTCCAGGTGAACCGGCCAAAAAAGCAGTTAACGGTTAATACTATTGCTCGTGTTAGATATCCAGCGAGAATCCCATTTCTTCGGTCAAGAATTGTCGGCCGATCTCCGCGCTGCCTTTTGGATCATCATGTTGGTCCAATTCGCCCAGGATCCATCCCTCATAGTTCAGGTCCGCCAACACGCCAATAAACCCTTTCAGGTCGACAGTTCCCGTGCCAAGCGGCGCGTATCCGGCGGGCATGGCCAAGGCCGCGCCCATCTCGCGCAGTTCGGGCCAATTCCTAGCGACATCTTTTAAATGAACATGCGCGATTCGATCGGCATATTTCCGAGCGATAGCCACCGGATCTCCATCGCCTTTGGCAATCTGACCGCTATCCGGCGCGAAGAAAACGTAGCGCGGGTCGGTTAGCTCCATAATCAGATCGATCTCTTCCGGGCTCTGCACATAGGTGCCCCAATGCGGATGCATCGCCATTGTCGCGCCCATATCGAGCGTGCGTTTGCCAATCTCATTCAGGGTCGAGGCCACCACCTTAAAATCCTCCAGCGTCCAGCGCGGGGCGTCATCGGGCGCGCCGATGGGCACGGTCATCAGGATCTCACCGCCATGATCGAGGAGGAATCGTGTGGCTTCTTCATGATCGGCAATGATTGCCTCCGTCTGGCTTGGATCCTGATAAACGGAGCGAATCTTATCCAGGCAAGCCACATGCAGATTGAGCTCCTCCAGCAGCGAGCGGAATCTCCCTGGTGGATCGTCGTACTCCATCGCCGTGTTGGAAAAGGTCTCGAAGGCGCGGAAGCCGAGCGCCGAAATGTCGCGCATCCCCTGTTCCATCCAGTCCGAGCGGCCGGCAACAGCCCAGGTGACGGTGGTATAGCCAATCTTTGCTTGATACACAGTTTTCTCCCTTCAGGTAAAAAGTCTTATTCAACGTCGCCCGCGCTTAATGCACGAGCATCCCGCCATCGACAACGATGGGAGCGCCTACCATGAATGACGCTTCTGGCGTGCAAAGGAAGAGCGCGACCTTTGCCACTTCTGTGGGATCACCCAGGCGACCCAGCAGCGAGGCATCAAGCAGCCAGTCCATCACCCCTTGGGCGTCGCCGGAATCGGCCATCGATTGCGCCAGCAGCGGCGTGTCTATCGGACCGATGACCAGGCAGTTGGCGCGGATATTGTCTTTTGAGTAATCCAGCGCCAGGCTCCGGGTCAGCTGCAGGATGGCGCCCTTGGATGTGACATAGGCCGCGCGTTCGTCCGCCACGCGATACGACAGTGTAGACGCCGAGTTGATGATGACGCCGCCACCGACTTTCCGCATCTCCGGTATCGCGTATTTGCAGCAGAGCCAGCAGCCCTTGACATTGGTGTCTAAAGTCCTGTCCCATTGGTCTTCGCTCAGCTGGGTGGCGCTGCCTCTGATTTCAATGGCGGCGTTGTTGTAGAGGATGTCGACCTTACCGTAGGCCGCCACCGCTTCATTCACCATAGATTCGACTTGCGGCGCCCGCCGGATATCTGTGGATACGGATAAGGCGTCCCCGCCAGCAGCGGCCACGAGTTCAACCGTTTCTCGGCCCGCCGCTTCGTTCAGATCCGCGACGACGACTTTCGCGCCCTCTCCGGCAAAGAGCAATGCGCTGGCCCGCCCGATGCCGCTGCCGGCGCCGGTGATGATGGCGACCTTTCCGTCCAATCGTCCCATGTTTTACCTCCCGCCCTGGTAACAGCCGTCTAATCCTCAATGATCGCCGCCGCCCGCACTGGCGCCGCTGTCGTACCGACCCATTTGATTGGCAGCACCGACAAGGTAAAGCCGTGCGATTTTGGTATCGCTTCCAGATTGCACAGGTTTTCCAGGTGATAATACTCCCTGTCGATCATGACACGATGGGATTCCCAGAATTGCTTGCGCTCGAACATAGCCCATACCGGCGGATCCCAGGTGATGGCGTCGATGCCGGTCACTTTGACACCTTGATCGATGAGCCAATTGGTCGCTTCTTTGGACATGCCGCAGTGCTCGGTCAAGTAGCGCTCTTCATGGTTGTAGTGGCCGGCGCCGGTCATGATCAGCACGATGTCCAGTGGCTTGATCTCATAATCGATCTTGGCCAAAGCCTCATGCAGATCGGCGACCGAGATGGCGGCGCCATTTTCCATGTGACGAAAATCGAGCACGACGCCATCGCCGTAACAGTATTCGA
>JAAXID010000289.1:0-10267 GCA_012270545.1 Anaerolineae bacterium | reverse complement strand
TGCGTGCCAACGTGATCGCCCAAGACCGTCATCGAACTGGCCGCCAGTGATGTCACCCCGTGCTCGGCGGCGCCGATGCCTTCGGCGAATTGCTCCCAATCTTCATACATCAACAGCGCCGGGCGCACCACGCGCGGGAAAACCACCATGTCGCCGTGGACGGGCATGCTCAAGTCTATGATTTGTCGGGCCATGGTTCATTCACCTTTTTCGTTCAACTAGCTAGATGAAACGCGTATTGGGAGCGCAGCAGAGCGCCAGCGCAAAGAAGCAAAACCAGGTAGCTCAAGCCTCCGTAACGGACTCGACCGCCGCCCCTTCTTGTCTTTCCGCATAGTGCGCGGTGATCCGCTCGATAAGTTCTTCAATGTGATCTTGCAGCGTTTTGGCGATTAGCTCCGGGTCGCCTGTGTTCAGCGCGTCCATGATCTTGTAATGTCTCCGCGCCTGAAAGGTCAGGTTGTAACCAGTTAAAATCGTTGACGCGTAGGTCCAATACGCGAACTGAAGCATATCGTAGAGACGGATCAGCGTATTGTTGCCGGCCGTGGCGACGATCGTCTGATGAAAGGCGAAGTCGGCTTTGGCGAATTCGTGTGAGTCGTTGTTCTGCGCATGCCGCATCATGCGCTCCAGCAGCGTCTCCAAACGCGCGAACACGTCTTCCGTCAGATTAGGCGTGGCTAACCGGCCCGCCATTGCTTCCATCCAGGCGCGCACGGCATAGGTATCCAACATATCTTTCAGGGAAAGATCGCGCACGAAAGAGCCGGAAAACGGCACCGATTCGACGAAGCCCATCATTTCCAGGTCACGCAGCGCCTCTCGTATTGGCGACTGGCTGACCGAGAATTCCTTTGCCAACTTGGCCTCGGCTAAACGGTCGCCCGGCTTGTAGCGGCCACGCAAGATGGCGTCGATTAGATGTTCCTTGATATCTTCGCGCAGCACATAGCGCGTTGCGGTCCGTCTGTGACGGCTGCTATCGGTTGCCATTCGTCTTTGCCTTTTCGCCCCCCGGTCAAACGCGCGCGATTCTACCACCAGTGGCCAATGAATCGGAGATGCGGTATGCAAGATCATAAAGGTAACGCGGCATGCTGCGCGCCTTTACTGGGTGGCGGTCACACCGCCGTCGATGAACAAGATCTGCCCGGTTATGAAATCGGCGGCTGGCGACGCGAAGAAAACGGTGGCGCCAACTATATCAAATGGCTCTCCCACCCGCGTCAGCGGAATCCGCCCGACGAGCGCATTGTAAAAGTCTTCGTCTTCCAGGTAGTGACGCACCAGTTCAGTGCGAATGAAGGTGGGCGCGATGCCATTGACATTGATGCCGTGCTGCGCCCATTCGGTCGCCAGCTGTTTGACCAGCAGATTCATACCGGCTTTGCTGCTCGTATAGGCGGCAAAACCGCGACGGATTCCCAGCAGGCTGCGAACGGAGGATATATGGATTTGCTTGCCGCGCTGCTGCTTAATCATCTGGCGACCGGCGGCCTGCGACAGCAAAAAGGCGCCGCGCAGATTGGTGTCATGCACCTGATCCCAGTCCTCAACCGATAGCTCTTCTGCCGGCTTTTCGATATGCGTGCCGACGCAGTTGACCAGGATGTCGAGGTGCCCAAAATGGCTTATGGTCTGTTCAACCAGGCGGCTGATCTCGTCGGCTTCCTTAATGTCGAAGCGCAAACCCAGCGCCGAGAAGCCGTCAGAAGCGAGCTGCTCGGCAAAGGCGGCGCCTTTCTCCACCGAGCGCCCGGCAATCACGACGGCGGCGCCTTGCTGCGCCAAGCCGAGACATAATGCTTCACCAATGCCGCCATAGCCGCCGGCGACCAGGGCTACCTGCCCATCCAGCTTGAAGCTATCGGCGATCAATCCTTGATAGATGGAATCTCCTGACGGCGTCATATACAGATCCTATGCATTTGCATGAGTTAGTCCATCAAGTTCGTCAAATAGTCACATTTGTTATCGATAATCGAGTATATTCGATGACATTGCTTTCGTCAAGCTGGGTGAGCGTGGGGAGTGTCTTATTTCGAGGAGGTGAAGTTAAAGATGGCGCTAGCGCAAACCCGCTAGAGAACTCCCTTCTCCAATGCTTTGGGGAAGGGCCGGGGATGGGGTTAGAAAAGCAGAGTCCAGCCATTTAGACACTCCCCAAATTCCGCTTTACTTGCATGACGATGTTTCGATGTGGTACACTCTCGTCACTGTGTCAATAGAGTTCTGAAAACCCAGTGGACGACCCTGTCGAACCTCCTTCTCGGAGTCCCAGGCACATAGTAAACGCGGCAGCCGTGCATGAGATAACGTGTTCGGCGTTTTTGGCTTGCGTCACGAGTCTTGAAGGCAGTTGATGGACGAGAGCGCCGCTTTACTGTTGCTGCTGCTTTTGACGCTTGGCGCGCATGCCGCTGTGAGCCTGATGAACGCGGCGCTGCAGAGTGTGTCGGACGTCGCCATGCGCGAGCGCGCGGAAGGCGGTGACGCGACTGCGCAGCGATACTTGTCATTGACGGACAATCCGCTCCGCCTGAGCATGACAGTCAGCATCACCCATATTCTGACGCGCTTCGCCAGCGCCGTGCTGTTCGTCCTGCTCGTGATAGAACATTTTACCGTTGGCGACGTGGGCGCGCGCCTGGCGCTAACGGTCGCGACGATTGTCGTCGGCGCCGGCTTGACCTTGGTCATCGGCGACTTGGTGCCGGAAGCGCTCGGAAGCGCTCAGGCGGAGTCGCTCTCCGCCCGCGCCATTGCGCCGATGCACATCCTCCAAGTGATCATCTCGCCAGTGGCCGCCCTCGTGCTGCTGCTCAGCCGTTTGATATCGCGCCTGTTTGGCGGCGATGCCCTGGCGATGGTCAACTTGGTCACGGAAGAGGAGATCATGTCGCTGGTTCATGCCAGCCACAGCGGCGGCGTCATCGAGGAAGAAGAGAAGGACATGATCGCGTCCGTGCTGCAACTCGACGAGAGCAGCGCGCGCGAATTGATGACACCGCGCATCGACATCGTCGCGCTCGAGACAAAAGCCACAGTGCGAGACGCGCTCACCGCCTTCGTCGATTCAGGCTTTTCGCGCATCCCCGTTTACGCAGAAAGCATCGACAGCATCAAGGGTTTGCTCTACGCCAAAGATATCCTGACCGTGGTCAAAGCTGGCGAAGATTTCGCCAGCCGCGAGATCGCTGATCTTGCCCGGAGCGTCTATTTCGTGCCGGAGACGAAGTCGGCAGACGCGCTGTTGAGAGAGTTGCGGGAGAAAAATGTGCACCTGGCGATCGTGGTGGACGAATACGGCGGCACCTCGGGCCTGGTCACCATCGAGGATCTGATCGAGGAGATCGTCGGCGATATCCGCGACGAGCACGATTTCGCCGAGCAAGAAGATTATGTCGCTGTTGGCGATGGCTCCTTCTTGATCGAAGCCAGCATGGATCTCGACGATATCAACGCGCTGCTCGGCTGTTCCATCGATACCAGCGACGCCGATACCTTGGGTGGTTACATTTATTTGACGCTGGGACGCGTGCCGAAGACGGACGAGACGATCAAAACCGACATCTTGAGCATGACCGTCTTGTCGATCGATGGCCACCGCATCCGCAAGGTCAAGGTGCGCAAGCTCCAGCCTGAAGCGGCCGCTAGCGAAAGCCCGCTCAAGACCGATGTCGCCGGCGGTGGCAAAGTCTCACAAGCCCACAGCAAATAGGAAGCCGCCATGACCCTCCCCAGCGACCAGCAATTGATCAATGCCGCCCTCGCCGCCAGCCAGCACGCTTACATGCCCTACAGCAAATACCGCGTTGGCGCGGCGCTCTTGACTGTCAGTGGCGCGGTCTACGGCGGCTGCAATATCGAGAGCGTCAGCTTCACGCCGACGGTCTGCGCCGAGCGCACCGCCGTCTTCAAAGCCGTCAGCGAAGGCCAGCGCGAGTTTGCCGCCATCGCCGTGGTCACGCGCGACGCTGGCTCGCCCTGTGGCGTCTGCCGCCAGATGATGTACGAATTCGCGCCCGATATGCGCGTCATCCTCGCCGACCTGGATGGCAAGTCGCGCCTTGTCACCACCCTCCGCGAGCTGCTGCCGCATGGCTTTGGTCCGATGAACCTCGATAACCTCTCCTAGAAGGCTCCTCCGATAATATGGCGCGGCGGTTGCTTTTCTACCCACCAAGAGAACAGGGGCGCTTGAACTTTAGATAGCACTGCAGGATAATCAGCGGCCGCGTCGTCTTCGGGGTTGAGCCATGCCCAAGATCACCGTAAACGCCGCTTGCGGCAACGCGCCGGGGAAAGAACTGCTGCGCGATCTGAACATCGCCTGCGCCCGCGCTGCTGTCGTATACGATTAATCTAAATGGCGGGGAGTAAAGCATGCAAAAGATTGTCACCAACCTCTGGTTCGATGGCCGCATCGAGGAGGCGCTCGAACTCTATACTTCGCTTTTGCCCGATTCCCGCGTCACCCACATCCGTCGCTACGGCGAGAGCGGTATGGGCGAATCCGGCGATATCCTGACGGCTGATTTCGAGCTCGCCGGGCAGGTTTTCACCATCATCAACGGCAATTCCTTCTGTGAGCACAGCGCGGCTATGTCGCTCATGGTTCTTTGTGAGGACCAAGAAGAAGTCGATCACCTATGGGATGGCTTGATTTCAGGTGGCGGCGCGCCAAGCCGTTGCGGCTGGCTGACCGACCGCTTTGGCGTCTCCTGGCAGATTACGCCGATCAGGTTGATGGAGATGATGAAAAGCGACGATGCCGCCGCTGTCGAGCGCGTTATGGCCGCATTTCTGCCGATGGACAAGTTGGTTATTGCCGAACTGGAGCGGGCTTTTCGCGATGAGTAAACCGAAGCCGACTCGTCACGCGCCGGCAGAAGTGGACGAATATCTAGCGGTGCAAGCGCCCGAATTCCGCGCCACGCTGGAACAGCTGCGCAAAATGATCCGCGCGTCAGCTACAAGATCCCCATTCCTAAATATAAATGTTTTGTAACTATTTCAGCTGTCTCTGCGTAAGATTCGCAGTATCGGACAAGCCTTGTAGGGGCGAACCATCGGGTCGCCCGATAGAGGTTACGTTAAGCGAAGTCGAAGCCGATGCCGCTGTTTTCCGCGCCGTACCAGGCGAGCGCGGTCGCGATAACGGTATCATCATGGCTGCCGCGCGGGGCGCCATAGCGATAACCGCCAGCGGGCAGGCGCTCAAGCGAGAAATTCGCCAGCTCGCCCAGCAGCGCCGGATCATCCAACAGACCGAGAAAGCCGCGCTCGATGGCCAGTGCCAGCGATTCGATCAAGGGTGATTTGCTCTTTGACGTGGTGAGGAAGCTGCGCATCGGCAAACCCTCTTCCTGCAGCGCCTCGATATTGGGCGCGCCGATGCTGTTGGCTTCCGCCCAAATCAGCAGTGGCCGCCAATGCGCCGCCATCGCCTTCAGCCGCCCGCGCTGCAGGCGCCAGCCGATATTGTTGAAGCGATCCAGGGCGACCATGCGCCGCGCCGTCGCATCGATGATGACGATGACGGTGTAATCATAGTGGCGCCCCCAATCGACGCCCGCGATGTAGACATGCCCCGTTTCCGGCGCCTCAACCCGTCCGGGGACCACGGCCGCGCGAATGCCCCGGAAGACCTGCCCGCTGTCATCGCTGAATTGCGCCAGGTATTCGCTCCGCCAGACTTGCTCGGTCGTCTGCCGGCGGATGCTTTCCAACTCTTCGCGCTCAATTAGCGGATTATTTGCGGTTGTAAATTGAAAGGACATCCACTCGGCGGCTTCGTCCCGCAAGCCGATTTTGTACTGCTCCCAGAACCAGTTACGACCGAAGGGCGTGCTGAGAAAGAGCGCGCCGCCACGCGTAGTCGTCAGCATTGGGCGCAGGATCTCGGGCCAGACGCGCGGCTCCATGAAGGCGGCTTCGTCCAGCACAGCCAGATCCAAGCCCTCGCCGCGCAGATTGTCCGGGTGATGGGCGCTGCGCACAGCGATCATTCCACCGCCGGCGATGTCAATGCGCCGCTCGCTCTCGCTGACGCTGATGCCCGGCAAGTGTCGAAGGCTCGCTTTCAGATCGCGCCAGACCTGGCTCGCCATCAGCACCGTTGGCGCCAGCCACCAACCGCGTTTCTTTTGCCAGGCGGTCCGCGCCAGCAGCGCCGTTTTGCCCAGCTCGGTCTTGCCCCAGCGTCTCCCGCAGGCGACCACCTTGAAGCGCGCGGGGTGTTTCATCACTAGGTTCTGCCCAGGGTGGAGCTTCATGGACCTGACCGTCATAATGGAATTCCCAGCGGATGACCTGCTCTTCTCCCTCATTGATTTCTTCGATCACCTCCTCCAGTTTCAATGCGTGGCTCACCAGACTGCCGAGCGCCGCCGCCAGCTGATTCAGTGGCGCTTTCGCCAGCGTTTCTCCATCCATCCGCGCCAGTATCGACTTGCCCCGCTCCAGCATCTCGAACTGCAAGTCGAGGGTCAGGCGGTCACGCTGACGTTTTAGCTTCGCGCCGTAACGGCCGCGCAGATGATCCTCGTCATGCAGCCAGCCACGCAGCGTCCGCGCTGGAATCTCCAGAAACTCACTGACACGCGCCACATCGCCATCGTGCTCATCAATCTCGTTCAGCGCGTCGATCTTGGTCTTGAGGGAATAACGTCGACTCATCCGTTGCCGATCCTTGATTGGGGACTATGCTTCACAAGACAGAAGAGACTCCCACAGCTCGCCGTCCGGCTGGTAACGGGAACGGCTGGCAATCCGTCCGCGTATGGGAGTCTCCTTCAGTCCGCGATTATACTAGAACAAAAATTCTATCAGAGGGTGTCGCTTTGGTCGCGCGAAGGCTTTTTCGCCCCAGTCGCCCACATGTAAAGACTTGGCTTACACAGAAACGAGCCTCTCAAAAATGAGTATGTGTTGGGTCGCCCTTACAACAGTAGCAGGTTGACGGGCAGGGGTAGTGGCATCGGTCACTGAAAGTCGGTGCTATAATCGGGTCGGATGCTTTGACGGAGTGGGCAGCTTGAGCGAGCGCTATCCGGGGAAATACCTGATTGGCTTGACCGGCAATATCGCTGTCGGCAAGAGCCTCGTTCGCGAAATCCTGGCTGATCTCGGCGCCGTCACCATTGATGCCGACCACATCGCTCATCAGGTCATCCGCAAGGGAGAAGCCGCCTACGACAACATCATCGCCGCATTCGGGGATGGCATCCTCGATGGCGAAGGCGAAATCGTACGCGCCGCCTTGGGCGACATCGTCTTCGCCAAGCCCGCGCAGCTGAAGCAGCTCGAAGGCATCACGCATCCGGCCATCCGCCGCCGCATCGACCAGCTGATACGAGAGTCCGAAGCGCGCGTGGTGGTCATTGAAGCGATCAAGCTGCTCGAAGGTGAGCTGAAGCGCGCGGTCGATTCCGTATGGGTGGTCGACGCCTCGCCGCGGACGCAGCTAAGGCGCCTGATGACGACGCGCGGCATGACGGAGAGCGCGGCGGAGCGGCGAATCGCGCTGCAGAACAGCCAAGCCGACAAGTTGCGGCAAGCCGATGTTGTCATCCGGAATGACGGCGATGTGCGGGATACGCGCGCGCAGGTGGGGCGGGCTTGGCTGGAGATTCCAACCGATCTCTTCTAGTAGGGGCGAGCTATTGGGTCGCCCGAAAACGAACACCTTAGCAGCTAAGGGCGGCACAGGTGTCTCCCCAACAACAGCAGCGTTGTATGCTACAATCTAGCGCCGAGTTGACCAGCCAGACTTGACTAGGAATCTGAATGACGGAATTGACGAGCCTGACCATCGCCGAGGCGCTGGAGAAAATGCGCGGCGGCGAGATCTCCGCGCTGGAATTGACCGAGGCCCATCTGGCGCGGATCGAAGACCTCGACCCCGATGTCCGCGCTTACTTGACCGTCACCGCCGATTTTGCGCGCGGGCAAGCCAAAGCGGCTGATGAAGCGCGCGCCGCCGGCGACGAGCGGCCGCTGCTGGGCATCCCGATCGCGCTGAAAGATGTGCTTTCGACCAAGGGCATCGAAACCACCTGTGGCTCGCAGATTCTCAAGGGCTATCATCCCATCTTTGACGCGACCGCCGTCGCCCGGCTCTACGACGCCGGCGCGGTCATGCTGGGCAAGCTGAACATGGACGAGTTCGCCATGGGTTCGTCGACCGAAAACAGCGGCTTTTTCCCGACCGCCAACCCCTGGAACCTCGACCATGTGCCGGGGGGCAGCAGCGGCGGCAGCGCGGCCGCGGTCGCCGCAAACATGGCGCTGGCGGCATTGGGCACGGACACCGGTGGCAGCATCCGCCAACCGGCGTCTTTCTGCGGCGTCAGCGCGATAAAGCCGAGTTACGGGCGCGTCTCGCGCTATGGCTTAATCGCTTACGGATCGTCCTTCGATCAGGCGGGACCCTTCGCGCGAACGGTGGAGGATGTCGCGCGCCTGCTGGGGGTCATTGCCGGTCACGATCCGCTCGATTCGACCAGCATGCCGACGGCCGTGCCCGATTATCTGGCGGCGCTGGCTGGCGATATCCGCGGTTTGAAGATCGGGCTGCCCGCTGAATACTTCGCCGCGGGTTTGCAGCCGGATGTGGAGACGGCGGTGCGCGCGGCGGTCGCGCAATTGGTGGATTTGGGCGCCGATGCGCGCGAGCTCAGCTTTAAGCACGCCGATTATTGCCTGCCCGCTTATTACATCATCGCCATGGCGGAAGCGAGCGCCAACCTGGCGCGTTACGATGGCCTGCGTTTTGGCGCGCACGTCGATGGCGCCGACCTGATCGATAGCTACAAGAAGACACGCGGCGCCGGCTTTGGCGAGGAGGTCAAGCGCCGCATCATGCTCGGCACCTATACGCTTTCGGCCGGCTATTACGATGCCTACTACGGCAAGGCGCAGGCGGTGCGCACCTTGATCCGGGGGGATTTCGACGCGCTATTCGACGAGGTCGATGTCTTGATCGCGCCGGTCGCGCCCTCCACCGCCTTCAAATTCGGCGAGGTGACCGACGATCCGCTGCGCATGATCCTGGCCGATGTGCTGACGATATCGGCGAATCTGGCCGGCATCTGCGGCCTCAGCCTGCCCTGCGGATTTGACGCGGCCGGTTTGCCCATCGGCATGCAAATCCTTGGCGCGCCCTTCACCGAGGAACGACTGCTGCAAGTGGGGTGGGCTTATCAAAGCGCGACCGATTGGCACTTGCGGTCGCCGGGGATCGTTTGATTTTATTCACCACAGAGGCACAGAGGGCACAGAAGAAAACGAAAAGCTATCCTGACTAGATGGGGATTCTGCTGACGAAGAAGGAAATGATGCTGGAAAGCACGGCGACGATAACAGCCAGCTGCCATTTCAGATTCTTTATATCGCTGCGGATCTCAGCGAGTATCACCTTAATATCACCAATGTCTCGCTCGTGTTGTCCCTGAGTGACAAAGCTTTCCATTCGAGTTTCAATGACGGCTAAACGTTCCGCGTCTAGATTGGGTTTTGCATCGGCGACCATGCACGCCTCTTATGTTCATCCGTAGGCTATCTTTTATCGAGTGTTTTGTCAAGACGGCCGGCGCTGGTTTGATTTTAGTCACTACAGAGACACAAAAGAAATCTAAGAAAGTAATGAGAATGATTGACGCAAGAAAGATACTGCTAGAATTATCGAATGGCTGTAGGGGCAAGCCGGTCGCTCGCCCGCTCTTGCCATAAATGACCAATCACTTTTCGCATGATTAACTAAGTCCTACTGACGGACGGACGATACAGTATCGCCCCTGCGCCTTTGGCAACCGGGGGAGGTCGGCATCGCGCCGTGTATGATAGGCAGCGCAATCCGAGTGCTAGAATAGAGGCATGTGCGGAATTTGCGGCCTCATCCATCTTGACGGGAAACCGGTCACGCGCGAGTTGCTGGCGGGCATGAATCATACGCTGCGTCATCGCGGTCCTGATGGCGACGGTTATTTCATCGATGGCAATGTCGGCCTGGCCATGCGCCGCCTCAAAATCATCGATGTCGCCGGCAGCGATCAGCCGCTTTCCAACGAGGACGGTTCGATCCAGGTCATCTTCAACGGCGAAATCTACAATTATCGGGAGCTGCGACGGCAGTTGGAATCACGCGGGCACCGCTTCAAGACCGATGGCGATGGCGAGACGATTGCGCATCTCTACGAGGAGCGCGGCGATGAGGCGCTGAAGCATCTGCGCGGCATGTTTGCGCTGGCGCTGTGGGATG
>JAAXID010000247.1 GCA_012270545.1 Anaerolineae bacterium | reverse complement strand
GAAGGGCCGGGGATGGGGTTAGAAAAGCAGAGTCCAGCCATTTAGACACTCCCCTAGGAAATATCGCGACAAAACCAGGCGACGTTGTGATAAGATACAGTCTACGCTATTCCGAGCATCGTTACCAGCGCCTGACAAATGGGCGATTCGGAATGGATGTCTCCGCAAAGGAAATGAACAAACGCTGTGGAAGCCAATCGTAATCAAACGGGCTGCGTCAAGACATCGCTCATCCTGGTCGGCGTCTCGGTCGTCTTTATCGCCTTGATCATCCTGATTGCCGATATCAAATGCGGCTATGACATCGAGAATTGGTGGGCGCCGCTTTACCCGAATGGCAAGACAGTCAACGTGGAATATGATTTATTCCGCCCTCGCGCATTAGGCGAGACCTATTGGTTTATGGAATCGACCGACGATGTCGAAACGGTCAAGCAGTTCTATCGTGACACGCGCCTCGCGACGCTAAAAGCTGAAAAGACGCGTGGGATTGCCAATGCGGAGTCCGCCGTGCAACCGCTGGAAAATGGCCAAGGTAGCCGTATCATCTTGTATAGCGCCTGCGGCATCTAAATCAACTCGCGAGAGAAAAACATGAAGATTGCCGCTTTTCCCAAATGCTACCTCGATGATATCGCCGGCGCCCGTAGCATGTCCGTCTTCGACTGGATCGACATGGCGCGGGAACTCGACGCCGATGGCTTGGAAATGTACGAGGGTTTTTTCACCAGCCTCGATGACGACTATCTCTTCAGTGTCCGCGATGCCATTGCCGACGCCGGCTTCGAGATGCCGATGCTCTGCTGCTCGCCCAACTTCACCCATCCTGATCCCGATGAACGGAAACGCGCGGTCGAGTACGAGGCGACGATGATCCGCGTGACCAAACTCCTCGGCGGGGACGGCGCCGTCTGCCGCGTGCTGAGCGGCCAGCGTTACCCGGATGTCAGCCGCGAACAAGGCATTGAGTGGGTGGTCGAGTGCATCGAGGGCGTCCTGCCGGTCGCGCGCGAACACAAGATCATCCTCGGCTTGGAGAACCATTACAAAGATGGCTTCTGGCGCTATCCCGAATTCGCCCAGAAGATGGATGTCTTCTTCGAGTTGTTGAACGCGATTCCCGAGCGCGACTGCTTCGGCGTGCAGTACGACCCCTCCAACGCCATCGTCGCCGGCGATGATCCGATCGAGCTGCTGCGGGCGGTGGCCGACCGCGTCGTCAGCATGCACGCCAGCGATCGCTACTTGAGCGGAAGCTATACGTTGGACGATCTGCGCGAGAGCGACGGCACAATCGGTTACTCGGATGCGCTGCAGCACGGCGTGACCGGCCGCGGCCTGAACGACTACGATACGATCTTTCAGATTCTGCGCGCTGTCGGCTACGACGGCTGGGTCAGCATCGAAGACGGCCTGAATGGCATGGAGGAGATGCAAGCCTCGCTCGAATTCCTGCACCGCATGCGCAGGAAGTATTTTCCAAACGAAGCCGAATTGTAGAGGCGAGCCATTGGGATCGCCCGCAAACAAGTGGACAGGCAGCACAAGGACACAGCCGATGGACGCACTCATCAAATACGGACGTGAAGACAAAAACGTCGAACTACGCGATATCCCGCAGCCGCCCGACCCGGACCCCGGTTATGTCGTGGTGGAAGTCGGCGCGGCCGGTGTCTGCGGCAGCGACATCCATATGTGGCGAAATCACCAGAGCTGGGCGATTACCTTGCCCTTGGTTCTCGGTCACGAATTCTGCGGGACGGTCGCCGCCCTCGGCGCGGACGTCGAGAACTTCAATGTGGGCGATCGTGTGGCGGTGGAGACGGCGGCCGAAGTCTGCGGCAGCTGTTCGTACTGTCACTCAGGCGACTACAATCAGTGCCCGCATCGGCTTGGTTACGGCGCTTTGCATGATGGCGCTTTCACGCAATTCGTGACCGCGCGACAGGCGATCCTGCATCACATTCCCGACAACGTGTCCTTCGAGCAGGCTTCGCTGACCGAGCCAATCTGCGTCGCTTATAACGCCTTGGTGGAGAAGACGCCGGTCATCCGCCCGGGCGATACCGTCGTCATCCAGGGACCCGGCCCCATCGGCATGATGGCGCTCTTCGTGGCCAAGCTGCGTGGCGCGGCGGAGATCATCATGCTCGGCACCAATGTCGATCAGCAGCGCCTGACCGTCGCAGCGGATATCGGCGCGACGGAGACGCTGAACATCGACGAAGACGACCCGCTTGAGCTGGTCCGCTCGCTTGGCGATGGCTATGGCGCCGACCTCATCGTTGACTGCAGCGGCGCCAGCATCGCGCTGAAGTCGGCCATGGAAATGGCGCGCCCGAACGGCATCATCACCAAAATCGGCTGGGGACCGCAGCCCATGGACTTCAGCCTCGATCCGCTGGTGCAAAAAGCGCTGACGCTGCAAGGCTGCTTCAGCCACCTCTACTCGACCTGGGAGCGCGCCTTGTCGCTGCTGTCCAGCGGCCAGATCGACCTCACACCAATCATCGGCGGCGTCTACGGGCTCGGCGAATGGGAAAAAGCCTTTGAAGAAATGGAAGCCGGGGTCAACGTCAAGTCGGTCCTGCTACCGACGTAGGGATAGAACATGGACGCCAAAATCCAAATTTCAATTGATGTCATCGACTTGGGTGAAGCGCTCGACTTGGCGCGCGCTTCGGTCAAGGCCGGCGTCGACTGGCTGGAAGTCGGGACGCCGCTCCTGCTCGCCGAGGGCCTGCATGCGGTGCGCGCATTTCGCTCCGCCTTCCCCGAGACGCCCATCGTCGTCGACCTCAAGACGATGGATGGCGCCGGGCTGGAAGCCGAGATGATGTTCAAAGCCGGCGGCGACATGGTCGTCGTCATGGGCCAGGCGCACGACGCCAGCATCATCGAACAGGTTAAAATGGCGCGGCGCTACGGCAAGCGTGTGATGTGCGACGTCATGCTCTGCCCCGATAAACCGGGGCGCGCGCGCCAGGCGCAAGACATGGGCGTCGATTATATCATCGTGCACACCGGCTTCGACGAGCGCAACATGATCCCGGGCCTCAGCCCGCTCGCTGATCTGCCGGCCATCCTCGACGCGGTTGATATCCCCGTGCAGGCCGTCGGCGGCTTGAGCGTGCCCAAAGCAATACAGACGCTGGAGATGGGCGCGGAGATCGTTGTCTTCGGCGCGCCCCTGGTCATCAGCGGCAAAGAGTTCAAAGCGGCCGATCCCAATTTCGATCGTCAACTGCGCGAGATCGTCCAATCTGTGCGCGAAGCCTGAGCCGGATCGTAGCTTTCGTCCGCCGATGGTGTTTCAATAATTGCAAGTTTGTGAAATATTTCGCATTATCGCCCGCCAAGCGCCCTATTGAGCGACGGCGACACTTCGCGTATACTACGCTGCTTGATACGCGCGCTGACCAAATGGACCGGCAGGCATGTACATAAACGACCCGAAATTCGGCAACATCGTCGACTTCGACCAACTGCGCCAGTCGATTCTGCATCTGTACAATGCACTCCTGCCCGATTTCGACATGCACAAATCGCTGCAAGTCGGAACGGAGCTCTACGGCGACGAACCCGATGTTATGATAGCCGCCGGCGCCAGCATGCTCGCCTGGATGACCATCATCGCCGCCGGCGAAGACGAAATCGCCGAGGATCTCAAAGACAGCCTTTTCACCCTCGGCTGGACAGAAGAAGAAATCGGCTCTGATCTATTGAGTGCAACCACGATCGCCACGCCAGTCAACGACGATCCCGATTGCGTCGACTATCATCTCAGGGGCCGCAAGTGGCTGATCAACAATTCCTACCACGCCGATTACCACACCATCGTCGCCAAGACCGATCCCGGCTCCAGCGGACCACGCTCCCTATCGATCTTCCTCGTGCCCCAGAGCAGCTGCAAGAATTGGCAGCGGCTGGAGACGCACGTCTTGCGGCGCATGGTGCTGACCAGCTTTCATATCGATGGACCGGGGCGCCTGCTCGGCAAAGTTGGACACGGCCTGCAAATCCTGCAGCGCATGGCGATGCCCAGCAAATACCAATGTGCCTATGTCGGCATCAACCTCCTCAATGAAGCCATACCGGCCAGCATTGAGCACCTCTCGAAGAAACGCATCTTCAACGAGAATCCCATCAATTTCAGCAACGTGCTGCGGCAGATGTACAACATCGTCATGGGTGCGGCGGTACTCAACTTCATTTATTATCGCGCGCTTGCCTTGAGCGCAAGCAACTTCTTGCAGTTTCACGGCGTCATGCTCAAGTCCTGGCTGCTGCTGCGCGCCAACGAGCTGCTGGGGCAAAATCTGCTGGTCGTCGGCTCAAAAGGCTTTCTGGCCGAATCGGTCATCGGACGCAACGCGATCGATTCATTCGTGCTGCCCGTCTTTGATGGCCATTACACCATCAACACCTTGATGACCGCCAAGCACGCCAAACGCTATTTGGGCGCCACGCGCCGCGCCGATGTGACGGAACGCATGGCGACGCTCCGGTTCGGCCTGTCATCGTCGCACGGCGGGGATCAAATCCGCGCCCACTCGCGCAAGCTGCGGAATCCCGATTTCTTCGATTACGCTCAATACATCGAGGATCTGGAGCTGCCGATCAATCTCGACGCTCGTCGCGTCGTCGCCGCCATGCAGTCGCTGACTGACGAGCTGAATGACCGCGACCTGACAACCGACCCGGAGCACCGCTACAAACTCGGCGCCCTGCTCCATTGGATGGAGGCGCTGCTGGCCGCCTGCGAAATGTGGAAAGCGACCGACGAAGAAGAATATCTCAACGCTGTGATCATGCAGTACAACGCCTTCGTCAATCAATTCAACCAGATTATCAGCGAAAGCGCCTTGGAGACGGCCTACCTCCCGCTCATGCGGCAGGCACCTTTGCGCTGCTTCGAAGCGCCGCGCGAATTCCTGCTCCGCCTCTACAACCTGGCGCAGCAATTTTCGTCTCCGCGCGAGGCGCTGGTGGCAAAATAGATGCGCTCATCGACCGGGCAGACCGCGCTCCTTGACATTGAGGACAGCTTCAACAGCGATGGAAACCATTAAAGACGCGCAGTTCGGCGACATTCTGGATTATCAGCGCCTGCGCGCCGGTATGATGGATGTGCTGGACAACGTCTACCCCAGATTCAATTTGATGGGCTCGATGTTGGAAGCCAGCAAGCATTTCCGCAACAACCCAAGTTATATGACCGCCTGCGCCGCCAGCGGGCTGGCTTATATGATGCTGGTCGCCGCCGAGGAATACGAGCTGGCCGCCAAGCTCAAAGGCAAGATCTTCACCCTGAGCTGGACCGAAGAGCACACCGGCACCGACTTGCTCAGCGTGCGGACGCGCGCCACGCCAAGCTCCGATGACCCGCAGGAGAAGACCTATCACATCAGGGGCCAGAAGTGGCTGATCAACAATTCCTACCACGCCGATTACCACTCCGTCATCGCCAAGATTGACCCCGCCGCGGACGGACCGCGTTCGCTCTCGCTCTTCGCCGTGCCGCATAGCAGCACTAGTGACTGGGAGCGCCTGGAAACGCACGTGCTGCGCAGCATGGTCTTGACCAAGTTCAAAATTGACGGACCCGGCCTTCTCATCGGCCAAGCCGGGCGCGGCTTGGAAATCCTGCAGCGGATGGCGCTGCCGTCCAAATACCACTGCGCTTACATGGGCGTGAAAATGGTGGACGACTCGCTGCCCGCCGCCATCGAGCATCTATCGAGCAAGCATATCTTCGGCGATAATCCAATCCACTTCAGCAATGTCTTCCGCCAGCTTTACAATCTAGTACTGGGTGCGGCGCTGATCAATTTCACCTTCTTCCGCGCCCTCGCCTTCAGCGACAGCCCTTTCCTGCAATTCCACGGCATCATGCTGAAGTCCTGGCTGCTGCTCAAATGCAACGATATTCTGTCGCAGAATCTGCTCGTCACCGGTTCCAAGGGCTTCCTCAAGGAATCCAATATCGGCGGCAACGCCATCGATTCCTTCGTTTATCCCGTCTTTGACGGCCATTACACGCTGAACACCCTGCTCACCTACAAACACACGCGGCGCTACCTCGGCGCCAAGGCGCGGGGCGATATTGCAGAGCGCATGGCCATCCTGCGCGAAAACGCCTATGTCCCACGCGAAGGCAAGCAGATCCTCAACAACAGCCGCGAGACCCGTCACCCGCCCTTCTTCAATTACGCCGACTACATCGCCCGCTGCGAGCTACCGATCCCGCTGGACGCGGCGCGCCTCATCCGCGCGAGCAAGGGCATCATGGACGCTATTCATGCGCGCGGCGTCACAAACGAGCCCGAATATCGCTACAAAGTCGGCATGCTCGTGCATAATCTGGAGGCGCTGCTCTCGGCGGTCGAGCTCTGGAAAGTGACCGCCAATAAGCACTACCTCAACGCCATAATCATGCAATACAACGATATCGCCAAACTGATCAACCGCATCATCAGCGAAGGCGATCTCGCGGTCGATTTCATTGACCCGCTGCGCCAATTGCCACTGCCCAAACCTGCTGATCCGCGTGGATTCCTGCTCGGTTTGCTCGATGTGAAAGGGCAGATACGTGGGGCGCACGATTGAATTAGAGAAATGGGAATTACTGTTTGCCCACGCTGCGCAACGCATACAAGAGGACTTCTTATGAAACGAAAATGGTTTGCGGCACTATGTTTGGCTTTGACGCTCGCCGCGGCGGCAGCGGCGCAGCCCTATTCGATACGCGTCCAGAACAACACCAACTTGCGGGCGACATACAGCCTGCAGGGGCGCATCCTGGAAACGGCGCGCGCCGGTACAGTCCTGCATGTCAGCGGCGCCGTGGGGAAATGGCTCAAAATCAGCCGAAACAAGCGAGACATGTGGATGGCGAATTGGGTCGATTACGCGCGCGTGGACAGCCAGCCGGCGGCGGCGAAGATCGACAACTGCTGCTTCGTCGACCGCCAATGCCAAACCGACGCGGAATGGCAGGCCGGCTATTGGGCTTTCCAGAACAATGAATGCGCCGCGCCCGCGCAGCCTCCGCAGCCGGCATCCGCACCAGCATCCAACGTTTCTTTCGCGGACGTCGACAATTGCTGTTTCCTGGGTTGGCCCTGCGCAAGTGACAATGATTGGGCTCGCGGCTACCTGTCCTATCATGACGATCAATGCAGATTCGGCGGCGCCAAAGTCGAAGGTTCCGCCGCGTTTGTGGCGATGGTTGAGGAGGCGTATGCCTTGCTCCTAAGCCGCGCGCCCAGCTGGTTTATGTATGTAATCGCGGAACTGCATGCGATCAGAGAGCAACCGCTCGGCGAAAGATCAGGCATTTACATCGACTCGCAGACTTTCGGCAAAAGCTTCGATTCTGCGCATGCCGTCACTGAAGGAGACGTTATCGGTATGGTTGGCAGTTTGGTGCATGAAGCCTGCCACGCGCACCAATGGCATGAAGGCCAAGCCACGGTAGGCTGGCGCAATGAAATCCGCTGCGTGCAAGAGCAACTGGCGGCAACAGAAGCGGTTGACCCAAGCAATCGTCATAGCCCATGGCTCAAAAATCTGATCGCGAATATCGAGAACCCGGAATATTGGTGGTGGGACTGAGCGGCAGCAGCCATGACCGAACTCAACACTCTCCTATCCAATCTCGTCTCTATCAATTCGGTTAATCCCGACCTTGCCCGGGACGGCGCTGGCGAGGGGCGCATCGGCGACTTCATCGCCGCTTGGGGCCGAAGCGCGGGCTTGGAAGTCCATGTGCAAACAGCCGCTCCTGAACGCCCGAATGTCATCTTGATCGCGCGCGGGAGCGGCGGCGGAAAGTCGCTGATGCTGAATGCGCATACCGACACCGTCGGCGTGACGGATATGGATGCGCCCTTTCAGCCGGCAATCCGCGACGGTCGCCTATATGGACGCGGCGCTTACGATATGAAGAGCGGACTGGCCGCCTGTATGCTGGCGCTCAAAGCGGCGCAAGACATGGACCTGCGAGGCGATGTCATGCTCAGCGCTGTCGTCGATGAAGAATACGGCAGCATCGGCACGGAAGCGCTGCTGGCGGAATGGGAGCGCTGGCCCGCCGACGCCGTACTCATTTCGGAGCCGACCGAACTCGATATCAGTATCGCCCACCGCGGCTTCGTCTGGGTTGATATCGAAACCTTCGGCCTGGCGGCGCATGGCTCGCGACCTCATCTCGGCGTCGACGCCATCGCCAAGATGGGAAAGGTTCTGGTCGCGCTCGCTGCCCAGGACCGGGCGATGCGCGCCGACCCGACTCACGGTCTGCTGGGCAGCGGCTCGCTCCACGCGTCGCTGATCAGTGGCGGCGAAGAAATTTCGATGTATCCCGCTCACTGCAAGCTGCAAGTCGAGCGGCGCACCATCCCCGGCGAGACAGCGGGCAGCGTCGAGGCGGAAACGCAGGCAATCCTCGAAGAGATCGCCGCCGCCGACCCCGACTTCAAGGCGCAAGCCAAGGCGACATTCGCCCGCAGCCCATATCATATCGAGCCGGCGCATCCGCTTGTTCAGCAATTGAAACGCGTCGCCGAGGCGCGGCTGGGTCGCGACGCAGCGCTCATCGGCAGCAGTTGGTGGATGGACTCGGCGCTATTCGGCGACAAAGGCCTTCCGACTGTCGTTCTGGGTCCCGCCGGCGCCGGCGCCCACGCGATCGAAGAGTGGGTCGATTTGGCATCGGTCGAACGCTGCCGCGAAATCTACAGTGATCTAATCGCCGACTTCTGCCGCTAAACCCATCAGACCTTGAAGCGGAACAGTATCACATCGCCATCCCGCACCACATAATCGCGGCCCTCAACTTGCAGCAAGCCAGCCGCTTTGATGGCGTTGCGGTCTTGATGCTGCGCAAAGACAGCATAGGGAATCACCTCAGCGCGGATGAAGCCACGCTCCATATCGCCGTGCACGACGCCGGCCGCTTGTGGCGCCGTCCAGCCGCGGCGGATCGTCCAGGCGCGCGTCTCATTCTCGTTGAAGGTGAAGTAGCTGATCAAACCGAGCAGACGATAACTCTCGCTGATCAGTCCATCGAGGCTGCTGCCCGTCAAGCCATACATGCTGAGGTACTCGGCGCGCTCGTCGTCGCTCAAGCTCGACAGTTCCTGCTCCAGCCCGGCGCATACGGTGATCAATCGCGCGCCTTCAGCAGCTGCGATCTCCCTGGCTGACTCCAGATAGCTGTTGCTATTCTGCAAACCATCTTCGTCCACATTGGCGACATAGATGACCGGCTTCGATGTGAGGAAACGCAGCTCGAAATCGAGAGCGGCGAACGCCGGATCAGCAGATCCATCGAAGTCCCGCAGTGGATTCCCTTCGCCAACATAGGCTTCCACCAGCCGCGCCATCTCGAGCTGAGCCAGCAGCTTGCGGTCGCCTTTGACCTCGCGCTCCAGCTTTTCCAGGCGGCGCTCCAACTGCTGCAGGTCCGCCAGCGCTAGCTCTGTATTGATGACGGCGATATCGTCGGCTGGCTGAGGTTTCTCGTTGACGTGCGCGACATTGTCATCATCAAAACAGCGCACTACGTGAGCGATGGCGTCCACATGACGGATATGCCCGAGGAAGCGATTGCCCA
>JAAXID010000215.1:21142-21600 GCA_012270545.1 Anaerolineae bacterium | reverse complement strand
GCCCCTTCCCGGAGGTCTGTGTCTACGCGACCCCAGAACGAGGGAAGGGGGTTTTCCAGCGTTTTCGCGCATTCGAAACCCCTCCCTCTTTTGCGCCGGGTAGACACTGACGGTCGGGGAGGGGTTTGGGGTGGGGGTCAGTTATTATGATCCATCGACCGGCTTCAGATTCTGGAAAGTCAGCTTGCCGCCCATAAACCAGTACAAGGGCATGGACGACGGGTTCTCAAAGGTTGGGAAACCGGTCCAATAGCGCTCATCCCAGGTGACGAATTTGTTGAAGGCGACGATGGGTATCGAGTACATATTCTCAACCCAATACTGCAACATCTCCGTAGTCAGCTCGAAGTTTTCCGGCGAATCGGGACTGATGGACACCATGGCATCGATAAATTCACCAATCTTCGGATCTGTCAGGCGCGTCGCATGGCCGCCGGTGGTGCGTGTATCCTCCCCAA
>JAAXID010000215.1:0-21005 GCA_012270545.1 Anaerolineae bacterium | reverse complement strand
CTGAAACCGTGCTTCATCAGCAGACGGTCCGCCACATCCGGCGCGTGAGCCCACCAACCGGAACCAAATACAGCGCGCACGTCGTCACCCGGAACTTCGTAGCCCTCGGCTTCCGCCCAGGCGGCGATCTGATCGGGGATCGTGGCATCGTAGGGCTTGTACATCACGCCCTCTTCGATCTCGATCTCCAGATTCTGGAACCATTCTTCCATCGGGTCATGATAAATGGCGGTCAAAGCCGGTGTGGTTGGCACTGGCATGTTGGTCAACTTAGCGGTGCCGCCCATGTAATCAGTCACTACTGCCTGGATATCCAGCGCCAATGCCAGCGCCCAGCGCACATCCTTTTCATGGAACCAAGGCTGAGTTTCCGATCCGAAGTTGAAGATTAACTCCCGCGTGCTGACTTCACCCATATACCCCCAGGGGAAGCCCGCATACCATGAACGAGCGGCCGGCGCCGTTTCGAGCGTGCTCTGGAATGACTCGAAATCCGAATCGTAATAGACATCCAATTCGCCGCGGGACATGGCAATCACTTTTCTGTCCGGGCCGCCATAGTTGATCTCCAGAATATACTTTGGTCCCGGGTTGCCGGTGATGATACCGGCCGGCGACCGTTCCCAATCATCGCGCCGGACAAACAGTTGCCAAACCCCGCTGGGGTCCTCCTCCACTGGGAGGTAGGCGCCCAGGTAGGGACCATCCGTATAGGTGTAAGTCGGCAGATCGTCGATGTTCTCAAACACATGTTTGGGCATCATGTAGAGGGCGCCCCAGCGGGCCTCCAAAAGGGAATGGAAACGCGGCGTCGGCTCGGTCAGATGGAAGGTGACGCTGAAATCGCCCGTTTTCTCCACCGAAGCCATCGACTTGTTCAGGTTCGCGTGCCAGCCTCTGGCGTTCAGTCCGGGCGTGGCTTTGACCGTCTCCACGGTAAAGATCAGATCGTCGGCTGTGAATTGAACGCCATCGCTCCAATAGATATTGTCCCGCAGTTCAACACTCATCTGGGTGAAGTCATCGTTGTATATCGGGTCAGAGACGGCGGCGCCCATGACGCGTTCGCCGGTTTCCTGATCCCGAATCCACAGCGTTTCCATCATTATGGCATGGGTAACGAGCGGATGCGGTCCAGTGATCCAGAAGTTATGGTTATGAGGCACTGGCGCAGTGATGATCACATCGACAACAAAGACCTCTTCACGCGGCAAATCGACTGGCAGCTCAGCTACCCCGACAAAACTTGGTATAGAAAACACTACCAACAAGAGCATAAACATAAGTTTCCTTGCCATTGCAAAAACTCCTTACTAATTGAAACTACTTTTCAGGAGCGCTCGGTTGGCGCCCCAGTTTGCCCGGAGTGGACAATCACAAGCATAGTGTAACGCGGAATCGATACTATGCAAAAAAACCTGTTTCCCATGCTTGCGAAATCGCGCCAGAATAGCTAACTTAATGGCTTATTGTCGAATCTGTAGCGCCGACTAAGCGCCTATGGTAGACTTCCCCGCGACAAAAGGAGTAGAGCCCGTGCCCGATAACCCAAATATCTTGCTGATTGCCATTGACTCCATCCGCGCCGACCACATGTCATGCTATGGTTACGAGCGCCTGACGACGCCGCACATTGACCGCTTCGCCCAATCGGGGACGCTTTTCGAAAACACCTTCAGCCCCCACATCCCGACCACGCCGGCGTACGCATCCATGCTCACCGGGCTGGACTGCTTCGGCACACAAGTGGTGGCGCTGCGCCATCAGGGTCCGCTGCGGGCGGAAGCGCCGACCGCCGCCGAGATCTTCCGGCGTTATGGCTACAACACGACCTCGGTCGGCTTCAAAGGCAACCCCAGTTCGCGCGGCTTCGACAACTATATAGAGTTCGCCGGCTGGGGCAGCTACGCACATGGCCGCAGTCCCAAAGCGCAGAACCTGAATGATGTGACGATTCCCGAGCTGGAGCGGCTAAATGCCGAAGGGGCGCCCTGGTTCGTCACGCTGCGCCACATGGATCCGCACGCGCCATATCTGCCGCCGGAACCCTACGAGCGCATGTTTTATCACGGCGATGAATGCGACCCGAACAACCGCTCGATGGACCCGGTGTTCAGTTTCAAACCTTTCGCCGTATTCTATAAGTCTTGGATGCCGCCGGGCATCACCGACAAAGATTACGTCATCGCCCAATACGATGGCGCCATCGCCTATATGGACGCCTGCATTCAATCCATCTTCGAAGCGCTGGATAGCATGGGCATCGCCGACAATACGATCGTCGCCCTCAATGGCGACCACGGCGAGACGCTCTACGATCACGAATTGTGGTTCGACCATCACGGCATCTTCGATAACGTCTTGCACGTCCCGCTGATCATCCGCTACCCGGATCGAGTGCCGGCGGGAATGCGCCTAAATGGTTTCAACCAGCACAAGGACTTGCTGCCCACCCTGCTCGACTTGGCTGGCCTGGACGAGCAGGCGGCGGCAGACGGCTATCAGTTCGACGGTCAAAGCCTGATGTCGCTGGTGAACGGCGAAGTCACATCGTTCGACAGCGAGTTTTATATCAGCGAGTGCACCTGGATGCGCAAGCACGGCTGGCGTACACCTGGCTGGAAGCTAATGATCGCCCTCGAGCCGGATTTCCACTTCAAGCCGGAGATTGAGCTATTCAATCTGGTGGAAGATCCGAACGAAGATAAGAACCTGGCCGAAGAGCGCCCCGATGTCGTGGAAGCGCTTAGGGCGCGCATGGAGGCCTGGATCGCTAAGCGCGAAGCGGAAACCGGCTTGACCAATCCCATGCTCACCCAAGGCGATTGGCACGGCCACGCAGGCGTCGGGCCCTTCAAGACATCGCAGCAGGCATACGATACGCTTTCGCTGCCCGATCTCGAACAAGCGATCAAACTGCAAGCGCAATCGCGCGAGGAAGAATAACCACAGTTGGCATTTGTAGGGGTGACCTACCAAGTCGCCCGAATTAAACGAAATTTGTAGGGGCGAGCTATCAGGTCGCCCGCATGAAACAAAATTGTAGGGGCGACCTACCAGGTTGCCCGAATTTGAAAAGGAGACAGAAATATGACCTTGCGCGTAGCTATCGTTGGCATGGGCGGGATCGGCAACAATCACGGCCGCTGCTACAGCAATCATCCGGAGGCGGAAGTCGTTGCCGTCTGCGACATCATTCAAGAACGCTCGGACAAAGCGGCGGAGACCTTTGCTTGTCAAGGCTTCTACTCGGTGCAGGCGCTGCTCGAAAGTGGCGTCGAGTTCGACGCGGCCAGTGTCACGACCGCCGGCGCCGAAAACGGTGGCGACCACTATGCGCCGACCATGCAGCTTCTTGGCGCCGGTTATCCGGTTCTGGGTGAAAAGCCTATCTCCAATCGCGTCCCCGAAGCCGAAGAGATGGTCGCGCTCGCCCGCGAGAACAACCTGCGTTACGGCATCAACCTCAACCATCGCTTCACGCCCGCCGCCGCACTGGCGAAAGAATGGATGCTGCGCGGCCGCCTCGGCGAGGTCAACATGATCGACATGACAATGTGGATCAACAACCCCAACGAAACTTCGCCGCATTTTCACATGCGCGCCCTGCACCCCCATTCGCTTGATGTCATGCGCTATTTCGCCCAGTCCGATGTGAACCAGGTGCACGCGTTTTTCAAGAAGAGCAAAGGACGCAAGATCTGGTCCAATGTCCAAGTGAATCTGCTCTACGAGAACGGCATCATCGGCCACCTGCGCGGCAGCTACGACGGCAACTGGGGCCACACCAGCTTCGGCGGCGGCAGCTACGGCTTGGAAACCCTCGATGTCTTCGGCTCAGACGGTCGCTTCTTCCTCAGAGACGCCTGCGAAGAACTCACCTATTATCCCCGCTTCGAGGGCACAATGGAACGCCACGAGAACTACGGCGGCATGAGCCACTTCGGCGAGACCTTTCAAAGCCGCATCAACCATTGGGTCGACCAGAATCTCGCCGGCGTCGCGCCAGACAAGATCGATGCTTCAGGCGCCGACGGCCTGCATGTTCAGCGCATCATCGAAGCGGCGATTGAGTCTTGGGATAGCGGGCAGGTGGTCTCCTTGTGATAACGGTCATCGGCCGCGGTCATAGCGGCACGCGGGCGATCTCGCATACGCTCTACGCCTCCGGCGTCTACATGGGCCAGACGCTGAACCCGTCGGGCGATTTGGTTCCCGCTTTTGCGATGTACGATGCCTGTCGCGTCTTCGCGCGCTACATCAAATGGAATGGCGACCTGAGCTGGGATTTCAGCCGCGCCCATGAGGCCGAGATTCCGCAGGTGTTCATAAGAAATCTCAATCGTTACCTGGAATCGGTGCTGAATCACACTCGCCCGCTGAAGGGTTGGAAGGTGCCGGAGACCACGCTGGTTTTCCCCTGGATCTTGCGTTTATACCCTGATACGCACTATATCTTCTGGATTCGCAATCCGCGCGATTGCATCATCGGCTCGCATAAAACGGACGACCTGCGCGACTTCGGCATCCAGTATCCCACCCCCCTCGGTCCCCCCGATGAACAGGGGGAAGCAAAAGAAGATGAACGCCTGCGCCGCGCCATTTCCTGGAAGTATCAATATGATCTGGTCAAGTCCACACCCAAGCCCAAGCGCTGGATTGAAGTGCGCTTTGAAGACTTGGTGACGAAGCAAGACGAGACCCTGGCACGACTTGAGGCTTTCCTGGGCATTCCGCTGGCGCGCGTCGTCATGCGGCAGGACACGATCAACCGCTGGCAGCGCGATGAAGGCCTCAACTACTTCGACTTTTTCGAGCCGGCCATGCGCGAATACAATTATGAGCTGCCGGAGAAATCCGCGGCGCAGGTTTAGAAAGGCGACATTTATATATGACCTTGCGGGTAGCCGTCATCGGCTTGGGACCGATCGGCAATCGACACGCTAAGCTCTACGCGCAGGATGAGCTGGCCCGTCTGGTCGGCGTCTGCGACATCATTCGGGAACGAGCGGATAGAGCGGCGGCGCTTCACGGCGTACCCGCCTTTTACGATGTCGACACGATGTTGAAAGACCTGGCGCCCGATGTCGTCAGCGTCGCCACCGGCGGCTACGAAAACAGCAGCGATCACTTTCTGCCGACGATGCAGGCGCTTGAAGCCGGCTGCCATGTGCTGGGCGAAAAGCCCATCTCAAATGAGATCGGAGCGGCGGAAGAAATGGTGGCGAAGGGGCGCGAGTTGGGCCTTTGTTATGGCATCAATCTCAATCACCGCTTCACACCAGCGGCGCGTCTGGCGAAATCCTGGGTGGATCAAGGTCGCCTGGGACACCTGCTCTTCGTCAACATGGCGATGTGGATCATGAACCCGGCCGAGACCTCGCCCCACTATCACATCAAGTCGCTGCATCCACACACTGTCGACGTGATGCGTTATTTCTGCGGCGACATCGAAGCGGTGCATTGCTTCGGGGCAAAGGCGCCGGGCCGCCAGATCTGGTCGACGGCGCAGTTCAACTTCCGCTTCCGCAACGGCATGGTCGGCGCGCTGACCGGCAGCTATGACATCGAACGCGGCCACCCGATGGAGCGCTGCGAAGTGGCGGGCACCGGCGGCCGCTTCGTGCTGGACGACATGTGGCGCGAGTTGACCCTGTATCCGGCCGGCGACATGGAGAAGACGGTTTACACCGACCCGCTCTTCGGCGGCTTCCACAATTTCGAGAACACTTTCCGCGAGCGCATTCACTGTTTCCTCCAGCAAGTATCTGATGGCGTCGCGCCGGAGGATATCGATGGCAGCGGCGCTGACGGCTTGGCGGCGCAAAAGGTGCTGGCGGCCGCCATCGAGTCGTTGGAGACGGAATCGGTGGTACACCTGGAGCCGCAAGTTATGGTAGCGGAGACGGGACATGGGTGACTGTAAGTTTTGCGGCGGCAACGCGGGCATTCTGCGCACAGCCCACTTAGAATGCGCGAGGCGTTACAAGCGAGGCAAAGACCGTATAGTCTTCTTGGTGTGGCATAATGGAATGGAACCAAACACAAATTTCAAAGAGCTGAAAAAGGAGATCGCGTCCGTCGCGGTAAACAACTTCGTTCGCGATAAGGAACTGCAAAGCTTACATGTGCAAGGCTGGGCGCGTGCAGTGAGGTATTCCGTACAAAAAGGAATTTACACGGCGCGAAGAGAAAAGAAATTGTTGGAGCTAGCAGATCAATTTTCGGTACAACGGACCGGTAAAGAATGTCGCACAGCTTGGTTGAGATTTGAGGGGGGACGGAGAAAAGAGAAGGCAAAGGAAGCTGAACGGGAAAGGCAGCGTAGATTGGAGGCGGAGGCGCGCGAGCGTCGCGCGGCGCAAGAGCAATGCATCCAGACCATCGCATATGGCTACGTGCCGCCATTGAACCTCGACGTTAGGCTGCCATTCAACTTCATGAAGTCCGAGTACTTGGTGTGGCTCTTTACAAACATAATGTACCAGGAAACCTACAGGCGTTCGTACTGGTCAAGAGGTGAGCGAGTGTTTGAAGCCAAGAATGTATTGCTTGATACGGGATTGCTGGGCATTACCACCAAGCACATGTATTTTGCGGGACCAAAGCTAAGCTTTCGAATCCGTTATGATCGCATTATGGCGTTTCAACAGTATAGAGATGGTCTGGCCGTGCAAAAAGCTGCAGCAAGCGCCAAACCTCAGCAATTCATTACAGGTGAGGGTGACAGCTGGTTTTTGCATGCCTTAGTCGTTACTTTGGCAGAGATGGTTTAACATTACTGATCTTGATAAACGCAATTTATGGGGATGATTATGAAACTCGGAGCGAACTCACTTTTATTCGGCAGCTGGGATATGGAGACCGCCTTCAAATACTTGAAGATGGCTGGCTACGACGGCATCGAGATGTCCGCCATTGACATCATGAGCCAGCATCTGGTCTTGTCGCGCTGGCAGGAATGCGCGCCGGAGATTGTGCGCCTGTCCAACGAATATGACCTTGAGCTGCTGGCGATGGAGCAATCCTCGCGCGACCCCGAGCTGATGGAGCTCGCCTTTCAAGCAGCGGTCGAAACCGGCATCCCCATCATCAACTGCGGACCCGGCGGCGTGTCCGACGACGAATCGACTTATCAGCAAGTGCTGGATGAGCTTGGCGCGCTGGTGGGGCGAGCGGAACATTATGGCGTCATACTCTGCGTGAAAGCCCACGTCGGCAACTATATCTACAACACGCCGACCAGCCTCAGAATCCTCGGCGACATCACCTCGCCCAACTTCGGCTTAGACATGGATCCGTCGCATATTCATCGCGCCGGCGAGAACCCGGTCGAAGCCATCGAAGCCGTCATCCACCGTATCAAGCACGTGCACATCCGCGATTGCAAAGGACGCCAGCGGGGACCGGGCGCGCCCGAGGATCAAGCCAACGGCCGCGGCGATATCGATCTGGTCGGCTACATACGCGTCCTGCACGAACACGGTTATAGCGGTCCGCTCAACCTGGAAGTGATCGGCACTAAAAGGCTGGGGCACAGTCTCGAGCAATGCTGCATCATCGGCGCCGAGGCCCGCGGTCACATGCAAGCCTGCCTGCAAGCGGCCGGCGCCCGCTAATGCACACAGGATACAGATTAGCAGAGGCGATTGACGGGCCGTGTCTACGCACCCCTGTGAATCGCTCGCAAGAGAAAGGCAACAATGAGCTTTCAACCAACGGATAAACAGATTCAGACGGCATACGACGTTGCGCGCGAACGTTACGCTGCATTTGGCGTTGATACAGACGCCGCCATGAACATTCTGAAGACCGTGCCCATCAGTCTGCACTGCTGGCAGGGCGATGATGTCGGCGGCTTCGAAGACCCGGAGCGCGGGCTCAGCGGCGGCATCATGGCGACCGGCAACTATCCCGGCAAGGCGACTAATATCGACGAGCTGCGGGGCGATCTCGACAAAGCCTATAGCTTAATCCCCGGCGACCATCGCCTCGCGCTGCACGGCTCCTATCTCGATAGCCCGACCAAAGTGCCGCGCGACGAATTGAAGCCGGCGCACTTCGCATCCTGGGTCGATTGGGCAAAAGCCAATAACCACGGCCTGGACTTCAATCCGACATTTTTCTCGCATGACCTCGCCGATGATGGTTTCACGCTCGCTCATGCCGATGCGGGCATCCGTCAATTCTGGATCGATCACGCTATTGCGACGCGCCATATCAGCGCTTATTTTGGCGCCGAACTGGGCAGTCCGTCGATCAACAATGTCTGGATTCCCGATGGCTACAAGGATGTGCCCGCCGATCGCCTCGCGCCGCGGCAGCGCCTGATTGACGCGCTCGATGAGGTTTTCGCGCTGGAACTCAATCCAGCGCATCATCTCGATGCGGTCGAATGCAAGCTCTTCGGCTTGGGCTCCGAGAGCTATGTGGTCGGCTCGCACGAGTTTTATCTCGGTTACGCCGCCTCCCGCCAGAAGCTGCTCTGCCTTGACGCAGGCCACTTCCACCCAACCGAAACCATCGCCGACAAACTATCGTCAATCCTGTTCTACGTGCCCGCGGTGCTGCTGCACGTCAGCCGCGGCGTGCGTTGGGATAGCGACCACGTGGTCACATTGACCGACGACCTGTGCGCGATTATGCAAGAGATCGTCCGCTGCGACGCGCTGGACCGGGTGCATATCGGTCTCGACTTTTTCGACGCCAGCATCAATCGCATCGGCGCCTGGGCGATTGGCACGCGTAACGCCTGTCGCGCCCTGCTGATGGCGCTGCTGGAGCCGCGCGACCTGCTGCGCGCTTACGAAAACGATGGCGACTTCACCGGACGCCTCGCCCTCCTCGAAGAGCTGAAGGGACTGCCCTTCGGCGCCGTCTGGGATTACTACTGCGGGGCGCAGGAGGTGCCGGTCGGCATAGCTTTCATGGATGAGATCCGCGAATACGAGCGAACAGTTTTGTCCCAGCGGGGTTAACAGCCTGCGCGCCAGGCCTCCTAAGTGAGCGTTTGTAGGAGCGAGCGACCTGCAGCGTCGACGGTCAGTGTTTACGCGACCTATGCCAGCGGTGGTTCGCCTTTCCGCTACTGCGGGCAACTCGTATTCTTCAACAGCATGTTGTTTCCCGCGCTATAAGGACAGGTGATTCCATGCAAATATTCAATCCGTCTGATTACCGTCATGTCAACTATCTGTGGAATGACGCTCAGGCCGCGGCGCTTGATGCGGTCGACCGCCTGGTTTATCGCTCAAATCTGCTGGGAAGCGACCAGCGCATCACCAACACCGGTGGCGGCAACACCTCCAGCAAAATCTGGCAAAGCGATCCCCTAACCGGCGCTGATGTTGATACCATGTACGTCAAGGGATCCGGCGGCGACCTGCGCACAGCGAAGCGCGAGAACTTCGCCTCGCTATATATGGACAAGCTCTTACAACTGCAGGACGTCTACAACGCGGCCGAGAACAGAGGTGTCAAGACGCCGATTGAAGACGAGATGGTCGCCATGTATCCGCATTGCGTCTTCAACCTGAATCCGCGCCCCAGTTCTATCGATACCCCGCTGCACGCCTTCATCCCTTTCCGCCATGTCGACCACACCCACCCAAACGCCGTCATCGCTATCGCCGCTTCCAGCAACGGGCGCCAGCTTACCCGCGATATTTACGGTGACGAGGTTCTTTGGCTCGATTGGCAGCGTCCCGGCTTCGACCTGGGCTTGCTTCTGCAGGAAACTATCGCCGCCAACCCGGGCATCGTCGGCATCGTCCTCGGCGGTCATGGTCTCATCAATTGGGCCGATGACGACAAGGAATGTTACGAACTATCGCTGACGCTAATCGAAAAAGCGTCGCGCCATCTCGCTGAACATGATAATGCCGCGGCCGCCTTCGGCGGAGCGAAATACGATAGCCCGACCGACGCAGAACGTCAGGCGCTCCTGGTCGAATTGCTGCCGAAACTGCGCGGCTTGGTCTCTCAGCAGGAACTGCCAGTGTCTACGCGGCAGAATCGCTTCATCAGCACCGTACAGTATGACGACGACATTCTGACTTTTGTCAACAGTGCCGATGCCGCGCGCCTCGCCGAGCTGGGCACATCCTGCCCCGATCACTTCCTGCGCACCAAGATCAAGCCGCTCTACGTCGACTGGAATCCAGGGGCGGAAGATATGACCGCTCTGTTGGACAAGCTGGAGGAGGGCATCAAAGAGTATCGCGCCGATTACGCTGAATACTACGAAACCTGCAGACACGCGGACAGCCCGCCAATCCGCGACCCCAACCCGACCGTTATTCTTATACCCGGCCTGGGCATGATCGCCTTCGGGGTGAACAAGAGCGAATCGCGCGTCACGGCGGAATTCTACAGTTGCGCGGTCGCCGTCTTGCGCGGCGCGGAAGCTGTCGGCGAGTACATCGCGCTGCCGCGGCAGGAAGCCTTTGATATCGAATACTGGGCGCTGGAAGAAGCCAAACTCCGCCGCATGCCACCGGAAAAAGAGCTGGCGCGCAAAGTTGTGCTGATCCTTGGCGCCGGCAGCGGCATCGGCCTGGCCACGTCCCATCGCGTCGCCGCCGAAGGCGCGCACGTCGTCTGCGCCGATCGCAATTTGGAAGGGGCGACTGCGACGGCTGACGCGCTGACGGCGAAATACGGTCAAGGCATTGGCGTCGCCGGCTCTGGCATCTCGGGCGCTGGTCCGGCAATCGCTCTACCAGTCGATATAACCGACCCAGACAATGTTAAATCGATGCTCGAACAGGCTGTGCTCGCATACGGCGGCATTGACGACATCATCGTTACGGCCGGTGTGTTTTTCACGCCGGACAACGATGGCCGAAATTCCGCCAAGCAATGGCGCGCGAGTTTTGATGTGAACGTCCGCGGTGGCTACGTTGTCGCCGATTGCGCCCGCCCGCTTTGGGCAGCGCAGGGCTTGCCGGCGTCGCTGCTCCTGACAACCAGCGTGAACGCGGTGGTGGCGAAGCAGGGGACGATCGCCTACGACACCAGTAAAGCGGCCGCCAACCATCTGGTGCGCGAGCTGGCAATTGAATTGGCGCCGCTGGTTCGCGTGAATGGCCTGGCGCCCGCGACCGTGGTCAAGGGCAGCAGCATGTTCCCGCGCGACCGCGTCATTAGCTCGCTGGTCAAATATGACCTCGACTATAGCGAGGACGAAGACAGCGAGACGCTGCGAAATCGCCTGGCGAATTTCTACGCCGGGCGCACGCTGACCAAATCCGCCATTGGGCCCGAGGATCAGGCGGAGGTGGCCTATCTGCTAATCACCGATGCCTTCAGCAAGACGACGGGCCAGATCATCAATGTGGATGGTGGCTTGAGCGACGCTTTTTTGCGGTAGGTGACTTGTGAGGGGCTGTGGCAAATTCACTCCCGCCCCTCAAACGTGCGAAAGTAGTTGACGATATCCCAGCGATCACGCTCAGCAAGTTCGCCTTCACAAGCCGGCAGACCGCGCCAGCCGCCGACAACCACGCCATACAGAAAGTCGTCGCGAGCCGTATCCAGCCGATGGCGCAGGGCGCGGAAATTCGCCGACTGCCCCTGCCAGACCAGACAGCGCTCCCGGTAGAGCTCCTGACCGCGTGTAAGCGAGTTGGCCTCAGGTAAAACCGTATTGACCGGCTCGGGCGGCGGATGCAAAGTCGCCTCGTAGCGGCGCTGCTGCTCGCCGATCAGGCGCGCGCCGAAGACCATAACGCCGATGGCGACGGCCACCACTGCCAGCGCCAGCAACGCGCTCGCCGGCGTCAACTGCAAGACGTCTATGAACCGCTGCGCACGGCGCCGCAGCAAAGCGGCTAGCAGTCCAACGATCACTATCAGCAGCGCCAGATGCGCGACATTGGGCGGGCGCGACTGAACAATCGCCGCCGAATCGCTAATCTCCCAGACGGCCGCCGCGCGCGTCACAACGCCATTCTCAGCAACAATATCGATCAGGGACCACCACTCGCCGGCCGCTTCAATGTCGTCGCTCGCCGCAACGTACAAGCCCGCTTCCACCTGCTCCGTCGCATACCAGGGGCTGCGAATCCCGCGCCGCGGATTGACCAACTGCAAGTAAACGCTGGCAACGCTGACCCGCGCCTCCCCACGTTTAACGACCGTGTCATAGGTATTGACGCCCGGCCCGCCAGGAATGACCGCCGACGTGACTGTGAACTCGCCGACGGTCTGCGTAACCTGCGGCGTATCGATGTCCTTCCGCAGCGACTCCGGCTCGGGCACCGGCGTCGCGCTCAGCCAGGCGACCGCGCCGAGAAGCGCTACCATCAGAAGGACTTCCAGCCGCAGCGCCACCCCGGCAGCCGCCGCCCGAATCATCCACGCGCGCAGTGGCTTGGGCAGAACAGCAGAGGCCGATGGCATCCGTTCGGAAAGTTGCGAACGCAGCGCGACATGCTGCCAGCCGCCGAGGATAAGGAGCGGCGCGATCATCAACACTTTCACAGTGAGCGCGCGTCCATAGCTTGTATCCAGGTCGGCCGGCGTAACGAAGAAGTTCAAGGTGTTATAAAGACCGCTGACGAGCATCAGCGCGACCAGCGGCGTGACGATCCGCGAGAACCGCAGCATGACAGCTCGCAGCGCCCGCCGTCTATCCTCAGCATCAAAAGGAGCGAGCGCCGGCGGCAGCAGCAGCGTCAGCGCCAGCGCGCCACCCAGCCAAAACGCGGCGACCAGCGCATGCAGCCAATCGACCGCGATCGCCAGCCAGGGCATCAGCGTTGATCCAGCCGCGTGGCTGGTCACCATCGTCAAGCCGACGAAGAGCGCGCCCAGCCAGGGCATGCCCTTCCAGATGCCGGCCGAAAGCTGCGGCATCAACGCGCGATAATAGTCCGCCGCAAAAATAAGGACCGCGCTAAAGATTAGGAGCACCATGCGGAATATCCAGACATCGCCGAAACGCGACCCGATAAGCACAACTCCCCAAAGATTCTGCTGAACCACCTGCAGGGCATCGGTATTAAAAAAGACCATCGACTGCTGCGCGAGCGCAATGATGTTGGCGAGAAAGGCCAGGATCACCGCTGAGATCAAAATGCCCCGCAGCCGGCGCGTCACGCGCGTTGGCAACGGTTCATTGGGCTTTCGCGCGCTGCCCCAGGCCGGCAGCAACACAACGCTGTAAAGCAGCGACGCGCCGAAAAAGAGGAAGTTCGCCAGATTTAGCGCCGCCCGCCACAGCGCTTCGAGTGGAATGGCGCGGTCGTCGGCTGCGCTCCCAGAGACGCCGCCAACTTCATCGCCGACAAAAAACACGCGACTCTCGGCGATGACGTGACCGTCGCTGGCGAAAGCCGGGCGCAGCTCAACGATGTAAGCGCCATTGGGCAAGCCGGCCGGTACGCGCAATGCCAGCAGCGAATGATTCTTTGCATCGACAGCGCCACTGGCAATGAGCTCGCCCGACTGGTTGCGCAGCTTGATTTCGCTGAAGCGCGGTTCCAGATCTTCGCTGAACCAATACTGCAGCCTGGTCGGTGGGCGCTCCAGCGTGCTGCGGTCGGCCGGTATAGCGCGGACGACATAACCGTGAGCCCTTGTGACAGCCAGACATGCAGCAAAGGGCAAGATGAAGAGCAGAAGCTGTCGCCAGTTCATTTTCGACTCGCCACGCCTTGACGTATATTTACATCCGCATCCCGCCATTGTACCTGAAGCGTCGATAGGCTATTGCAGGAGTTCGCCTCGTTGTTTAAGATACCGCGTTGGTTCACCCGTTTGAATTAACACCAGCGAGAACGAGTCAATGACGGACGGCGAGACCAGCAGAAACTTCATCACCGATATCATCGACGAGCACAATGCGAGCGGCCATTTCAAGGGGCGGGTGCATACGCGCTTTCCGCCGGAGCCCAACGGCTATTTGCACATCGGCCACGCCAAGTCGATCTGCCTGAACTTTGGCATCGCCGAACAATACGGCGGCTTGTGCAACCTGCGCTTTGATGACACCAATCCAGCCAAAGAAGAGCAAGAGTATATTGAAGCAATCATCGAAGATGTGCGCTGGCTCGGTTACGACTGGGATGATCGCCTGTATTTCGCGTCAGACTATTTTGACGAACTCTACGAGATGGCGGTTGAGCTCATCCGAATCGGTCGCGCCTACGTTGATGAATTGACTCCTGATGAGATCAGAGCATATCGCGGCACTTTGACCAAGCCGGGTATAGAAAGCCTATATCGCAATCGGCCTGTTGAAGAAAACCTGGCGCTCTTCGAGAAAATGCGCGCTGGTGGTTTCAAAGCGGGCGAAGCGGTCCTGCGCGCGAAGATTGATATGAGCAGCGGCAATATTAACATGCGCGACCCAGTCATGTATCGGATTCTCGATGCCGCCCACCCGCGCACTGGCAACAAATGGAAAATCTACCCGATGTACGACTTCGCCCACGGTCAGTCGGATTCCATCGAGGGCATCACGCATTCGATCTGCACGCTCGAATACGAAGACCATCGTCCGCTATACGATTGGTATCTGGACAATATCGAAATCTTCCACCCGCAGCAGATTGAATTCGCCCGCTTAAACCTGAGCCACACCGTGCTCAGCAAGCGCAAGCTGATTCGGCTGGTGCAGGAAGGCCAGGTCCGCGGCTGGGACGATCCGCGCATGCCGACGATTTCGGGCCTGCGCCGCCGCGGCTACACGCCGGAAGCGATCCGCGAATTCTGCGAAGACATTGGCCTGGGCAAGGTGAAGGGCGTTGTCGCGCTGCACAAGCTGGAGTATCACCTGCGCCAGCACCTCAACAAAACGGCGAATCGCGTCATGGCGGTGATCAATCCGCTCAAGCTCGTCATCGAAAATTACCCGGACGATCTGGTCGAAGAGATGGACGCCGTCAATAACCCGGAAGATGAATCGGCCGGCACGCGGCTGGTACCCTTCTCCAAAGTACTCTATATCGAGCGTGATGATTTCATGGAAGATCCGCCGCGCAAATTCTTCCGCCTGGCGCCTGGTCGGGAAGTGCGATTGCGCTACGCCTATTTCATCACCTGCACTGATGTGATAAAGGACGACCGCGGCGAGATCATCGAACTGCGCTGCCGCTACGACCCGGCGACCCGCGGCGGCTCCGCGCCCGATGGCAGGCGCGTCAAAGCCACTTTGCATTGGGTGTCCGCACAGCATGCCATTGAAGCGGAAGCCCGTCTATATGACACGCTGTTCACCGTGGAGCATCCCGATAGCGACCGAGACACCGACTTCACTGAATTTATCAATCCCGACTCGCTTAAGGTGGTCGACCCGATCTATGTTGAGCCACATCTGCGGAAGGCGCGAGCGGGCGATCGCTTCCAATTTGAGCGGCTGGCTTATTTCGTCGTCGATGAAGACACAACGGCGGAAAAGCTGGTATTCAATCGCACGGTCACCTTGCGCGATCAGTGGCGTAAGGCGCAGAAGAAGGCAGCGAGGGCGCCGCGCAAAAGGCAACGGAAAGCCAAGCCCGCGCGCTGAATTATCGGAGAGGCTGAACGCACACGGTTCGCATCTGTGGTAGCATATACGCAGGATTCGATAACCTTCGAAAGTAGCTTCCCATAGTGGCACTCATACGTCTCAATGCTCTGCTTGTCCTGCTCGCGTTCGTCGGCCTGGCCGCTGCGAGCGCACAGGATGACCTCTGCGGAGAGACGGTCGACAAAGCGTTTTCAAGCATCCGTCAAAACTGCGCCGACCTGGAAAGGGACAGCATTTGCTACAGCCATCCACTTGTGGCAGCCCATTTCGCGGAGAATGAAAATGGCGAGGACTTCAGCCTTCCTTCTCAGCGCGCTTCTGTAGTCGGGCTGTCGAGCGTTAGAACGGCCGCGCTGGACGCGGAGCAGGCGCGCTGGGGCATCGCAATCATCAATTTGCGGGCAAGACAGCCGCAGACATATAAAGGACCCGGCATCATCGTGATGCTGGCGGGCGCGGCCGAAGTCATCAACGAAATCGACCCCGCTTCCGTCGCGCCAATTGGCGAACCGTTGAGCACGGCGGCATTGGCTGAAACGACGCTGTTCAAGAATCCCGGCATTATTCCCGCACCTGTTGGGACAGTCGCCGTCGATGAGCTGCTGCTGGTCGATGCCTATGACGACACAGGAGAATGGCTGCGCGTCGTGAACGACGGCAAGATCTCCTGGGTGGAGCGGGTGGAAGTGGCTCGCTTGAATGCGATGGAAACGCTGCCGACGATTGGCATCGGCGCAAGTTTCCCCTTTCAGGCGCTTTCCATAACGACGAGTGCGGAATACCCAGCCTGCGACCAGGCCGAACCGATGGTCGCCATTCAGACGCCGGCGGACTTGCCCGTCAATCTCACCATCAACGGCGTCGATATTCACATCGGCTCTTTGGTCACGTTCCAGCAGGTGCATCGCAATGCGCTCAGCCTGACCGTACACCGCGGCAAAGTGACCACGATATTCGGACAGACCGCGCAGCAAGGCGAAAGCGTGATCGGCATCCTCGGGCCTACGGCCAGTCGGGAGTTGCAGGTGCTGGATTGGAGCGGCGCCCTGCCCGCTTCCGAAGCCGAACTTGCCCGTGGCCAACGCGCGCAAGAGGCACTCAACAGCTTAGCGCGCGTCAACGGCTGGCCCGGGTACAAAACCTTCAAGCATCCGCCGGCGCTCGTGCATGTTGTAGAACACGGTGAGACCTTGTACAGCATCGGGCGGCGATACGAGACGAGCGTCGCCGAAATCATCCTGGCCAACTTGGGCGACGAGCCGCTCAAACTCTATAGCGGCACGCAGTTGGTCATCCCAAATCCGGGCAGTGGCTTTGCCGGGCACGGCTCGGTTCCGCTAGACGCCACCCGCGAAAAATAAGGGCGCACATTCAGACTTCAGCGCGCGCCCGGTTCTCAGCTCTTCACGACACGCAGCGTTTCAGCATTTCGACAAAGGCGGCTCTATCGGCGCTGATCGCTACCCGCATCTGCGGCGCGCGTTTGCTGACGCCGAGCACATCCACAACCGTAATCCCGCGCTCCAAGCCCTCCCCCGTCGTCACATCGACGCGATAGTCCTTGTATTCGGCGATTGTCGGGTCGATAGCTGCTGCCATCGTGATCGGATCCGGCAAGTCAAATCCAGGCAGCGCGTTTTCTGTCATCGAATACTCGGTCAGGGTCGGCTGAATATCCACCACGAATTCCGCCAGCGGCGTACCAATGCGGCGGATTTCGGCGGCTTGCTCGGCGTTGAAAGTCGCGTATTTCCAGGAGATATCCCAGCCGACCATTGTCATCTTCATGCCTGATTCGTATACGATCCGCGCCGCTTCCGGATCGACCCAGATGTTGTATTCCGCCGTCGGCGTTACGTTGCCATGGCCCGAGCCGGTGCCGCCCATGATCCAGCAATGCGACACGCGCCGCGCCAACTCCGGCTCACGCAGCAGCGCCAGCGCCACATTGGTCAGGGGTCCGAGCGTCACCAATGTGATGTCGCCGGCGTTGGCATTGATGACTGCGCGCAGCACATCGGCGGCGTGTCCATCAGCGGGCTCTCGTCCATACAAGGGCAAGCCGATATCGCCCAAGCCAACGTGCCCATGCAAATCCTGCGCCGTCTCCAGGTCGCGCGTTAGCGGTTTGGCGCAGCCGGCGTAAACAGGGGCGTCGGCGCCGCAAAGCTCTACGGTGTAAAGCGCATTCTGAAGGCCCAGCGGCAAAGGCACGTTGCCGGCGACCACCGTGATCGCCTGAACCGCAATGTCGGGCTGCCGCAGCGCCATGACCAAGGCGACGGCATCATCCGAAGCTGTATCCGTATCGATGATGAATTTTCGCATGCGCCTCTCCTAGATTCTCTCCAAGTATAGTTGATGCCCAATGCCAGCGCAAACCGGCTGCGCAGCGGCGCAATGCGCGAGCAAAGATTCGCAAAAGAACGGCGGCGTTATGGTATACTCGCGCCGAATACTCGTCCTGATGCCAAAAGGTCGCAGCCAATGAACTTCACCATCCCCCGCCACGTGGAGACGATCGCCCACCACGTCCGCCAATTCGTCGACGATGTAGTTATGCCGGTTGAGACGGAACTGCTTCACTCTGGCAGGGACCTCAACGAAGACATCCTTCAGGACTTGCGCACCAAGGCAAAGGCAGCCAAGCTCTGGGCGCCGACCATGCCAAAGGAATGGGGTGGCATGGGCTTGAACATCCAGGAGATTGTTCCGGTATTCGAAGTGGCGGGACGCAGCATGCTGGGACCTTTGTCCATTCATTGTGCCGCGCCTGATGAGGGCAATATGCACCTGCTGGGCAACTGGGCGAACGAAGAGCAAGTCGAACGCTACCTCGTGCCCCTGGCGAAGGGCGAGACCTTTTCCGCCTTTTCCATGACGGAACCGCCGCCGGGCGCTGGCAGCGACCCGCGCATGATCCAAACGCGCGCCGTCCGCGATGGCGGCGACTGGGTTATCAACGGTCATAAATGGCTGACCACCAACGGTGAAATCGCCGACTTCTTCATCATCATGGCGGTGACCGACCCCGCTGCGCATCCCTATCAGGGCTGCACGCAGTTTCTGGCGCCACGCGATAGTCCCGGCATCAATATCCTGCGCGATGTACCGGTGATGGGCACGAAGGACTTCGGCGGCCACGTCGAGATTCTGTACGAAGATCTGCGGCTGCCCGATAGCGCCATCCTAGGCGAAGCGGGTCAGGGCTTCATGCTGGCGCAGTCACGCTTGGGTCCGGCGCGCTTGACCCACTGCATGCGCTGGACCGGCATCGCCCAACGCGCCCTCGAAATCGCGACAGACTACGCGGCCGGGCGCGAAGCATTCGGCAGCGCGCTGACAGGCCATCAGTCGATCCAATGGATGCTGGCCGATTCGGAAATGGAGCTGAAAATGGGCCGGCTGCTGATCCAGGAAGCGGCCTGGCTGCTGGCGCAGGGCGAGCAAGCCCGCGTCGAGACCTCAATCGCCAAGGTGCAAGTTTCGGAGATTGTCAATCGCGTGCTCGACCGCTGCGTACAAATCTGTGGCGGAAGCGGCATCTCGCGCGATCTGCCGCTTTCAAGCTGGTACGAGAAGGCGCGCTCGTTCCGCATCTATGATGGCGCCTCGGAGGTGCACCGCATGGTAGTCGCGCGCGATGTCATCAAGCGCTATGCCGCCGGCAGCCAAAGCTGAATGCGGCAAAATGAGAAGCCATGCCCAAAGTCTTCATCAGCCATAGCAATCAAGACAGCGATGAAACCTCTTATGTCGCCGACTCGCTGAAACGCGCAGGTATCGGCGTTTGGGTGGACTTCGAGAATATCCGCGGCGGCGCCGACTGGCTCTGCGAGATCCAGGCGGGCATCGAGCGCTGCGATGCGGTCGTGGTTGTGCTCTCGGCAGCGAGCGCGAGTTCGGTCTGGGTTGAGCGCGAATGCCTCTACGCCTGGCAATTGAACAAGCCGGTATTCACGGCGCTGGTCGCCGATATCCTAATTCCCCTGCATCTCATCAACATCCAATATTGCGATATCCGCGAGCGGCCGGCGGATGGCATGGCGAAGCTCGTCAAATCCATACACTCCGCGCTTGAATACGACGAGGCGGCCAAACAGCGCGGGATCGCGACTATCTCCCGTGAACCTGTTGAAGCAAATTTCTTTCCCTTCCTTGAGCAGCTTTCCGACGGTGATATCGCCGCGCTTGCTGCTCGCGACCTCTTCCATTGGGCGCGAGGTGTGGCGGATGAAGTGGCATTTGGCGGGGTGACCAAGCCCGGCTTTCATGCGCGCATCAAACTGAATCGACAACTGGTGACGGTATTCTCGGTCTGGGCTTATCGCCGAAAGCCTGCTGCTCAGATTCCGCTGGATCTCTTGGCGGCGCGCAAACCATTCGACCGAAAGCGGGTTCGCGCCGCGACCCTGCGGCAGCTCAACCAACTGTTGCCAAAGGCGCAACGCTTCAAAGCGGGGAAAGCGAACGGCCGGCCGACGATCGCCTTGCATCATCTAAGCAGCGCCGAGAAACTGGAAACCTATAAGCGGATCGTGCGGGAAATGATCGGCGAGCTTCGCGCGGCCGCGGATTCTCGCTGAGAGGGGTCAGGGGACAGCCGCTGCTTCGAGATGTTCGCGCCGCAACCGGCGGTCATAGTACTTTTCGGCCGCCTCCGCCATACTCTGGATCGTCTGCACATTGAGGAAGGCATTGACAACCGCCCCGGCTACCGGAATGAAGCCTACGATCATCTTCGCCGGTACGCGGGCGCTAATCCTTGACGCGAGTTTATAAGCCAGACGCCGGCTGATCTTCCGCCCCAGCGGTCGCGTCAGCATGACTTCGCAATTCAGGTGGTTCACGTTAGCTTTGCCGACAGCGAGCGCGCTGGCCGCCTCTTCCGCGCCCATCATCGCCTGCGCAATCGCGTAACCTCGTTCATCGCCGGCGACGAAATTCTCCGCCAGTTTCTGCAAGATGTGATAACTGCGCAGCGTCGTCTCGTCTCCTGCTGCCTCAAGCAGGTTCGGCATCGCCGCCTGGCCCCTCTCAGTGAGCGCCCAGCGCAGCGCATCAAGCGAAATCGCCAAATGCTCAATGATATTGGCGTTGAAGTCGGACTCATTCGCCCAGAGCGCCAGGATGTTGCGCAGGTCGGAATAGGCTTCCGTTTCGACAATGTAAGCCCCTTTGAGCGCGCCAATCCCCCAGCTGATATAGCCCATCTTGTGCAAGAGGTAGCTGACGCCGGTTGGAATCGTAAAAGCGTGCAAACCGGGCACAATCATCTCGGCGCCGCCGATGACCGCCAGCTTGGTCGTTTCCTGCTTGATCCATTGCGCAGGCGAGTCGCAGTCCAAGGCTGATTTCACCGCTCGCTGCGGATTGCCAGCGAGTTCATCCATCGCCATGACGATCGCTTCCGCTATCGTGTCTTCAAGTCCCATGGCCTATCCAATTTGTTGTCACGCTGCTCTCATGCAAGTATACGCAGCGGCGCCGC
>JAAXID010000054.1 GCA_012270545.1 Anaerolineae bacterium | reverse complement strand
AATTCGACATCCCAGGGGCTGCGCAGAGAGACCGATGTCGGCGCTTCAATCTGAACCCCGAAGGGCAAACGCTGCCGGCCCATGACACCATTGCCCGCAACCGTCGTCACCCTGCGCTCAGCCAGATCGGCGGCGCGTATGGCGTGACTGTTGACATCGGCGATGTAGAGCAGGTCGCCAGCCAGCGCCAAGCCCTGCGGCTTGTCAAATGTCGCGCTTTCAAAGCTGCCGTCGTCTTTGCCGCGCGCCGACGACCCGATGATATCGACCACCGCGCGCGCCGTCAGATCCGCGACGACAATGCGATTGTGGCTGCTGTCGGCGATGAACAGGCGGTCGCTCGCTTCATCAGCCAGCACCTTGCCGGGATAGAGCAGCGGCGTACCGGGATCGCCCGCGCCCTCCAAGGCCAGCTCGAGCGGCGTTCGGTCGATGATGCTCGCGTCCTGCTCATCATAGTATTCGATCATGCCGGAGAGATAGTTGTCGAAAGTTTCGAAAGGGATTTCGCCCGATTGCCGAATGACCCAGTAACCGCGCGGATCAACGACGGCGACCGTGGGCCAAGCGCGCGCGCCATAATTGCGCCAAACTTCGAATTCATTGTCGTTGATCACCGGATGGTGAATGCCGTAGCGCTGCACGATCTGCCGTAAGTTTTCCGTCTGCCCTTCGTTCTCGAATTTGGCCGAATGCACGCCGATCACCACCACCTCGTCGGCGAACTTCTGCTCCACCCGCTCTAAAACCGGAATGACGTGCAAGCAGTTGATGCAGCCGTAGGTCCAGAAGTCGAAGATGACGATCTTGCCGACGAGACCGCTCATGGTCAGCGGGTTATCGATGTTGATCCAGTCGAGATCGGTCGGGAATTCGGGCGCGAGCACTTCGCCTTCGAATAACTCTTTCGGCGTCCGCTGCGCCTGCGCCAGCCCGCCCAGAGCCAGCATTGTCAGCAGCGCCAGCAGCAGAAAAAGCGAGGGTCTCTTCATCGTTCCTGTCCTCCCTTAGCTAAACAAAGAGAGCATACCCCTAATGCTCTCTCAAGTTTCGAACCTATTCCAGCCTATGCGGCAATGCTAAAGGCGAAGTAACGGTTTCCTTGCCGATGTATAACAGAAACCAGCCGCGCGAGCCTCACACGGCGCGCTGCTTCGCTTGCGTTCAAGCCGGGCTGCCTCACCCTGGTTTTAACGCTTGCAATGGTCGCCGAGCCGCTCCGAGATCAAGGGGTAGAACTGACCGAAGGCAGCGGCATAATCGCCGCGCGCCATATACAGCCGTCCCAATTCGCAGCGCAGATCCACCCGCGTCGGATCCTGCTCCAGCGCCTGCTCCAACCGGCCGATGGTGTAACGATTATCGGCTTGTCGCGCATCGACGCTCCGATCTCGACGACTGGTCCAGATCACAATCAGGACGGTCCCCTGGTATTCATTGCCCGGCGGCAAATACTCGCCGCTTTCACCCGGATCAGCTGAGGTCAGGCTCAGATTCTTCAGAGCGTCAGCAGCGAGCACGCTGCGCGCCTCAGCGCCCAGCAAGACCGTCAGCAGATCCTCGCGCGCTACTGCGTCCGCGTTAGTAGCGGCAGCTAGTTCGGCGCGATTGAAGTAATACTGCGCCGTGCGCGTATCGCCGCGATTGATGTAAATCTGCCCCAACCGATAGAGAATGTCCTTATTCTGCGCATTGTCCAGCAGAGTGCACTGCAGATGAATAAGTGCCAAGTCAGTATTTCCGGCCTCATGCGCTTCGCTACCCAACTGCGCATGATCCTGCGCCGGATCGCAGGCGGTCGCGCTTGCTGTGCTTTCGGGGCGCGACCAGGCCGAAGACCCATTGGCGATGTCTTCATACACGGTTTCAATAAGAATCGGGATGATAGCTTCATCTGGATCCTCCAACTGCGCGCAGTGGTAATGCCGCAGCGCGCGCCAATAATCACCCACATCATGCAGCTCCACGGCGCGGGCGTAATTCGAGAAGCTGAAATCGCAATCCGCCTGCGCCAGCGAGAATGGCGGGGCGGCGCTGACAAGAAAGAGCATAAGGGTAAGTAGCGGAAACCGTCGCAACATGATCGTTATTCTTTCGCCACGTTTCGGTATATCTATATTACTGCGTTAGCGCCGCGCGCCGCAACTTTTTAAGCTAAGGGGAGTGGTAATTTCAAGGGCTCACGACGCATAGCGTGTTACACACGGGGGCACTCACCACAGCGCTCGCAAGTCACGACTTAGCTCACACATAATGGTGAACTCGCAATGGTGAGAATTGTAGGGGCGACCAACCTGGTCGCCCGTCGTAGCGGTAGGATGCGTTTTCGGGCGACTTGATAAGTTGCCCCTACAAATATCGGCATGATTGCAGATGGAATTTAGCGAGTTCAACAAAAAAAGAGACACAGAGGGTCACGTGGACACCGACCGGCAACACAGAGATTTCTTTTTTGATACGCGGAGACTTTATGTCCTCAGAATTTACCGCTCCCTGGCAGCTGGCACTGGGTGACATCAGGCGGAGAGAAAGCGCTGCGTAAGTGGCGGCCGCGGATTGCCCGCGCCGTCAACCAGGCCAAAGCCATTGTGCATCCCCTGCGCCCAGGCGTACCAAATCATGGTGGCGATTCGTCCCGGATACTGACGTTTCAGATAGCGCATCATATCGGTCGCGTAACGGGCGATCTGCGCCGGGTCATCATCCGGGCGATCAAGCACGCCCCACTCGGTGATCCAGAGTGGCTTATCCGGCAAGACCGAACTGTATGCCCAGACGGACTCATCTATATGCCCGAACATCGAATAATGAGGATGACCGTTGACGCCGCGGCCATAGGGGTGAAAGGCCAGCCCATCGGGCCGCACATCGTCCGGCAGCGCTCGCAGCATTTGGCGGGCATAGGCGCTGCCCCGCTGCGGACCGCTGTTGAAACCGGCCGTGATAATATGGACGCCGCTGTCGGCGCTGCGGATGGCGCGGTACACCTGATCGAACATGATCCCGTAGTTTCTGGCGGGCAGCGGCACCGACGCCACCCCGCTCAAGGAGTCCGGCTCGTTCCATATTTGCCAAGCGGCGACCAAACCAGTCCCCGCCCACTGCGCGGCGATCTCAGCCATCATGTCGGCGAAGCGCTCGATGAGAATCCCCCATTTGGCATCGGTCATCTGTGACCAGGGCCAGAACTCGGCTTTGCCTTCGCCGTAGGTCTGGTGGCTGGTGGTGAAGACAATGCGGTAACCGGCTTCGCGATAGGCTTCCACATGCGGCCGGTAGCGTTGAAAGGCCGCTTTGATATCCTCCGAGCCGCGCAAATTCGAGACATTGTAGCCGAAACGCAACCAGCCCATATCGCCCAGACGAGAGGCCTCCGGCTTGCCCATGGGATGGAAGATATCGAGGTTGACGCCGGCCGGGTTGACGCCGGGAAAAACCACCTGACCCTCTTCCAGCGTGGTCCCCCGCAGGAACCAGGCAGCGGTATAGCCTTCAATGCCGCTGACAGCGCGCACCTTGAGCCAGCTGCCATCGTTGCCAACCTTTTCGATCGCGCGCCCGTGATGTTCCTGCGGTTCCAGCAGATGCCAGCTGAAAACATTGCCGATGATGCTGGCATAGGTGCTGGGCAGCTTCCTGACGCGCAAATTGTCGACCAGCGGCCGGACGCGAAATTGCGGGATATAGATGTAATCGCGCGGATTCATCACGTTGTCCAGCCCGAGCAAGCTGATGCCGCCATTCGCGGGCCGCTGGACAATGAGGCGCAATTCATCGCCGGCCGCCTTCGCCATCACCTGCCCCAGCTCGACCTCATCGCCCACGGCAACATGGCGGTTCTTGACGCCCTCGTATGTCGTTATCCAACGCTCCGCCTCGACCAGCGATTCCACCTGGATGCTGTCGCCGACGGCGGTCACCCGGCCGGCCGCCGCGCAAAGAATATCGGCGTCTTCATGTGTCAGCATAGCGAGGCTGCGGCGCAGGTCGCCATCCTCCTCGTCGGCATTAAAGCGGGCGAGCACAGCTAGCGGGCGAGCGCTAGTCGGCCATTCGAGCACAAAGCGCTGGAAGATATGCTGCGGCTCGTTATCCCGCTCGCCATAGCGGTCGTCATTGTCGACGCGGCGCCGCACGATCGGGGTTAGCGCTGCCGGCGTATCGACATCAATCACATCGACCATGACAACCGAGGGGTAAACGCGGCGGATATGGGTCAGAGCGGAATCCTGCCACCAGGTCATCGGCGCGTCCACCGCCGTGACGTTGCGGAAGCGATTGAGATTGTTGCCGGCCGGCGAACGCACCACCGCCACCCGTTCAAACTTCTCGAGGTAGGGGCGCAATACCGCCAGCCACTCGTGGAAATTGCGGTCAGGCAAGACAAAGGCCTGTAATATGACCGTGTTCGAAGGCATGGGCTCCTTTGGTCCGCTTCCAATTTAAACGTGCGATCGGCTGCGCTCTCACGCTTATAGCACAGCAGGCGTCGCCCCAGGGCAAGAAAAAGTCGCGCGTCCGCTAATTTACGCCCCGTTCAAGGATGGGCAAATCACGTATAATACATTATATGCCCCTTGCGCCGCCCATGTTGGCGCGCGCGGGTAGCATCCGGGACGATTGCGGAGCGCTGTCTATGGAGTTCGACAAGGAGAAAGTGATAAAGCTCGTCATCGTCCTGCTGGTGACCATCGCGGCGCTGGCGGTGATGAGCATCCTTGTGCAGGTGATCCAGACTGTGCTGCCCTTCCTGATCGTGGGCGGGGGCATTTACGCCGGCTATCGCTGGGCGCTCAGTGAGGCGCCGGCGCCAACCGCCGATGAGGTTGAAGAAGGGGCGCGCGGCCTCTTCAGCCGCTTCCGCCGCACGAAGAAAGCGGTCGAGGCGACGGTGAAGGTGGGCGAGGCCCTAAGCGATTTCGCTGGAACGCCGGAGCAGACGGGCGAAGAGAAGAACGAAAAGCGACACAGACGGCGGCGGCCATTGGGCACGGTTGCGAAAGACGAAGCAGCCAAAGCTGAAAGCGCGAAAGCCAAGAAGGCTGAAGCCGGGGCTGAAGTGACGGAACTCGGCGACGCGGAAGTTGAAGCCATTCAAGACGAAAAAGTCACTGCGATGAAGCAGTCGCTGAAGAGCAACCCAAAAGGCGAAATCGAATTCAAAGACAGCGATGTCGTCATCAACGCCAAAGACCTTGAGCAGCCGGATATTTCCCGCCTGGAAGAGAAAGAAAAAGAGGTGCCCGAGGTCACCAACAACGTGCTGGCGCAGATCGAAGAGCGCCGCCGCCGGCTCCAGGGCGGCGAATAAGCCCGCCGTCAATCAGTCACCCGCCGACATCGCCTCGTATATCGGGCGCAGCGCCCTGTACAGGTCGGCGAATATCGTCAGTTGCCGCTGATAGTGCGGGACGCGATCGGGTCGCGGATAAAAGGTCTTGCGCAGCTTGATCAATTGCGCCGCCGCTTCCTCCAGGCTGCTGTAGACGCCAGTCGCGCAGCCGGCCAGCATCGCCACACCCAGGCTGGCCGCCTCCGATGTGTGAATGACCGAGAGGGGCAGATTAATAATGTCGGACTTGATCTGCATCCAGCGTTGCGAGCGCGAGCCGCCGCCGATGGCCGTTATCCGATTAACCTCGACGCCGATTTCGTTCAAGCTGCGGATGCAGAGCGCCTGTTCGTAGGTCAAGCCTTCGAGGATGGCGCGGACGATATCCGCTCGCTTGCTGTCAAAATTCAGACCAATCAATACACCCGTCGCGGCAGGATCGTTGTGCAGCGCGCCGCTGCCGACAAAATAAGGCAGGAGGATCATATCGCCCGGCGCGTCATCGATCTGCTCGACGATGACATCATAGACATCGCGCCCTGTCTCGTCGGCGATGGCGCGTTCAGCCGCCGCCAGCTCATCGCGATACCAGCGTAGCAAGCGACCGCCGGTTTGGTTGCCACTAAGGGCGATGAAGTTGCCCGGCGCCGCATGGTGATAACAGGAGACGTTGTAGTCCAGCATCTGCCTGCGCGGCTTTTCGGTGACCGCTACCAGCGCTTCGGTCGTGCCAATAGCTAACATGGCGGTGCCCGGCTGCAGCACACCTGCTCCCAGCGCCCCCGCCGGCTGATCATGCCCGCCGGTCACCACCTTGACCGATCCCCTGAAACCAAGCTCCTGCGCCAGTTTTCGCGGAATCTCGCCGATGATCTCGCCGCTAGGCAACGGCCGCGCCAACTGATCGCGGCGGACATGCCCGGCCGTCAGCAGCTCGTCGGACCAATCCTCCGTCCGATAATCGAAGGCCAGCGTGCGCGCCGCCATGCTGTAATCGATGACCGGCTCCACCCCCAGCTTGAAAGCCACAAAGTCAACGTAGCAGAGAAATTTCCAGGCGCGCTCGACAATTTCGGGCGCGTGATCCCGCAACCAGAGCAGCTTGGGCAACGTGTAAATCGTGCTCATCGGCTGGCCCGTGAGCTCGAAGATTCGCGCCGTCCCCAGCGCCGCTTCCATCGCGGCCGTCTGTTTCGTATTGCGCCGGTCGGAGCTGACCGGGCTGTTCGCCAATACCGTGCCGTCTTTCGCCACCGGCACCATCGCTTCACCCTGCGACGACAGTGACAGAGCGGTCACGGGGTCATGCCGGACCTGCGCATTGACCGCGCGCAGGCACTCGCAGATGAATGACCAAACCTGCTCGGGATCGAGCTCGTACCAGCCCGGATTGGGGCTGAGCAGCGGATATTCGCGCCCGGCCTGCGCCAAGACCGCGCCGCTCTCGTCAAAGGCGACGACCTTGCAGCCGGTCGTGCCGACATCAATGCCCATCAAACTCATAGCTGTCCTAACCTCTCACCGCGCCCGCCGTCAAGCCACTGACCATGAAGCGCTGCATCAAATAGTAAACCACGATCACCGGCAGCGTGATGAGCGTCAAAATAGCGAACATGGGACCCGGACGCATCATGAATTGTCCGCTGTAAACGAGCGGCACCAGCGTCAGCGGTTTGACATCGACCGAGTTCATCGTCACCAGCGCCAGGATGAATTCGTTCCAGGAGGTCATGAACTGCCAGATGATCACCACGGCCACGGCGGGCCAGCTGACCGGCATCATAATGCGCCAGTAGATGCCGAAGCGCGTGCAGCCATCGAGCCGCGCCGCCTCTTCAATCTCGATAGGGAAGCCGGCGAAGAAGCTGCGCAGAATGACGATGGCGAAGGGCACGCCCAGCGCCGTATACGGCAAGATCAAGCCCAGATAACTGTCGTTGAGTCCCAGCGCCTTGTTGATCTGAAAGATGGGCACGACCAGCGTCGGGATCGGCAGCATCAGCGTCATAATTAAGAGATAAAACCAGATATCACGCGCGAGAAACTTGAGGCGCGCCAGTGCGAAAGCCGCCAGCGAACTGATGAGGACGACGAGAACGACGGAGGGGATCGTCACGGCGGCGCTGTTGATGAAATGCTTCATGATTTCAGCGTCTTCGAATACCGTCACGTAGTTTCGCCAACTGACGCCGCTGATGAGCAGGCCGCCAAAACGCGGCGCGCGCTGATCGGGCGGCATAAACGAGACGACCAACATCATGATGATCGGCACCAGCCAGACCAGCGCCAGTACGCTGACGAAGACGAAGGCGAGCGCCTTGGCGGCATGGCGGCGAGTGAAGCGTCTTTGCTCTTGTTTTCGCACCCTCATCGCGCCCTCAATTGCCGCTAGCTGCCAATAGTGAAGCGTGAACCGAGAACGCGCACCTGGAAGATGCTGGCGCTCAGCGCGATCACCAACAGGACGACCGCCACCGCCGAGGCGTAGCCCATGCTTTGCAGCGTGAAAGCTTTCTGGAAGATGTAAGTCGGCAGCATTTCAGTGGCGTGATTGGGACCGCCTTTCGTCAGCATAAAGACGAGGGCGAAGGTCTGCAACGTGCCGATGACGCCCAGCAGAATCAGCGTCAGATGCACATGACGCAGCATGGGCAGGATAATATGCTGGATGCGCTGTCGCGTGCCGGCGCCATCGACTTCCGCCGCGCTCAGCACTTCTTGCGACAAGCCCTGCAAGCCGGCGACATACATCAGCATCGAGAAGCCGGTCCACTGCCAGACGTTGACGAATATGGTGGAGAAGATGGCGATCTTGGGATCGGCCAGATAAGGCTGGATCAAGAAGCGCGCCCCGATCTCCATCCCGAAATCCGCCAGCAAGCCGCCGAAGGGCGCGTAAATCCGTTGCCAGACAATGCCGAGTACAACGGGCGAAACAATCGCGGGCATGAAGAAAATGATGCGGAAGACGTTCTGCAGCGGAATGCCCGACGTCAGGATATAAGCCAGGATGAAACCCAAGAACATCTGCGGGAAGATGGTCAAGAAGGTCCAGTAGAAGGAATTGCGAATCGCGAGTGAGAAGGTGCGGTCATCGCTGAACATCTCGATGTAGTTCTGGATGCCGACGAAGATCGCTTTGTTGATGCCATCCCAGTCGTACATGCTGGCATTGAAGATGTAGAAGATCGGATAGAGCACGAAGACGACGAACAGGATCATAGCGGGCGCCATGAAGAAGAGACCCTGATTGTCGATCAGCCAGTTGCGTGACATGGAGGGGCGATTCACAGCCCTGACCTAAATCAGTTAATCACGGTGTAGGGACGACCTGACCGCAGTGTCTACGCGCGGCAGCGGGCCGCCCTCTGTGGTGTTCTTTCTTTGCAGGAGGGCGATCCAATAGACCGCCCCTACAAAATCCAAATTGGGAGGGGTCAGCTCCCCAACTACATGCTGTTGGCGTCTTCGACCAGCTGCATGCCTTCCGCCGGCGTCATCTCACCGGCGGCGACAGCGGCCAGCGCGTCTTCCAGCGCCTGCTTGACATCGGGGCTCTTCAGCTGACGGGCGTATTTCACGCTGGCCAGCCAATCTTCGGTGAAGAGATCCCAAACCGCTTCCTGATTCTCCGAGCCGAAGGACTCGGGCCGCAAACCGATATAGGCCGGCAGGTCGTTATAGGTGTTGATCAAGGCTTGGGCGCCGGCGCCGCTGATCCAGTCGGTGATGACCTTGCAAGCCGCGTCCGGATTCGCCGAGTCTCGCGTGACGCCTAGCATGACGTCAATGCCGCCCAGCAAGTCTTCCGGCGCGCCCATGCCTGTGACATCGGGGAACTTGAAGGGCGCGTAGCCCGACAGATTTTGATCCAGCGGCGGCGGATCGGCATTTGCCGCTTGCTGCTGCCACCAGGCGCCCATCGGGAACATGGCGGCGCGTCCCGCCTGAATCTGTTCAACCGCAGCCGGGTAATGCGTCATGCCCAGCGCGCCGATCTGGAAGATGCCATCATCAAAGAGACGTTTCCACCAAGTCATCGCCTCGACGAAGGGCTCGTCCGTGAAGCTGGCATTGCCGTCTTCCGCCTCATAAATCAAGCCGGGCGCGACATTGTGGATCAGCTGCATGTAGACATCGCGGCGGATCCAGCCATCGCCCGCGCCGATCATGACCGGGGCGATCCCCTGCGCGTTGAACATATCCGCCAGTTCCTTCAGCTCGTCATAGGTGGTCGGCGGCTCAAGGCCCGCTTCTTCGAATATCGGCACCGTGTACCACATGTTGATCGTCTGGACGAGGACCGGCAAGCCATAGATATTCTCGTCGCCCTCGGGGTTGCCCAGGCGCGCCTGCTCGATGCCAACAGGGAAGAACTGATCCTCCCAGTCTTCGCCCCAGGTGGCGACGGCGCAATCTTGCAGTGGCATCAGGTGATCACGATACTGCTGCGTCAAGGCGCCGGGCTCGAGGCCGATCAAATCGGGCAGCGCGCCGCCGGCCGCCATCGTCTGCAAGTCGACGAGATATTCGGGATAGTTGGTGATATCGGGCTCGATGGTGATGTCCGGATTCGCTTCATTGAAGGCTTCGATCATCGCGTTAGTAGTAGCGATCACCGGGCTCCAGGAACGGAAGCGAACGACCACTTCATCTTGGGCGAATATTGGCGCGCTCACCGCCAGGATGAGCAGGACACAAACTGCAAACAAGACTTTGCGATACATGTTTCTTCTCCTTTAGCAATTCATGATCTTAAATTGCTCGAACAACCACTGTCATTCCTCTGTCGTCTTTATCGCCCCCTTTCCGAACGCTCTAATGTTCAGGTTTCACATTAACCGACCAGACGGTTGTGATACTGCCGCGGTATTTGATAGGGTTCGCCGTGCTGCAGCGCCATGTGATAGAGCTGCGCCGAAATCTCAACCATGACCGTGCAGTGAATCGCTTTGCGCAGGCTCTCGCCCACCGCCAGCATGCCGTGATTCGCCCAGACGACGGCGCGTTTGTCGCCCATCACCGCCAGCATATCATAGCCGAATTGGCGCGAGCCGCTGGGCGCGAAGGGCATCACCGGCACTTCGCCGCCGACATCGATCAGCGTATTGACGTGCAAAGGCGCGATCGGCTTGTGCAGCACGCCGAAGAGATTGGTGTAGATCGGCTCCGCATGTACGATGCCGAGCACCTCCGGTCGTTTCTCGTAGACAGCCAGATGCACAGGCGATTCGTGCGAGGGCTCGCGGAATCCCTCGATGACGCCGCCGTCCAGGTCCTGCACCACGACATCGGCGGTGGTCATCTGGTCGTAAGCAAAATCATGCGGGGTCATGAGGACATGCCCGCTAGCCGGATCGCGCAGGCTGAGGTTGCCTTGCGTCAGCGGCACTAGCCCTATGCTGGCGACCAGCGCCGCGCCATCAACAAGTTCCTGTTTCAGGCTGACCAAATCGGTCCTTGCAGAAAGGGGTTCCGCCATAGTCTCTCCAAATAAATCCGCTCGCTGTTAACAAGCGGCTGAATGAGGCGGATTCTAACGAGTCGCGATTGGGCTGTCAAACGGAGCAGTGGCGCGACCACAGTCTTTCGCTCAGCTCCAGCCTTCGCACCGCAGGATCGCGCGCGGCGCTATTGAGTGGCGACTAGCGATTGCGCAGGTACGGATCCAAGGCATCGCGCAGACCATCGCCGAGCAGGTTGACGCTCATAACCGTGAGAAAGATCGCCGTACCGGGCACCAGCGAAATCCAGGGCGCCGTCTGGAGATAGCGATTGCCGACGGCAACCATGCTGCCCCAGCTGGGGTTGGGCGGCTGGATGCCGAGCCCCAGGAAGCTCAGGGTGGCTTCGGCCAGGATGATGCCGCCTATATCCAGCGACACGGTGACAATGATGGCAGCGGTGATGTTGGGAAAGATATGCGCCAGCATGATTCGCCAGTTTGATGATCCGAGCGCGCGGGCGGCGAGCACGTAATCTTCTTCACTGGCGGACAAGGCCAAGCCACGCGCCAGGCGGGCGAGCGGCGCGATGCCAACGATGCCGATCGCAATCAAGGCGTTGGTCAAGCTAGGACCAAGGAGACCCGCAATGGCGATGATTAGAATGATCCGGGGAAATGCCAACAGTGCGTCAAGGCAGCACATAATGACATCGTCGAGCCAGCCTTTGACGAGGCCCGAGAGCAAGCCCAATGGAACGCCAATCACGATGGATATGGACAGAGGAATGATGGCGGCCATTAGCGAGACACGCGCGCCCACCAATATGCGGGCGAACATGTCTCGGCCGATATCGTCGGTGCCAAAGGCGTGTTCCGCGCTCGGCGCCTGGCGGGCGGCGCTGAAATCCGGCTTGATCGGGTCGTAGGGGCTAATCCAGGGGGCGAATAAGGCTGCAAGCGCAATAATCAGCAGCAAAACAAAGGCGACGCGCGGTAGCGGACGCCGGAACAAACGCTCGAAGAAAAACGCGAGGCTGTTACGAGCCCCGGTCTCGAATTGCGCCTGGGAGGCGGTCGGCTGATCCGCGGCGCCTTGTGCCCTATTCTCCGCTGACGGTGTCATGCGCGCCACTCCTAGACGAAGCGTATGCGTGGATCAATCAAGGCGTAGGTGAAATCTACAAACAGGTTTATCAACATGAACGAAATGGTGATCAGCAAGACGGCGCCCTGGGCCACCGGGAAGTCACGAGCGAAGATGCTATCAAGCATCAGCTTGCCCATCCCCGGAAACGAGAAGATCAATTCGATCGCAACGCTGCCGCCAAGAATGCGGCCGATCTGCAAACCGACAGTTGTGACAACCGGAATGAGCGCGTTTTTGAGCGCATGAACATAGACAACCCTACCTCGGGATAAACCTTTGCTGTGAGCGGTACGGACATAATCCTCGTTGAGAACTTCAAGCATGCTGGATCGCGTAAGGCGCATGGTCACGGCCATGAGCGCGCTGCCCAGTGTGACGACAGGCAAGATCATGCGTTCGACATGCGCGATCGGGTCATCGGTGATGCGGACAAAACCACCGGCTGGTAGCCATCTGAGCTGGACCGCGAACAGCACTATGAGCAGCAGCGCGACCCAAAAATTAGGCGCCGACACACCCAACAGCGCAATCACATTACCGACCAGATCTCCCAAACCGCCAGGCCGGACAGCGGTATAGATGCCGATGGGAATGGCGACGACCGAGGCGAGCAGCACGCTCAGCAGCGCGAGCTCCATCGTCACCGGAAAACGCGCCGCCAAGAGATCAAGCACTGGTCGGCGCTGGTGAATCGAGCGTCCTAGATCGCCACGCAGGACATCGAGAAGCCAATCGGCGTACTGTACATAGATCGGGCGGTCCAGCCCCAATTCCGAGCGCAGTTGATCCATCTCCTCGTCGGTTAATTGACCGACTTCCTCAATGGGTACGAGCAGCAGGATAGGATCGCCCGGGCTGAGAAAAAGCAGCAGAAAAACAAGAAAGGTGACAATGATGATCGTCGGCGCCATCAAGATGATGCGCCTAACTAGATAGCGCCCCATGTCCTCGCTCCGGCTGATCCTTTGCGTCTGATATCTACAGGGATTGCAGCTTCAGGCGCCCGCGCGCGGCATCGCTTGGCGGAAACAAGCGCGGGGTCGCAGCGGCAAACAGGACCCCGCGATATCACAAGACGCTATCCTCCAACTACGGTGAAGTTCGTCCAGTCCAGCAGGCCATAGCCGTTTAGGGCGAAACCTTCAATGATGTCTCCGCGATAGACGTAAGGAATCTCGGGATACAAGTAGGGCACAACGATCGTGTCGCGCCAGGCGACTTCATTCATGTGGCGAACATGCGCCGCCCGTTCGGCGCTGTCAAAGAGTCCGGGCAGTTCCGCCATCAGCGCTTCGTATTCATCCGTACAATAGCGGACGATCATAATCGTGGCGCTGCAGCCAGCAAATCGGCTTAGGTAGGCTTCTGGTGCGCTGAGCGCCGCGAGAATTTGGACAAAGCCGGCTTCGGCAATATCGATATCCTCGCGCAAGGCGGCAATATGCCGCGCGCGCTCATTCGCCTGAATGATCAGGCTGATCCCAACTTCTGCAAGACTCGCCTGCATGATCTCCAAAACCTGGATACGAAATGGTTGGGCGACAACCGATACCTCAAATTCAAAACCGTCCGAGTTTCCCGCCACCGCCAGCTCTGCGCGAGCAGCATCAAGATCGCGCGCGATAAGGGGAGGAGATTCCTCGCTGAAGGCAAAGGAATTCGGCGGTGTAATGCCGCGTGCGGGCTGTGCCAAACCGCCGTATACCAGGTTGATGACTGGTTCAACATCCAGCGCATACATAACGGCGCGCCGATTATGGATATTGTCGAAAGGCGGCCGGTGCAGATTAAGCGCCAGGACATTGACACCGCGGGCAACTGCCCCGGAGACGGTGCCGGGAACGGCTTCCAGCAGCGGAAGTTCCGGCGCCGATATGGAAAAGATGGTATGTATGTCGCCACTCTGGTAATTCAGCGTGGCGGCCGATGCATCGAGGATGACTCTAAACATGACCCGATCCGCGTTGCCGGCGCTTTCTCCCCAATAATCTTCGCTGCGTTCCAGAACCAGCTCGACTCCCGGTTCCCAACTGGCCAGTTTGAAGGCGCCAGTGCCCGACGGATTGAAGGCATACTCGTCCGCTCCCAAAGCCTCATAAGCCTCCCGGGACATAATCAGCGCTCGCGCGTCGCTGCCGGCCGAAAGCGCCGGCAGAATGTTGGCATCGGGCGCCGACATATTGATCTGGACGGTAAGATCATCGAGGGCTTCAACTGATTCTATCCGACCATAGTCCGCCAGCGCGCCATCACCGAAATCCGGATCCAGGGCGCCGTTGATATTCCAAACGACAGTATCAGCGTCTAATAGCGAGCCATCGTGGAAGCTGACGCCTTCGCGCAAGTTGAGCGTGATAGTAAGCCTGTCATCCGACATAGTCCAATCGGTGGCGAGCGCGGGATTGATTGAGCCATCTGTTCCCAGGCGCAGCAATGGCTCGTAGATGGCGTAGCTGACCTGTTTATGCGCCAATGACGGGCTGCGCACGCTCATATCAAGCGTTACGACAGTTTCGCTAACACCGATGACAAATTCGTTCAGCGTGTCTTCCGCAGCGACCGAGCCCGCCAGAGCAAACACTAAACATAGAAGCGCAAGAATCAATACTTTTAGCCTCTTTCGAACAAACATCTTTCTCTCCTTTAGACGGAATCATCGTCTCGTATCGTGATTCTCGAAAAAAGCTCTTCGGGGTACTTCACCTCCCTTAAGGCGGGACGAACGCGGGTAGGATGCGCGCTCATGATTTTTCCCGGTTCCGAGTGTACTGCAAGCCCTTGCCAAAGGCAAAAGTACTGCTGAAGGCGATCCGCCCTTGAAACTAACTAGCTCGGGGTATCGATCGACTGGCTTACCAATCTTTGCAATGAGCGAGAGGATTGCTGTACACTCCCTGGCAGAACGACATCATGGACATATCGAGCCGATGAAGCCGGTTGTGGTTCTTGCCGGACAATCGAATATGGTGGGGCATGGCCAGCTGTCGGAGCTTGATGATGTTACGATGCCCGCCAAAGCCAGGCTCTTCGATCTCAATCCGCGCGTCGGCTGTTTCGGTCCTGAGGTCGGATTCGCTCAGCGCTTCCTGGAACTTGTGCCGCTTGAGGAGCTGTGGCTGGTCAAGTACGCCGTTGGCGGTTCTTCACTGCTGGCCTGGGAGCGCGAATGGTCCGCCGAACGGGCTGCGATCGCCGACGATGCTGACAAAGGCGCGCTCTACCCGCGGCTGATTCGCCATGTCCAGCAAGTGATACAGGGTGAAGATGTCAATCTGCTCGCCTGCCTCTGGATGCAAGGCGAGAGCGACAGCCGATATCAGCCGGCGGCAGCGCAATATCAGCCCAATTTGAAGCGATTGATTGCCGATATTCGCCACGACCTCGGCCAGCCACGGCTGCAATTTGTCATTGGTTTGGTCAACCCAGCCCCGGCCAGATTCGCTTGCCTGCCACCAGTGCGTGCTGCGCAACGGCAGGTTGCCCAAACGACGCCGCATGTTTCGCTTGTCGATACCGACGGCTTGACCCGGCATGAAGATGAACTCCATTACGATACTGCCGGTCAGCTGGAATTGGGGCGGCGTTTCGCGCAACGACTATGCCGAGACCTTCGCCAGAACAGCGCCGCGCGGGCCGCAGACTAGCCAGAGGCGGACGGCTCTGCTAGCATAGCGCGAATTTGCCCGGCGCATCCATGAGATGGTCCATGATCGACCGACGGCGGCTGCTCATCATATTGACGATGATCTTCTCGGCTGCCGTGACGCCGATCGCAATCCGCATCACACAGAGCGAAGGTGTGCCGTCGCTCGTGATCGTGCTAATACGCTTGTGGCTCGTCTCATTCGCATTGCTTCCCTGGATCTGGCTGCGCTACCGTCAGGAGATTCTTGACCTGACGACGCGGCAAGTCTTGCTCTCCGGCATCTCCGGCTTTTGGCTGGCGCTGAACCTGCTGCTGCTCTTCGTCTCGCTGGAATACACCAGCGTGCTGATGACCAGCTTGCTGCGGCGGACGACGCCCCTATGGATCGTGCTGCCCGAGATATTTATCTTCGGCGTGGTGTTTTCGCGGCGCTTCTGGCTAAGCTTTCCGCTGACGCTGATCGGCGTGGCGCTGGTCGGGCTCGGCGGCTTGAGCGCGATTGAAGCCGGCAGCGATCCCCTGCTCGGCGGCGCGCTGGCGCTCATCGGCTCGCTCTGTTTCGGCGCTTACCTGCTCATCGGGCGACAGCTCAACAACGTCATTCCACCGCTACTCTATAGCTTCCTGGTATTCTTCAGCGCCGCGCTCGTGACGACCGTTTTCGTCGCCGCCAGCGAGACGCCGGTCACAGGCTATTCGGCGCAGGGCTACCTTTGGACCATCATCGTGACCATCCTGGCGCAGGCGCTGGGACATCTCATGATGAACCTCGCCTTGCAACATTTTACCGCGACCGCTCTGGCGATCATCCTGCAAATCGCCGTTGTCGGCAGCGCCGTGATCGCGCTGTTTCTCTTCGGCGAGATTCCATCGCTTCCGCAAGTCATCGGCAGCGCGCTGGTGATCTACGGCGTCGTCATCGCCACCATCGAACAGACGCAAGCGCGCTGGAAGCATCAGCCGCAACCCTAGAGATTGGTCTGGCTTTGCCTCTCGCATCTCGCGGAATATGCGCTAAAGTATGCCGCTAAATTAAAATTCAGACGAGGACAGGGGATTTCTATGAAACTCGAGACGCAAGCCATCCACGCTGGCTATGAGAGCGAGCCAACTACCCACGCAGTGGCGGTGCCGATCTACCAGACCGTCGCCTACGAATTTGACAACGCCCAGCACGGCGCCGACCTCTTCAACCTGGCGGTACCCGGCAACATATACACCCGCATCATGAACCCGACTAACGATGTGCTGGAACAGCGGGTGGCGGCGATGGAAGGCGGCGTCGCATCGCTGGCGCTGGCATCGGGTCAGGCGGCGATCACCTACTCGATCCTCAATCTGGCGGAAGCGGGCAACAATATCGTCACCGTGCCACAACTCTACGGCGGCACCTGGACGCTCTTCCGCCACATGCTGCCGAAGCTGGGCATTGATGTGCGCTTCGCCGATGGCGACAGCCCCAATGACCTGGCGAAACACATCGACGACAAGACCGCGGGCGTCTTCTGCGAATCGATCGGCAATCCCGCCGGCAACATCCCGGATATGGCCACCATCGCCGATATGGCGCACTCACATGGCGTCCCCGTGATCGTGGACAATACCGTGCCGACGCCCGCCCTCTGCCGCCCGGTCGAGCACGGCTGCGATATCGTGCTGCATTCGATGACGAAGTACATGGGTGGGCACGGCAACAGCATCGCCGGCATCCTGGTCGATGGCGGCATCTTCGATTGGGCAAAGCACAACGAGCGCTTCTACATGTTCAGCACGCCGGAGCCGAGCTATCACGGCGTCGTCTTCACCGATGCCATGGGACCAGCCGCTTATATCGCCCGCGCCCGCGTTGTCGCCTTGCGCAACACCGGGTCCGCGCTGAGCCCCTTCAACGCCTTCCTGGTGATTCAAGGCTTGCAGACGCTTTCGCTGCGCATGGAGCGTCATGTGGATAACGCGATAGCGGTCGCCAAATATCTTGAGAGTCATGACCAGGTCGAGTGGGTCACCTACGCGGGCCTGGAGAGCTCGCCTTATTACGAGCTGGCGCAGAAATATACCGGCGGAAAACCCTCGGCGCTGCTGACCTTCGGCATCAAGGGCGGCTTTGACGCCGGCGTGAAATTCTACGACGCGCTGAAGATCTTCAAGCGGCTGGTCAATATCGGCGATGCCAAGTCACTGGCGGCGCATCCGGCCTCGACCACGCACCGCCAACTGACGCCGGAAGAGCAGGCGGCCGCGGGCGTCACACCTGAGACGATCCGCCTCTGCATCGGCATAGAGCATATCGATGACATTATCAAAGATATCGAGGGGGCGCTGGCGGCGGCGCGATAGACTTGATTTCACCCCAACTGTAAATTCTGCGGGCGACCTAATAGGTCGCCCCTACATCGTTCCATCAGGCAGTCGATTGGTAGGTCGCGCCGGCAGACAATTCTGTCCGGCAAACTCTCACAGTCCAGGTCGTCAAACTCGCGGCGTTGAATCACGTCCACGATCTCAGTAATTCCAAGAAAACAATGAGAATGACTGCCGCAAGAAAGATACTGCCAAAATAATCGAAAGTTGTAGGGGCGAGTCGGTGGCTCGCCCAATCTTACTATAAATTACCAATCACGTTTCGTATGATTAACTTGGTTCTACATCTGCGTCGTGTAGACTAACGGTCAGCGCTTAATGGCAACAACCAATGTCAGCAGACAGAGAACCGATAGTATCTGTTGGAGGGTATGGTTAAGCACATCGACACCGTCTCGAGCGTTTGATGCCGCTGTGCCAGCAAGCCAAATTAGAAACAGCCCCACGATGGCAACCCCCAGGGCGATAAGCCATCAACATCGTGATAACCTTCGCTGGAATCGCTGTTGATATGGACGTCTAGCGTCCGTGACTTCTGAATAGTTACAGGCAATGGTGGTTCTTCTGGGCTATTATTCACCACCACGCCGGGCTGACGGTATGCTGGCGCTGATTCGAATAGGCTGCCAGCCGATGATTTGTTCCGTCTGCTGGATCGGTTGTCGTTCCAGTTCGTCATCTCCTAGTCCTTAGGTGCCTGGGAACGAGCTTTGAATTGTAGCACGGTCTGGTGCCTGCATCAGAACTTGTCGACGACGTAGTCGAGCCCGATTAAGCCGATTTTTCGCAGCGCTTCCCCAACTCTCTCGACATCTTTAGAATCGCGAGCATCGTAGGTCCGCACACATAACAGCCGCTCCGCCGGATCCGCTTGACCGGCGGCCGGCCGCGTCGACACCTTTGACTTGTAGCCGAGTTCGCCGGCAACGGTTAAAGCCTTGACCCGCTCCCAAACCGCGTCAACCGAAGCGGCGGTCAAGGGAATTCGCCACTCGCCCGCTTGAGCCGTCGGCGCGGGATAGTCGCCTTCGCGCCGCTTCGCCTCGATCCAGTAAACCGCCGCCAGATCCGAGGGACGCGCAGTCGCGTCGTGCAGCATGCGCGCATTCTGCACCATCTGGATCAGATCGAGATTCAGGTCGCTGGACTGCTCGTCTTTTGGCATGTTTTGACTTCCGGACTGCGCCGCAGTTGCGGTCGGAGTCGCGTCAGATGATTTGCTGTTCGTCGCTGATATCGCTATCGAAGCCATAACGGCCGATCAGCGGCACGAATCGACAGCGCAGCAGCGTGCGCGAGGTGAATCGCTCGCCGCGGCGCGCAACCAGCGTCAGCTCCTGTAATTCTTCATCGCCAATCGGCAGGATCATCTGCCCGCCGTGTTTATCCAATTGCCTGCACAAGACATTGGGCAAACGTGGCACCGCCGCCGTCACCATGATGCGGTCGAAAGTCGCTTGATCGGGCAGGCCCTGGCTGCCGTCGCCGACGTAAATCTCGATGTTGTTATAGCCCAGATCGCCAATACGCCCGCCCGCCTGATCGGCCAGCCGGCTGACGCGCTCGACGCTGTAGACATAATGAGTCAGGTGGCACAAGATGGCGGTCTGATAACCCGAACCCGTACCGATTTCCAGGACGGTATGGTGTGGCTTAAGCCGCAGCCGCTCGGTCATAAAGGCGACGATATAAGGTTGAGAGATGGTCTGCCCCTCGCCGATGGGAACGGGGCGGTCTTCATAAGCTTGCGGCTTGAACTCTTCCGGCACAAATGCATGCCGCGGCATGACGCGCATCGCATCCAAAACACGGCGATCGTTGATGCCGCGCTTCACCAACTGTTCGTCGACCATTCGGTTCCGCCAGCGCGCATACTCCCGTGAAGTGGGCATTTATGCATCCAAACATTTTGAGACAACGCCAATTAAAACTAGCACAAAGAGAAAATACGAGCAAATCATTTTCGAACGTGGGCGGCAGACTTCCTGAGGTCTGCGCAGCCAGCGCTCATCAGCCTCATATTATGGAACGGGACGCAACTCGAAATGAGAGGCGCGCTCGATTATAGTTAGCGCGCTCAATGCAGCTGCGGTGAATTCGCGTGACCGATGCAGCGGTAAATACCCAGACCCCGCTCGATACGCGCCGGGTCCTGCCGATTTTTTTGCTCGTCTTCGTCGACATCCTCGGCTTGACGGTCATTTTGCCGCTGCTTCATATCTACGCGGCTGCTTTCGGCGCCGCTCCGCTGCAAATCGCCCTGGTGATCGCGGCCTTCCCGCTGGCGCAGCTCGTCGGCGTCCCGCTGATGGGCGCGCTATCGGATCGCTATGGGCGCAAACCGCTGCTGCTCATCAGCCAGGCCACCACTTGCATCAGCTTCATCATGCTCGGCCTGGCGACATCATTGGAGCTGGTCATCCTGTCGCGCTTGGTCGACGGTTTGTTCGGCGCCAACCTCTCGACAGCGCAGGCGGCGCTTAGCGACATCACTGACGAAACAAATCGGACGCGCGGCCTGGGCGTCACCGGCGCGGCTTTCGGTCTCGGCTTCATCTTCGGTCCTGTCATCGCCTTGCTCTCGCTGGAACTGACGAACTCGCTGGCCGTGCCGGCCTTCACAGCCGCGATCTATTCTTTCGTCTCCATCCTCGTCACCGCCTTTCTGTTCAAGGAGACGCACCCGCCAGCGCTGCGCGGCCCCGGCGAGCGGCTTTGGCTCAGTCCAGCGCTCGTCCTGCGTTACCTGCTGCGGCCCGCCTTGGGAATCCTGCTGCTGCTAATGTTCGCTCAGCAGATCATCTTCTTCGGCTACGAAAGTACCCTCGGTTTGTTCACCTTGACGAGACTGGGCTTCCTCGGGCGGGGCAACGCCCTTCTCTTTCTCGTGATCGGCCTCATATTGGTGACCGTTCAGCTGCGCTTCATCGGCCGCTGGAGCGCCCGTCTCGGAGACAAACGGCTGGCGACGCTTGCGCTGGGGCTGCTGGCCTTGGGCTTGCTGCTGACCGCGACAACGCCGAAGTCGCCGCATCCATTTTACCTGCGCGAATTGGCCGAACGCGACTTGCTGAGCGCGCGGCAAAGCACCGCCGAAGTCCTGATCGGCGATCTCGGCATCGACCTGCCAGCCAATGAGAATCGTGGTCTTGCCGGCGTCATCTGGCTCCTGGTCGCCATCGTGCCTGTATCGATCGGCGCTGGGTTGATCCGCCCGGCGCTGAACAGTCTGATTACACAGCGCGTATCGGGCGGCGAATACGGGCGCGCCTTGGGCCTCAGCTCGGCGCTGGTCAGCGCGGCAAACGCCTGCGCGCCGTTGATCGCGGGGTTGATATTTCAAGAGTTGGGATCGAGCGCGCCCTTCGTAATTGGGGCTGTGCTGATGGCGGGGCTGTGTTTATCGAGCCTGTTGCTTCCACGATGGCTTCGGCGAGATATAGGCTAGGATACGTAAGAGCGACTGCGAGAATCGCGACAAGTTTTTCCTACTGAAATCAAGCGATTTAATTACACTGCTATCGTGAAGACCATTAAACGGGTGATTCATCATGGGATAAACTGTAAGCGTCACATCTCTGTGCAGGAGGGGACTTGATGCAGCTCGAAGATTCGCTGACTATTGGCGATATCGATAATGCCTCGTACAAGGATGCCTGGGCAATTAGCGCCCGACCACAGATTCAGCAGTTAATGGCTGGATCGCCGGACAATCACGTCGCCGCAGTTACCTTGCTCATTCCCTGGATGGATCGGCTTTATACACTCGAAACTGGTGAATCCAGTAAAGGCAAGACCAAACATGTTGTGGCACACTTTTTCTCGCAGATTGAAGGTTATGAACTGGGACGCTTAACGGGATTCGTGATCGACCTAAAGCATATTGGATACGCGGGCAAAAAGAGCGCAATGATTGATTCAGTGCAGACAATAAATGTAATGGGCAACGTCGAAGTCAAACATGATCAGCGCTTTTCGAAACCTTACACATTGCTTGACGATATTCTGCTGATACACCCGACGGCTTTCGTCGAGCACGTCCGGGGCCAGATCGACAATGCCTTTATCGATAGCACTGAAGACGACAGTTAAGCGTGCGCCCAGCCCTCCCAGCCGCGCGCGCTCCAGGCTGAGTACAGCGCGATGGCGCCGGCCGTCGCCACGTTGAGGCTGCCGACTTCTCCGCGCATCGGCAAGGTCAGCAGCAAGTCGCAGGTATCGCGCACCAGTCGGCGCAAGCCTTCGCCTTCGCTGCCCATCACCAGGCCCAGGGACATGTTGAGATCGGTCTTGTCCAGCGGCGGGATATTGGGTCCGACATCGAGGCCCACCAGCCAGACATCCTGCTCTTTCAACTCTTTCATCGTGTTGACCAGGTTGGGCACCTGTGCCACATTGGTATGCTCGACCGCCCCCGACGAGGCATTAACCACGGCCGGCGTCACCGCCACGCTGCGCCGCTCCTGAATGACGATGCCATGCACCCCCACCGCATCGCTGACGCGGATCAGCGAGCCGACATTCTGCGGATCCTTCAGCAGATCAAGCAGCAAAATTAGCGGTTTTTCGCGGCGGCGGGCAGCATGCCTGAGGATGTCTTCCAGGTCGCAATAAGGGTAGGGACCGACGCGCAGCACCAGTCCCTGGTGATTTCCGTTGTTCGCCAGATCATCGAGGATGCGCCGCTGGACCCGTTGCACCGGCACGTTGAGCGCTTCCGCCATGCTCATGGCGTCGGCGACCGAGCCGCGTTTCTCGGCGCGCTCATGAATCATCAGCGCGTCCACCCCGCGCCGTCGGGAGCGCATCGCTTCAATGACCGCCCAGTGTCCGTAGAGAAATTCAGGCATCGCGTCGTTCAGTTCAACTTCCAGATCGTGCCATCGACCCGATCTTCCAGAACGACGCCCAGCGCCGCCAGCTGATCGCGGATCTGATCGCTGCGGGCATAATCGCGGTCGGCACGAGCCTGCGCGCGCATCTCAATCAGTAGCTCAATCAGCGCCGCCTCGCGCTGTCCATCGCCGCCCTCGACCGTTTCCGCCGCCGGCGCCAAGCCCAGCACATCGCCACCCAGCGTCGTATAGGTCTCGTCGATCGCCGCCAGCGTCGAGGCGCCGACCTCGGTTTCGCTATTGAGCAGCGTGTTGACATCGCGCGTCAGGTCTTGCAGCACTGCGATGCCACGAGGCGAGTTGAAGTCGTCGTCCATCACGCTGGTGAACTCAGCGCGGGCCTCGTCCAGGCGGGGGCGGAAAGCGTCGCCGGCATCGCCTTCGGGCGCGCTGTTCATGCGCTGCCGCAGCAGCCGCAGAGCGTTCATCAGGCGCTCCCAGCCCGATTTGGCGGAAGCCAGCGCCTCTTCGCTGTAGACCACTGGATTGCTGTAATGCGAGGTCAGGATGAAATAGCGCAATTCACCGGGCCGATGGTCTTGCAGCGCGTCCTTGATGGTGATGTAATTGCCCAGGGACTTGCTCATCTTGACCGGGATGCCCTCGTCCGGATCGAGCACATTCAGGCTGCCCGTCAGCATCCAGTAATTGGCGAAACCGGCATCATTGGCTGATTCGCTCTGCGCGATCTCATTCTCGTTATGCGGGTAGATATTGTCGATGCCGCCGCCATGGATATCAAAGCTGGCGCCCAGATATTTCTTCGCCATCGCCGAGCACTCGATATGCCAGCCGGGGAAGCCGACGCCCCAAGGGCTGTTCCAGCGCAGGATATGCTCGGGTTCGGCTCTCTTCCACAAGGCGAAATCGGCCGGGTGACGTTTGTCGCCGCCGACCAGCTCGCGCGATTCATCCTGCTGCTCTTCAACGCGGCGGTTGGAAAGCTTGCCGTAATCGGCATCGCTGAGCACATCGAAATAAACATTGCCCTCAGCGACGTAGGCGTGGCCATTGGCGATCAAAGTCTCGATCATCTCGATCTGTTCCGGCACGTGGCCGCTCGCCCGCGGCGAAATGTCAGGACGCTGAACGCCCAAGGCATCCATGTCCTCGAAATAGCTGCGCGTATAGATCTCAACCACTTGCATCGGCTTGGCATTGAGCTGCGCAGCGCGAACGAGAATGCGATCCTCTTCGTTGGCGCGCAAGTGACCGACATCGGTGATATTCTGGACATAGAGCAGGTCGAAGCCGCGATAGCGCAGGTAACGCGCCACCACATCAAATGAAACGTAAGTCTTGGCATGACCCA
>JAAXID010000139.1 GCA_012270545.1 Anaerolineae bacterium | reverse complement strand
CGCGAGCGAAAGGACAGCCTGCAGACGGCCGCCTTCAGCGGCGGTACGAAATCGGTCTATTACACGGTGACACATTTGCTGCTGGTGGCGCCTGCCGAAGCGGGGCTGGGAATACGCAGTCACCTGCCGCGGCTGGTGGACTTGATTGACGGCTATACCGCGGCGCTGTCCGTTGATGTTACTTTGGGCGGTCAGCTGCTGGCGCCGGCGCGGGTAGGCGTCGAACCGGGCCTTTTCCCTTACGGCGAACGCGAATTCTATGGCTGCGCCTTCCGCCATACCTGGCTGCTGGAGATTTAGCCATGACGATTCGATACAGCATCGCCATCGATCGCGATCATGACGGCGACTTCGATGATACGGACGGGGAGATCAACGCGCGTGTGATTGAGCTGCGCTGGCGGCTGGGCATGCGGTCGGCATACAGGAGTATGGCTGAATTTGGCTGGGCGCGGATCACAGTGCTGAATGCCGATGGCGCTTTTTCGCCCGAGCGCAATCGGCTGGACAGCGGGACGCGCGTCCGCATTCAGAGTGAATACGACGGCGTCGCGCGCAGGCATTTCACCGGCAGCATCAGCCACATAGAGCCGGACGAGCGCGAATACGGCGGCAAGCGGGCGCTGATTCACCTTCAGGATATGCAACCCTGGTTGGCGGACAGTCCCGCGCGCCTGCGCCCACAGACTGATGTGACCGCTGATCAAGTAATTGCACAGCTTTTGGATGAGGCGACCTTGCGGCGGCCCGCCTTGGCTGGCTACTGCCTGATTGATGTTGCCGGCTACAACCTGATCGACAGCGCGCGCATCTTCCCGCCGGAGAATAGCGAGCGGCGCTTGCAGAAGGGCAGGTCGTGTTTTGCTTTTGTCGGCGATTGGTGGCGCGATACGACCTCGACGCGCGAGGCGATCGGCGAAATCGCCGCGAGCGAACGCGGGCGCTTCTACGTCGATCGCGAGGGCGAAGCGGTATTTCTCAATCGGCATCACACGTTGATTCAGCGAACGATCGTGGCTGAATTCGACGACGATATGCACGGCATGGACTATAGCTATGGCGATCAGCGACTGAATCAGATCGCGCTGCTGATGACCCCGCGCGAGATCGGCGCGAGCGGCACGCTGCTTTGGCGTCTGCGGAGCCCGCTGCGCATCAGCCCGGCGAGCGAAGTGATGATGAATCTGCGCCTGGTCGATGAGCGAGATCGGCCGATTGGGCTGCTGGAATTCGATCACGTATTGTCGCGATTTCAGTCAAATCCGGGGAGCGGTCCTGAGATTCGCAGTGGCGTGTCGACTGAGGTTGCGCGGCTTGGCACGACATTTGTTCAACTACGCTTGGTCAACCATTCGCCGAAAACCGTTTATCTCACCGTGCTACAACTCTACGGAACGCCGCTTTATCGCAGCGCCCCGCTTGAGATCAGCGCCGCCGATGGCGAGGGCATACACATATACGGGCTGAAGCGGTTGGCGCTGGACCTGCCGGCGCTCTCCGATATCGAGACGGCGCAGGCTTTCGCTGCCTATGAGCTGGCGCGGCGCAAGCATCCAAAAGGCGCGGTGCGGGCTCTGCAGCTCAATGCCCGCGATCATTTGCCGGCCGCGCTGTCTGCAACCCTGTTCGACCGCATTCGTGTGAGCGAGACGCAGACCGGGCAGGACGCGCGCGAGTATTTCATCATTGGCGAAGAACATCATGTAACTGCCGGCGGAACGCGCCACGACGTGACCTGGACGCTGGAGCCGGCCGATTCGGCGCGCTTTGTCATCATTGACAACAGCGTCATCGATGGCCGGGAGGAAGTGATCGCGCCGTATTGACCCCCACTCTATATCCCGTCTCAAAATGGGCTGAGGAGAGGTCGTGTTTGACACAACTAATACCTACACGATCAAGGAAATCGCCGACGAGATTCATGACGTGATACTGGCGTATGACGCGCAGCACCAAGTAGCAGGGACGAATGAAGCGCGAGGCCTTCGCTACGCAAAAGCTCGGTTCGTCCCGGCTTGGCGTTTTGGGCCACACCTACGTATTTCTTGTCGAAGAGAAAGATCGCTTTCCGATGCAGTTTATCAAACATGAGTTGGGGGAATTGTCCAGTGGCGAGGTTGCGAGGTAACCATATACCAATGCAGCGAATGTACGCCTACTGGATAGTGACAACTTCCTCAAATATCGTAGCGGGCGGCGCTTCGATTGCCCGGTGGGCATTACGAATCTTCACCGGTGCGACTAGAGATTCCAAACGCCGGTCACTGGTTAGTAGCGGCAGATCTCGCTGGCACGCTGGAGAAGTGGGTTCGTCCGCGCGTGTACTGCCAGGGACATGCAACCATTGCGCGAAGGGTTATAGCCTGCGCGCAATTCACCCGCTGCTACGTCACCCGATGGCAGCTCACAAAGTGATCCGGGCGCACCTCGATTAGTGGCGGATCGGGCTCCTCGAAGCAGAGGTCGAAGCGCACCGGGCAGCGGGTATTGAAATTGCAGCCGGTCGGTGGATTGGCTGGGCTGGGCAGATCGCCGGAGATGATGATCCGCTGGCGATTCTCCTCCACTTGCGGGTCGGGCACGGGCACGGCTGAGAGCAGCGCCTGCGTGTAGGGATGCTGCGGATTGTTGTAAACTTCATCGACGGGACCCAGCTCAACGATCTTGCCGAGATACATGACCGCCACGCGATCGCAGATATGCCGCACCATGCTGAGGTCGTGCGCGATGAAGAGGTAGGTCAAGCCGAGCTCGTCTTGCAGCTCTTCCATCAAATTGACAACCTGCGCCTGAATCGATACATCAAGAGCGGAGATCGGCTCGTCGGCGACGATAAAACTCGGCTCGAGCGCCAGCGCGCGCGCGATGCCGATGCGCTGCCGCTGCCCACCGGAGAATTCATGCGGGTAGCGGTTGATGAAGTAGGGGTTCAAACCCACCTTCTCCATCAACTGTTCCACATATTGCTGGCGTTCCTTCTTGTTGGAATAAATCTTGTGGATTTGCAGCGGCTCGCTGACGATGCTGCCGACGGTCATGCGCGGGTTCAACGAGGCGAAGGGATCTTGAAAGATGATCTGCATCCGGCGGCGCATCTGCCGCAGATCATTGCCGCTCATCGTTGATAGCTCTTGCCCTTCGAATCGGACGCTGCCTTCGGTCGGACGATAAAGCTGCAGGATTGTTCGGCCCGTGGTGCTCTTTCCGCAGCCGGATTCGCCAACGAGGCCGAGCGTCTCGCCGCGGATCACATGGAAGCTGATGCCATCGACGGCGCGCACCGCCCCGACCTGACGCTGAAAGACGATGCCAGCCGAGATTGGGAAGTATTTTTTCAGGTCTGTCACTTCGAGGATGACATCATTCTCGTCCAGGCTCTTGCGCTTTTCGACCGTCATGACTTGACTAGACATTTTCTGCTACCCCCTCGCGGATATCGGCCCAACAAGACATGACATGTGTGCCATCGCCACCGTCGTCCGGGACGGTTTCCAGCGGCGGACGTTCTTCCCAGCACTTCTCAATTTTCAGGTATTCGCGGACATCGCAGCGTGGCGCGAAGGGACAGCCGCTGGGCTCGTTGCGCATATCCGGCGGCGAGCCTTCAATCTGCGTCAATTTCTCTTCGCCGCTCGAATCCAGACGCGGCAGGGAACCCAGCAGGCCCTCGGTATAGGGATGGCGGCTATCGCCAAACACCTCGTGTGATGAGCCCGACTCCATAATGCGGCCGCCGTACATCACCTGAATGCGATCGGCGATACCGGCGACCACGCCCAGATCGTGCGTAATCCAAATCATCGCCATGTTGAATTCGTCTTTGAGCTGCTTGACCAGCTCGATGATCTGCGCCTGAATGGTCACATCGAGCGCGGTAGTGGGCTCGTCGGCGATCAGGAGTTTGGGATTGCAAGACAAACCCATGGCGATCATCACACGCTGACGCATGCCGCCGGAGAATTGATGCGGGTAATCGTCAAGACGGCGGTAAGCATCGGGGATGCCGACCATATCAAGCAAATCGGCCGCCCGCTTGCGCGACTGCGATGTATTCATGCCTTCATGCAGTTTCAGTGATTCGGTAATCTGCGTGCCGATGGTCAGCACCGGATTCAGCGAGGTCATCGGATCCTGGAAGATCATCGCGATTTCCTTGCCGCGAATCAGCCGCATCTGGTCCGGCTTGAGCGTCAGGAGGTCGCGCCCTTCGAACATGACCGTGCCCGACTCAACTTTGCCGGGCGGGCTGGGAATCAAGCCCATGAGCGCGAGCGAACTCACACTTTTGCCGCTGCCGCTCTCGCCTACGATGCCGAGGGTTTCCCCCTCTTCCAATTCAAAGGATACGCCATTAACCGCGTAGACCGTGCCTTCCTGCGTATAAAACCTGACGATCAGGTCTTTGACATCCAATAATGCGCTCAAATTACTATCCTCCTCATACAACAAAGTCCCTATATGATTGGCTGTTTCATAAGAGCGTTTGTCGAACGGTTGAGATCACCACAACGATCTCGCCGGGCGGAACTGCCATCACAGGCTGTTTTCGCTGCTGAATCCGCCTGTCCCGCAACGCATGCGGGCATCCGAAGCGACAACTGCGCCAAAATCGGACTGGCACAATGTTACCAGAGAACGCTGAAGTTTACCAACATTTCAAGAAACTGACCGCATGGTTAATTCTGCCCGCCGCCGGCGATACCATTGAATCGTCTCGCGCAATCCGGCGCGGAAGTCGGTTCGCGAAACGAAGCCGAATTCACGCTCGGCGCGCGAGACATCGAGCTTTCGGCGTGGCTGACCGTTGGGTTTGCTCCTGTCCCAGCGCAGCTCGCCGCTGAAGCCCACCTCGTCCGCAATGATTTTCACCAGGTCACGAATACTGATTTCGAATGCGCTACCCAGGTTGACCGGCTCGGCGCCGTTGTAGCGCTCCGCCGCCAGAACAATGCCCTCGGCGGCATCGCGCACAAAAAGAAACTCGCGGGTTGGAGAGCCGTCACCGAAGAGCGTGACATGGGCGGCGCCAGTCTCCTGCGCGTCGACCATCTTGCGTATCACGGCCGGGATCACATGAGAAGATTTCAGATCGAACTTGTCATGCGGCCCATACAGATTGACCGGCAGCAAGTGGATGGCATTGTAGCCGTATTCCTGGCGATAGGCTTGGCTCTGCACCAGCAGCATCTTTTTCGCCAGTCCATAAGGCGCGTTCGTCTCTTCCGGGTAGCCGGTCCACAAGTCCTCTTCCCGAAAAGGCACGGGCGCGAACTTGGGATAGCTGCAGACGGTGCCGATGCCGACGAATTTGGCGACGCCGGCGCGGCGCGCGTACTCCAGCATCAGCGTGCCCATCATGAGATTCTCGTAGCAAAACAGACCGGGATGCTCGCGGTTGATGCCGATGCCGCCCACATTGGCGGCGAGATGAATGACCAGGGTCGCATCTGGATGGTCCGCATACAAACGCGCGACCGCTTCTTGTTCGCGCAAGTCGTATGCCGCGCTTCGGGGAACGATGATGCGGCCGGCGGATCGCGCGTTCAGCAACTCGACGACATGGCGCCCGAGGAAGCCAGCGCCGCCGGTAACGATTACCACCTGGTCCTGCCAGGAAGAATTGCTCATGCGCATTTCGCTCCGTAAACTGTCCGTATCATAGCAGACAATCCGCCAGCTCATGTTGGATTTACACGGTTGTCACATCGCCGTCTCACAAGCCGATCGTGGCCTGAGGGACGACCACTGATGGTCATACACATTTATCAAGCGCGCCTGTATTATAGGAAGCCAAAGCCAGTATTGGGAGCGACAGAAAGGCAATCTCTTGGAACGTACCTTGATCATCGTGAAACCAGATGCGGTTCAGCGCGGACTGACCGGCGAAATCATCAAGCGCTTCGAAGCGCGTGGTCTGAAAATCATCGGCATGAAACTCATGCAAGTCGATCGTGAATTGGCGGAGAAGCATTACGATGTGCACCGCGAGCGTCCGTTTTTCGGGGGACTGGTTGAATACATCATCTCGGCGCCGGTGGTAGTGATGGCGCTCGAGGGAAGCGACGCCATCGCAGCGGCGCGAACGACGATTGGCGCGACGAAGCCGTCCGAAGCGGCGCCCGGCAGCATCCGCGGCGATTACGGCCTCGAGATCGGGCGAAACCTGGTGCATGGCTCGGACAGCTTGGAGAACGGCGAGATCGAAGTGGCGAACTTTTTCAGCGAGGCGGAGCTATGCGGTGGCTGGTCGCGCGCTGTGGATCGCTGGGTGTTTGAGTAGTACTTGAGGGAAATGGATATGGCTGTCGAGCGGATGCCGATTACGCCGGCGGTATTAACCTGGGCTCGCGAGCGCGCGGGTTACAAGCTGGAGGAACTAGCTGCCAAGCCGCGCTTTCGCAAAATTGCCGAGTGGGAGAGCGGTGGGCCTGGTCCTACGTATCTCCAATTGGAGGAAATCGCAAAGATACTAAGACTTCCGATGGCGGTGTTTTTCTTCCCCGATCCTCCCGATCTCCCTCCGATTGAAGAAACGTTTCGGACCATTGGATCTGAGCAATTTGACGAAATCCCGCCCAATGTCCGCTTCCTGCTTCACAAAGCGCGTTCGTTCCAGTTAAGTTTGAGCGACCTAAACGACGGGCGCAGTCCAGCGGACAGGCTTATTGTTCGCGAACTGCAGCTCAATCTGGACGACACGATAGAGTCGGCAGCTTACCGTATACGGAGTGCGCTTGGGGTGTCACTGGATGCCCAATTCGAATGGCGAGGAGACATTGACAAAGCGCTTAAGGCGTGGAGAAGCGCGTTCTACGGCGCTGGCGTCACTGTTTTCAAGGACGCATTTGGTGCGGAAGACTACTGTGGTTTTAGCCTATACGATTCTGAGTTTCCAGTAATCTTCGTAAACAACTCCAATCTAAAGACGCGGCAGATATTCACGCTGTTTCACGAGCTTGCACATCTGTTGTTTCGAACAAGCGGCGTTGACAAGCAAGGAGGCTTCGAAAAAAAGCCGCCAACTGAACAAGCGCGCATCGAAAGACGTTGCAACGCTTTGGCCGGTGAAATACTTGTTCCAGAAACTGCTTTTGCGGATGAACTGCCCATCGGTCCGCAGCCAAGAGTTGTAGCGAAACAGCTGGCGGACAAGTTCAGTGTGAGCCGAGAAGTAATCTATCGCAAATTCCTTGACAGGGACTTAATCGCGCAAGACGACTATGACGCGGCTGTAGAAGCGTCGAAAGCGCAACTCAAAAAAAAGAAAGGAAAAGGAGGCAATTATTACCGCACTAAAATCGCCTACTTAGGAGAGGAGTATATTTCGCTCGTGCTCCGCCGCTTTTACGAAGGACGCTTTGAAGAGGAAGAGCTCGCCGGCTATCTGGATATCAAACTCGGAAATATTGATCAGCTTGAAGAAACGTTTTTTGGAGAGAGACGCTAATGTACGTCTTTGACACAAACAGTTTCTCAAGACTCTTCGGCTGCTATCCGACAGACCGGTTTCCGAACCTTTGGAGAAGATTCGAGTTAATGCTTTCCAGCGACAGAATAGCTTCTACCCGTGAAGTTATGATTGAGCTAGGGGCCGGAAATCGAAGAACAGAGAATGCTTACACTTGGGCAAAAGAGAATGAAAACCTGTTCACGCCACTTATGGAAGAAGAGGCGACCTTCGTCGCGAATATCTTCCAAGTTGACCACTTTCAGCAGATTATATTGCGGAAACAATCCGTAGTCAGCACCAGCGCAGATCCCTTTATCATTGCGCGCGCTGATTTCCTAGGCGCTACGGTTGTCTCAGAAGAAAGCAAGCCGCCGCATGGCGCTCGTATTCCGAACATTTGTGAACATTTTGGCATACCCTGTATGAAGCTTGACGGATTTATGCAACAAGAAAACTGGACCTTCTAACACGCATGCCTGCCCAAACAACCCGCAGCCCCTCCCCCACGCTGCTAGTCCTCCTCATCCTGCCGCTCTTCGGTATCTTCGTCGCTCTACTGATGCTCGCCCTCGAAACCCGCCGGCAACCCAAACCCGCCCCACCCTTCGCGCCAGCGGCACCACGCGCGGTCCTCAGCTTCAAAGCGCCTGACTTCGAGCTGCCGCTGCTGGATGGCCTCACGCTGGTCTCGCCCTCGGATTTTGCCGGACGCCCGCTATTCCTGAACTTCTGGGCGACCTGGTGCCAGCCTTGCGTGCGTGAACTGCCCGCTTTCGAAGCGTTCATTGCCTCGCACAGCGGGGACGAGAATGGTCCCGCCCTGCTGACGATTAACCTGGGCGAGACCGCCGCCGAGATCAGCGGCTTCCTGGCGGGAATCGGCGTGCGGAATCTGCCGGTGGCGCTGGATATCAACGAAGTCGTCAAGCTGGATTACGGCGTTCAGAACCTGCCGACTACCTTCATAATCGATGGCGCTGGCCTGGTGCGCCATTTGAAGCTGGGTGAAATGAAGCTTGAAGAGATGAACACATATCTCAAGACGCTGGAAGAGCCGGCCTAAGGTGGAGGAGAGCGGGTGGTGCAAGTTGAATTGAGAGGCAAGGTCGCGCTGGTAACCGGAGCGGCGCAGCGCGTCGGGCGCGTCATCGCCCTGGAACTGGCGAAAGAGGGCGTCAACTTGCTGGTGCATTACAACCGCGCAGAACCGGCCCAAGTGCGGGACACCTTGGGGGAAATCAAGTCTCATGGCGTTGATGCGCACGCTGTTCAGGCCGATCTCAGCGGCGCAGAGGGTGTGGACACGTTGATGGTAGCGGCGGCAGAACGATTCGACCGGCTGGATATCGTCGTCAACAGCGCCTCAGTCTTTCAGGCTCGGGATTTCCTGGAGGTGTCGTTGGCGGACTGGGACCTGACGATGGCGGTTAATCTGCGCGCGCCCTTCCTCATCACGCAGCGAGCCACGCGAATCATGGCCGACAATCCAATAGGGGGCGGCGTCATCGTCAACATCTGCGATGCCGGCGTCGATGGTCCCTGGAAGAAATACCCCCATCACGGCATCAGCAAGCACGCGCTCTGGATGCTGACGCAAGTTAGCGCGCTGTCGCTGGCTCCGGAAATCCGCGTGAACGCCATCGTGCCGGGACCCGTTTTGAAGCCGGCTGGACGGGGCACCACTGATGAACAATGGGCGCAGGTCGGCCGGCGCAGCGTACTGCAGAAAACCGGCGAGCCCGAAGATGTGGCGCGGGCGGTCGTCTATCTCTGTCAAGAGGATCACATCAGCGGCGCGCTGCTGCACGTGAACGCCGGCGAACATCTGCGCTAGCTCAGTTTCGCAGCCGCCTCATCCGGCAGAAACCAGCGCCATAGGCTGCGTGGCCCATGCCGATCACGATGAAAGCCTTGGGATCCACCTGGGAGATCTCGTTTTTCAAGTCGCGCACTTGCGACCGCGCGATGGTGATGTAAAGCATGGTGCGATCCGACCCCGTGTACTCGCCCCTGATCGTCCAACTGGTAACGCCGCGCTGGAGATTGGCGAAGACGCGCTGAGAGATGTCCTCAGGCTTGTCGGTGATGATCATGGCGGTGCCACAGCGTGAACCTGTGCCAGCATCTTGACATCACCCTCATCCAGGCAACGGCGCCCTGGGACAGCGCATCAAGGCGATACCATCATTATAATGCCGGGCTGATGCGCAATAGCAGGCTGAGGCATTGTCCGCGCCTGCAGGAGTGATATACTGATGCCCCAGATTAGCGGCTGATTTATTCACCTAGCGCGGAGCTGATCGACTATGCCATTAGTCGCCCACACTGATCTGCCCAGTTTCGAGCGCTTGCGCCAGCGCGGCCAAGAAGTGCTGACGCTTACGCGAGCCACGACGCAGGATATTCGTGAATTGCACATTGGCTTGCTGAATATGATGCCGGATGCCGCGCTGGAGATCACTGAACGGCAGTTTATGCGCCTGGTTGGCAACAGCAACCAGATCGCCCAATTTTACGTGCATGTCTTTTCCCTGCCCGGCTTGAAGCGCAGCGCCAACACGCAAGCCTATATCGACCGGTACTACACGACCTTCGAACACGTCAAAGAAGAAGGGCTGGACGCCTTGATTATCACCGGCGCCAACGTGGCCAACCCCAGCCTCGATCAAGAAGACTTCTGGCATCCCTTGACCGCGGTCATAGAATGGGTGCGCGACAATGTAACGTCGACCCTCTGCTCCTGCCTGTCGACGCACGCGCTGATGAAATATTTCCACGGGATAGAGCGCGTCAAGCGAGGCAGGAAGAAATGGGGCGTCTTCGAGCACCGCGTCACCCAGCCCCAGCATCCACTGCTGCGCGAGATCAACACACGATTTGATGTGCCGCACTCGCGCTGGAATTCGATCACGCGAGCGCATTTCGAAAACGCGGGGCTTACCGTGCTGATCGAGAGCTTTGACGGCGAAGTCCACATGGCCGTCAGCCCGGACCAGCTGCGGATGGTCTATTTTCAAGGGCATCCCGAATATGACATCAACAGCCTGCTGAAGGAATACAAACGCGATTTGCTCAGCTATTTCAACGGTAAGAACGTTCAACCGCCTTACCCGGAGAATTACTTCCCCATTGAAGCGCGCGAGCTCGCCGAGCGCTACATGCGGCAAGCGCAGATGGCGCTGGAGAACGGCGCCGACATGCCCGAATTCCCTGAAGAGCGCTTCCTACCCTATTTGGACAATACCTGGGGCGATACCGCCAAGGCTATCTTCAACAATTGGCTGGGGTCGGTCTATCAGGTCACGAGCCTCGATCGCCACATCCCCTTTGATGAGGGCATCGATCCGAAAGATCCGCTGGGGATCTTGGCGAGGATGTGAATACCGTTTTTCGGGCGATTGCAGCCAGAGCCGGCAAGGAGCATGACACCATGACACTGTTGACAGCAGAAGACTATCAGCGTTTCCCGACGGTCGAGCCGCATTATCGTTACGATTACGGGACACACTCGCAGCAATTCTGTGAGTTGACGCTGCCGAGCGCAGCCCCGCCTCATCCAGTCATCATCTTGATTCACGGCGGCGGTTACCGCGAGATCTACGACCTGCGTCCTCTGGGAACGGTGGTTGCCTCTTTGGCTGAGGCCGGTTTCGCCGTCTGGAATATCGAGTATCGCCGATTTGGCAATGGCGGTGATTATCCCCAGATGTTTCTTGATATCGCCGCCGCGGCCGATTACCTCCCGCAAATCGCCGAAACGCATCATCTTGACCTCAGTCGGGTCATCAGCATTGGTCATTCGGCCGGCGGTCATCTGGCGCTATGGCTGGCTGGACGGCGCAATATCGAAACTGCAAGCCCGCTCTATGTCAGCGAGCCGCTTGCGATTCATGGCGTGGTCGCGTTGGCGCCCCTCGCCCATGTCACGCGCGGCGGCGAAAGCCAATTGAGCAGCGAGGCTCTGATGGCCGTTATGGGCGGCACGCCAACCGACGCGCCGAGCGCCTATCGCAACGGCTGTCCGGCCAAGTTACTTCCGCTGGGCATCCCACAGGTGGTTCTCGTCGGCGCCGAGGATGTCGCCATGCTAGACAACGCCAAGCGATATATCGAAGCGGCTACTATAGCCGGCGATGATAGCCAGCTCATCATTTTACCTGGCGCCGGGCACTTTGAAATTGTCGCGGTCGACAGCAAAGAGTGGCAAGAGGTGAGGCGCGCTGTCCTTCAATTGAGCGAGAAACTCCGGGCAAGTTGCGCCTGACATTTGGCTAGGTTGCGCTTGTTCCTGAGCCCGGCGGCAAGTGAGTGAAAGGATGATGCTGGATCATGTTCAAGCGACTGGCGCATGTCTGCATCGGCGCGACCGATCTGGCGAAAACTGAACGATTCTACGTTGACTTGCTGGCCATGGAGAAGGCCTTCGACTTCGTTCGGGCGGGCCAGCGCATCGGCTTTTACCTCAGAGCGGGCGAATCCACATTCATTGAGGTCTTCGCGGAACACGGCGAACCCGACTTCGAGCGGCCGCTAATCAAGCACTTTTGCCTTGAAGTCGAAGATCTTGAGGCCGTCATCGCGGCGCTGCAAAGCAAAGGTCTAGAAATCAGCGAGAAGAAGCTGGGCGGCGATGGCGCCTGGCAAGCCTGGATCACCGACCCCAGCGGCGTCCGTATTGAGCTTATGCAATACAGCGATAGCAGCAGTCAATTCAGTGGCAGGTCAGTCGAATTGAATTAGTAATATTATTCGCGGGCTGTAAAAATGCGAAGGAATGTCTAGCAGCAGAAGTTCGCGTTCGGGCCGTCAGAGTCGGCGCCGCTTCCTGAGCGAATCCAGACTGAACTGAGTTGAACCGCCGCTTCGCCATCATTCGTCGCGCGCCGCCCGCTCGATTCCCTCGCGCAGCGCATCGTCAATCGCGTCATCGCCGGTGGGCAGCCACTCGGGTTTCACCTCCGACCCGGCCGCGACCAGCAGTTTCAAACTCGCCGGGAAGTCGCCATCGCCCCGCCAGCTATGTTCCCGTCCGTAGAGGCAGGTGGTCAGCGGCGTACCGCCATAGCCATTGAGCCAGTCCAGCGGCGGGCTGTCATCGGCGTCCAGCAGGGCGCGGACCACATCGGCAAAGCCGTGGAAGGCGGCCGCGTGCAGGGACGTCATCGCATCATCATCGCGAATATGCAGGTCAAAGCCGAGCGAAGCCATCAACGCGACCACATCGGCTTTCCCCGTCCAGGCGGCATGGATCAGCTGGCGCCGGTCGCCGTCCGCCATTTGCGCCACGATGTCCGGCCGCGCCGCGGCGATTCGCTCTGCCGCCACGCGATCGCCTTGGGCGCAATAGGCCAGCAGCTGCAGGTCTATTGGGCTTCGCTCGATCAGTCTGTCGAATATCTCGGTGTGCCCGTATTCCAGGGCGACTTGATGGGACGACAGGCCCGCCGCGTCAAAGGTGTAAACGTATTGATGCGAGCCATCTGCCGGCGGCGCCAACTCGTAGCCAGCCTGGTTCACGCGGGCGCGAATCGCATGAGGATGGGCCGCCAAAGCTTGATCCACCAGCTCGATCTCGCCCAGCATGACGGCGGCGAAGATATCGACCCGCGCGCCCCGTTTCACCAGCTCGCGCGCGGCTTCATGATTACGCGCCCCCAGCTGCCATTGCAGCGGCGTCGAGGCGTGGTCCAGGTCGCGCGCTTCCAGGTCAGCACCACGCGCCAGCAGCCAGTCCATCACAGCCGGAGCTGTCGCATAGTGCAGCGGCGTTTTGCCGTCGCCGCCACGCTGATGGATGATCTTCTTGTCGCGCTGATAAGCGGCATCCAGCCAATCCAGCCAGCCCTGCTCGGCCGCCGCGTGAACCGTGATCTCGGCGCCGCGCTCGATAAGCTGCTGAGCCGCCTCGGCCGAAGTTACTTCCAGGATGTGGAAATCACCCGCCCACCATTGCGACTTGGCATTGATATCAGCGCCATGTTTGAGCAGGACGTCAACAACATCGATATGCTCTTTGGCGATGATGAGAGCCGGCGAGCCGAAATAGAAATGCGGGTCGTCTATCGTCGATTTCAGGCTGGGATGCGCCGAAAGCAATTCATCAAGTTTTTCCGCGTCCTGGGCATAAACCATTTGCTTGAACTGTTCCAGCGCATCGCCGAAGTCAATGTCTTCCAGTTTGATTTTCAGTCGTAACTCGCCCCAGCTTTGGGCGCCATTCTCGCGGGCGATGACCGTCCGCGCCTCGCTCAATGTCAGCGGGAAAGTCGCCGCATCGTCGCGCGCGCCGTACTTGACCTGCGGCAGATGCCGGTGAACGCGGTCAATGGCGTCTGGTTCGCCGGCCTGGAATGCGGAAAGCAAGGTATCAGCGGCTTGAATTGATTCGTCTAGATTAGGTTTATCAAACACAACTTTTGACATTATTCATCCCGTAAACCGCTTCAAGTCGACATCAGATGACCAAGGTTCACCGTCCGGAAGAATTGTGGAATGATTTAATGTGGCTCTCATTAGGTCTGCCTTCGACAATTCTGCAGACGTCAGATTTGCGTATTCCAAATTGGCATCCCCTAAATTTGCATCTCGCAAGTTGGCGCCAGTTAGATTAGAGTTCTTAAGAAGAGCACCACGAAAATTTGCGCCTTGCAATACTGCGTCCGTAAGATCCGCTTCTGACAGATCTGAGTTCACAAACCTAGTGTAAGACAACTCCGCGCCCCAGAGAATTGCAGACGACAAGTCTCTTTCACTCAAATTCAAATCAATCATTATCATTCCAGCCAAGTCCTTACCGGCAAGATTCACATGCACTATAGTTTCTTCAATATCTCCTTCAGGCAAGAACGCGTCAGGATTGTCCACTTCCCAATACTCCACTTCGAGATCGTCCAATTGCCACAGTTCTTCCTCAGAATCATCCATGTCCTCATTATCTGGATATCGCCAATACTCATTGGTCCAACCTGTATCTCTGATGACGGTATTGTGCCGCCGTATCGACTTTCGATTTCTTTTCTCTGGTGTTGACGGGGCATTCACGTTTGCATTCCAAGAAAAAATAGAGTCCAGTTGCGAGTCGCTCAGCTTAAACCATTCACCTCGTTGCCGAACTTGCTTAAAACGTCTATGCAAATTCATTTCAGCCTTGTGCGCGTTGTTCGACTTTTTTACCAATACAACCTCTGTCCTTATTGGCAACTTCACCCCAAAATTAGATAGACGCGCAGCAGGATGGATAGTTTTTCCAATCTTGTAATATCCAGTGATATCAATGTCTTTGATCACATAGATATAGCCAACGGGGGCCTTTACTTTTGGCAACTGATCGACTTCTTGACGCGACATCCATGTATTTTTCTTCACAGCTATAAGCCCAGAATATCTACACTTCACACTTCGTTCAATTTTACAACACTCGCCTAATCACACTCACATCAACATTGCCGCCGCTGACGACAACTGCCGTCACCGCCCCGTCACGCAGCGCGACATCATGCATCACCGCCGCGACGGCAACCGCCCCGCCGCCTTCGACAACCCATCCCTGCGTCTCCAGCATGAAGCGCATCGACCGCGCTATCTGCTCCTCGGAGACCAGCACCACATCATCGAGATAGCGCTGACAAATCGGCAATGTAATCGAGCCAGCTTCGATCTCGCCGGAGAGCGCATCGGCGAGTGTGTCCCAGACCTGCGGCAGGCTGGCACCGTGGAACGCGTTATACATAGCCGGCGCTGACTCCGCGTTGACGCCGATGACTTCGATTGCGGGATTGAGTTCCTTGAGGGCGACCGCCAAGCCCGCGACCAAACCGCCGCCGCTGACCGGGACCAGCGCGCGCTGGAGATCCGGCAGCTGCCGCAGGATTTCGACGCCGATGGTGCCGGCGCCGGCGATCACGCGCGGGTCGTTGTAGGGCGAAACCCAAGCGCCACCCGCACGGACGCGGCGCAAGGCTTCGGCTTCCGCTTGATCGTAGGTATCGCCGAAGAGCAGGGCTTCCGCGCCATATCGCCTGACGTTTTCGACTTTCTTCTTCGCTGTAGTCTTCGGCATCAGTATCTGCGCCGATGCGCCGGTCAGACGGGCGGCGTAGGCGACAGCGCCCGCGTGATTGCCCGAGGAGGCGGCGATGATGCCGCGCGAACGCGCTTCCGGACTCAGCGACAGGATCGCGTTTAAGGCGCCGCGAATTTTGAAAGAATGGGTCTTGTTGGCGTTTTCTAGTTTAAGCCAGATGTTCTCGCCCAGTTCCGACGCCGCTTCCAGCGGGGTCGGCGACAGGTGCGGCGCCAGGCGGTGCCCCGCGCGGATGATGTCGCCCAGGGTCACCATCACTTAGAGACCGATGCTTCGTAGATATTCGCGATTGCGCGCCGCCGATTCCAGGGGCGCGCCCAGGCCGGGCAAGACATCCTGTTCAACCACGATCCAACTGTCGTAGCCGATCTTCTCCAACTCGTTCAGTACGCCGGGAAAATCGACATCGCCCCGCCCCAATTCGGGGAAGATGCCCGCCCCCACCGATTGCGGACCATCCCATTCATGAATCCGCGACCGCTCATGCACGGCCGGGTCGTGATCTTTGAAATGCACGTACCAGATGCGATCGGCGAATTGCCGGATGCCGGAAAGCGGATCGCCACCGCCAAATGCCCAGTGCCCGGTGTCAAATACGAGCCCGACAATCTCGGCGTCAGTCATGTCCAGAATGCGCTCTGTTTCAGCCGGCGTCTCGATCCAGGTGCCGGTGTGATGATGCAGCACCGAGCGCAAGCCAGTTTCATCCATGACGCGGCGCGCGGCCGTATCCGTGCCTTGGGCAAAGACGCGCCAGCCCTCCTCGTCCAGGCTCATCTCAGGCCGGATGCGCCCGGAATTCAGGCTGCGCATTGGATTGGTGTACGGGTCAGGTCCCAGCACAACGAGGGCATTAGCTCCGCCGACGGCCGCCAGCAATTTCGCCGTACGCAGGCAGGCCTCGGTGCTCTCCTCATGCCGCTCCCGCTCCTGAAAGTTGACATTCACCCAGGAACCCAGCATTTTCAGGTCGCGCTCCTCCAGCTCGGCGCGCAGCTGCGTCGGGTCAGTTGGCATAAAACCCCAATCGCCCAACTCGGTGCCGGCGTAACCGCTGGCGGCGATCTCATCCAAGACGCGCGCATAGTCATAACGTTCACCTTCGATGTTCTCGATTATTCCCCAGGAGCAGGGCGCGTTAGCCACTTGCATCATCGTCACCTCCGCCGCTAGCCCCGCTGATGGGCGCGATACTGGTCGATTCCTGCGCCTGAGTATAGCAGTTTTCATTAGCGTGGCAAGAACCTGAGCCGCCCTGCGCAGCGGTGTTTTCGCCCTGTGCATCAATGTATGGCGGGGCTACAATCCGCCTGCTAAAACAGCTTCATTCGCCTACTTGAGGGGGACGATGCCTCGATGAGTCAATTCGACCACAAGCGCTTGTTTCTGCCTGGTCCGGTTGAGGTGCGCCGCGAGATTCTCGAAGCGCAGACGGCGTGGATGATCGGCCACCGAACGACGGAATTCGCCGAACTTTTCGCGCGGCTGCAGGGCAAGCTGAGGCGGGCCTTCTTCACTGACAGTCGGGTATACGTCAGCGGCTCCTCCGGCAGCGGCTTGTGGGAGGGCGCGGTGCGCTGTGGCTTGCGCGATGACCGCAAGGTCCTGCAC
>JAAXID010000160.1 GCA_012270545.1 Anaerolineae bacterium | reverse complement strand
CTGTGAGTCGCCCGCATTGGCAAATACAGGCATCGGGCGATCCGAGGATCGCCCCTACAAGCTCAGGGTGAGCAAGAGTTGCATCAATGACATCACCACTCCCGTATTTCCGTGACTGATTGGACTTTGTCATCGGTCTAGCAGGAACACGGTGAAATCCAGATTGCCCGGCGAGTGACCGAAGCCGGTCAAGAGGGCGGCGCATTCGGCGCGGTGCTGGGTGCCGTGATTGACGACATGGGCGAGGCAATGCCAGAGGACGCGGTAGCGCGTCTCGTCGCCTTCATAGCTGATGATGCTGCTCAGGTCCTCGTCGCTCAACCCCTCGATATAGCGCCAAAGAGCCGCTCGTTCGCTAGCCCAGCGCGCGCGGATGGCGGCGACATCGAGGAAGTCTTCCGGCTGCAGCCATTCGACATGCTCGCCCGTCTTGAGCAAAACGCGCCAGGCGTATTCGGCGTCCATGAGATGGACGAGCGTCCCGCGCAGGCTGCCCCAGCCGAAGTCGTTCGCCGCGCCAAGCTGCTCGGCCGAAGCCCGCTCGGCACAGTCGAGTATCTTGTCGTTTGCCCAGTCGTTGTAGTGCAGAAGCAGCTCGATGTCTTCGCGATTTGTCTTGTCGGACTCGCTTGAGCGGATATCGCGCTCGTTGTAGTACAGCGTCATGTCCATATCGCCGGGCGAGTGGCCGAAGCCGGTCAGGGTGGCGGCGCATTCAGCGCGGTGCTGGGTGCCATGATTGACGACATGTACGAGCGCTTGCCATAAGACCCAATCGTAGCTTTTTCCGCCGTGTTCGCTGGTGTAGACGCGCGTGAGATCCTGATCGATGAGTGTGTCCAGGCATTGCCGGGTGATCTCGTTTTGCTGCCCCCAGCGCTTGCGCAGCGTGGCGATATCCGCGAAGTCCTTTGGATCCAGCATGCCTTGGCCTTCGCCGCCGAAAAGGAAACTGAACCAGCCGGTTTCCGCATCGAGGGTGTGCACGAGCGCCCCGCGCAGATCGCCCCAGCCGAATTCATTTGGCCTTGTCAGCTGCGCCGGCGTCACGATTTCCGCTGCGTCAAGGATGCGTTGGTCCGCCCACTCGTTGTAGGCGTAGTATAGCTTAATGTCGTCGACCTTCATGTGACCTCCCGCGCCGCGCGCGTTTGTGCGCGAAACTCCCTTTGCTTATTCGCGTTATACTGGCAGGAGATTCAGCGTTTGCCTATGGTCTATGCCTGTCAATTACGATAATGCGGTTGACTTTTACGATGCGACGCGCGGCTATCGCGATGGGGTGGTCGAGCGTTATCGCGATGCGCTCTTCGATCTCACGGGCGCTGACGATTCCGCGAGTATTCTTGAGTTGGGGATCGGCAGCGGACTGATCGCGCGGGCTTTCTACCCAGCTTTACAGCGCTATGTCGGCATCGATTATTCGCTGGACATGATGCGGCTGATCCGGGGGAAGCTGGCGGGCGGCCCGCTCCCGCTTCTGACGCAGGCGGACGCGCGCTATCTCCCTTTCGCCCCTGCGAGCTTTGATATCGCTCATGCCGTGCGTGTTTTCCACCATTTGCCGAACTGGCCTGAATGCATCGACGAGGCGCGGCGTCTGCTGCGGCCGGGCGGCGCCTTGGTCATCGTGGAGAATATCCCGCCGGCGGGCGCGGATCCGCCGCCCTGGGGCATCGTCCAGGACAAGTGGGACGATATCTTGCGCGGCTTGGGCGTCGGCGACGATGGTATCGGCCACGGCATCTGGCTGACGGATGAATCGATGAGCGAATATATTCGATCTACTGGCGCTGCAGCAAAAACTGTCGACCTTTTGCGCTACCGGGAGAAGCCGGTATCGCCCCGCATCATGGTTGAACGGCGGGCGGCGGGCATGTTCAGTAGCGACTGGTCTTTGCCTGAGACGATCCATCGAGCGGCGGCGCGCGCGCTGCAGGACTGGCTGGAGCGCGAATGCGAGGCGCCCGACGACATGGTCGAGCGCGAGATGCTCTTCCGCGCCGTTATCGCGCGCTGGTAGTCGAGCCGGGGGAACGGCAACCGGCGACTATAAATGCAGACAGCGAGCGCGTTGGAGAAGAGGCGATGGGCGATGTCTTTTTGAGTTTGGCGGCGATTCTCGTTTCCGTTTTCGTACTGGCGATCCTTACCGACAAGTTCTTCATCCCCAGCCTGGACGAGATTTCACGCCGCTTGAAGCTTTCGGATGAAGTGGCCGGCGCTTCCTTGATGGCAATTGGCTCGTCGGCGCCGGAGCTGGCAATTGCGCTGATGGCGCTTTTCACCGCCGGCGGGGCGCACAGCGATGTTGGCATCGGCACCATCGTCGGTTCGGCCGTCTTCAACATCCTGGTGATCACGGGCCTGTCGGCGGTTGTCGCTGGCGGCTTGCATATTCACATTTTTGCGGTGGGGCGGGATATCGTCTATTATCTGATTTCGATCTTATATCTGGGATTGGTCTTCTTCGATGGTCACGTCTCGCTGATTGAGGCAGTCCTCGGCTTGGTCGGTTACGTCGTGTACATGGTCGTACTTATTACTTGGAAGAATCTGGCGGCTGATGCGGACGAGGCGCCCGCGGCTAACCAAGCGAGCGAACCGGCAAGAGCCAAAATAGCGGGCTGGCATCATCTTGAGGCGCTGGTCGAAACGATATTGCGGCGAATCACAGGCGCGCCGGACAAAAACTTCCTTTGGGCTTTCGTCGTGTCGATCGCGCTGATCGTTTTGCTGAGCTATATTTTGGTTGAAGCGACGATCATCTTCTCGGCTGGCATCGGCATGCCGCCGGTGATCGTAGCGCTGACGTTATTGGCAGCGGGCACATCGGCGCCAGATCTGATGGCGTCGGTGGAGGTGGCGCGCGAGGGCCGCGGTGGCATGGCGGTCGCCAACGCGGTCGGCTCCAACACATTTGATTTGTTGGTGGGTCTGGCGTTGCCCTGGACGATAGCGCTGTCGCTGCTAGGCCTCAGTGGGATTGATGTCGCTACTGGCGACCTTTGGACGTCGATCGGCATTTTGGTCGCTACCACCTTGGTGTTATTCGGTTTCTTGTGGACGGAACGCGGTTTAAGCCGGCGGGAAGGCTGGGCGCTGCTCCTGCTGTACGCGGCCTTCGTCGTCTATACCCTGACTAGCGGGACCGCTGTGTAGGTATGTAGCGCGCGAGAAGCGGCATGAGCGAAAACTCGCTGCTAGAGCGGCATCAGCCTTCAATTGGAATGGATGTGTTGCAGGTGCCGATCCTCGGGCGCATGCTGCGCGGACGGCGCGGGCGGCTGATGCTGCAAGCGCCCTTCGCGTTCGTAGCGCTGGCGCTGGTGATTGATGGCTTCGTCGGACCGCAGTCGGCGGCGCGCAACCTGGCGACGGTGGCGCCCTGGGTGCATCTGCGCGGATTCGTCGTACTGGCGCTGTTGCTGGCGGGCAATCTGGTCTGTATGGGCTGTCCCTTCACCTTGCCGCGCACCTTGGCGAAAAGGCTGTCGATCGCGGGGCGGCGCTTTCCCCAGCGGCTGCGCAACAAGTGGCTGGCGATATTCAGCTTGTTCGCGCTTTTCTTCGCTTATGAGTATCTGGATCTGTGGGCGAGTCCCTGGTTGACCGCCTGGCTGATCGTCGGCTATTTCGTCGGCGCATTCGCGCTGGAAGCGGTCTTCACCGAGTCCGCGTTTTGCAAGTATGTCTGTCCGCTGGGCTCGTTCAACATGGTGTATTCGACGCTTTCACCAACGCGCATCGCCGTCAAATCGCATGGTGTCTGCGCCAGCTGCGTCGGTCATGAATGCGTCAAGGGCAGTTATGCGCGGCAGCCGCAGATTCGCGCCGCTGACATTCCGATTGGCGCCGGCGAAGAGACGCGACAGCTACAGGTGATGCAGGGTCCGAGCGGGACGCTTGGCTGCGGCACCGAGCTATTCGCGCCACAGATGCGGGGGAACATGGATTGCACGATGTGCCTGGATTGCGTGCGCGCTTGCCCCCACGACAACGTTAGCCTGTTCACGCGCGCGTCCGGCGCCGAATTGAGCCGGGCGGACAGTTGGCCGCGGCGCTGGGACATGTCGTTATTGGTGATCGCGCTGGCATTCATGGGGATATCGAACGCCTTTGGTATGGTGCCGCCCTATTACGAATTGCAGGCAGGATTGGCGCTTAACCTGGGCATCACGAGCGAGTTTGTGACGCTGCTGCTGATTTTCGTCGTGGGGAATCTGCTGCTGCCAATTGCAGCGGTGACGGGCTCAGCTCATCTCGGCAGGGAGTTAACGCGCTTCCGCAAGCGCGACTCGCTGCGGGATACGGTGGCGGCTTTCGCGCCCGCCTTCGTGCCGCTCGGCTTCGGCATCTGGTTCGCCCATTACAGCTTTCACCTGCTAGTGGGTCCCGGCTTGATCGTGCCGCTGATTCAAGAGTTTCTGGGCGGGGTCGGCGATTGGGAGCGCTGGAGCTTCAGCCTCGATGCGAACTTGATCGGGTCGATTCAATTGGTCCTGCTGGTTGGCGGTTTCATCTGGAGCATGTGGTTGGCGCAGAAGACGGCGCTGCGGCTGTATCGGCGAAAGGCGCTGTTGGGCCTGCTGCCTTGGGCGCTGCTCTTCACCCTGATGATGCTGGCTGCCTGGCAGATCTTCACCATGCCGATGGAGATGCGCGGCACGCTGGAACTCTTCGGCTAATCCGGCCGACCCACACGCTCGCCATTCTGGAGGATGGGCTCGGCGCGCCCCCATAGAGCGTTGCCGTCTCGATTCATGATCGGCTCCGCAGAGTATTGCGCTAGATAGCAGCGGCGATACTTGTCGGTCATGTTCGGTCCGCTGCGGTGAAAGGTGCGGCTGCTGAAGACGACGATGCTGCCGGCGGGAACGATGGCCGGTTCGCCCGGGTCAGCGCCTTTGTAACCGACCTTGTCATTTGTGCGATCTTCGACTGTGTGCTCGATGATTTCATCGGTGGAGTTTCGTCCGTCTCTTGTGTAGGGCAAGATGAAGACGGTGCCGTTTTCGATCGACATATCGTCCAGCGCGCACCAGCAGGAGAGATACGCGCGGTGGTAATGGCCGACGTAGCCCGAATCCTGATGCCAGGCGAATTTGGAATCGGTATCGGCCGCCTTAACCACATACTGCTCGTGGAATAGGTAGGCTGTGTCGCCGAGGGTGGCGCCGCAGATCTCCGCCATCAACTCGCTGAAGAGAAATTCGGTCATAATCGGGCTGTCGGCATCGCGGCCGCTGATGAAGTAGCGTTTCTTGTAGTGGGTTATACCTTGGGTGGTGACGCCTTTGGCTTCCATTTCCCGATCATGCGCTTCAACATACCGCATGCACTCGTCGCGCAAGTCAGCGACAACGCTCTCGGGTATGACGGATTCCAGGATGAAGTAGCCTTCGCGCTGGAATTGTTCCACTTGTTCCGGTGAGACCAGCGGCATTCCGCACGCTCCTGTCTTGGATTCTGCGGGTAATTCTACTCCGTTGCTCTGACGTTTGCCAACATGCTCGGGGGGATATTCGAGCGCGCTTCCATTATACTTTCTGGCGCCAGTGCACCGATTGCGGCGGAGATGGGGAATGACCGACAGACCGAATATTCTGCTCTTTCTGACTGACGACCATGGCGCCTGGGCGAATGGCTGCTACGGCAATCGCGAAGTGCGGACGCCGACGCTCGATGCGCTGGCGGCGCTGGGCACGCGCTTCAGCAATGCGTACACGCCCACACCCGTCTGTTCGCCGGCGCGCGCCTGCCTGCTTACGGGCAAGATCGCGTCGCAGGTGGGGATTCATGATTGGCTGCAAGAGGCGATACCGGCAGTCGGCGAGCGCGATTGGCTGGGCGGGACGCGGACGCTATTTGATTATCTGTCGGCGGCCGGTTATCACTGCGGGCTTAGCGGTAAATGGCATCTTGGTCAATCGCATTTGCCGCCGCGCGGCGCCGATTATCACTTTGGGCTGCCTGGCTGGCAGGGCAGGCACAACGAAAGTTACACCTACGTTCGCAATGGCGAGCTGGTCGAGCTGGCTGGCAACAAGTCGGGATTCATCACCGACCATGCGATTGAGTTTCTGGATACCGCGCCGGCGGAAAAACCTTTCTTCCTCAATATCGGTTACATCGCCACCCATTCGCCCTATCAACAGCAGGAGCATGATCCGCGGCAGACAGCCAAATACGCGAACTGCCCCTTCGACGAGATGCCAGCATGGGTAGCGCATCCCTGGGTGAACAACGAGGGCGGCAGCAACGAGCTCAGCGATGAGGACTTGCTGGATCGCTACATCGGCTATTACGCATCGGTCACCGAGATTGACGACAACATCGCCCGCGTCATTGGCGCTCTACAGGCGCGCGGACAATGGGAGAATACGATCATCATTTACACGTCGGATCATGGCTGCGCGATCGGGCATCGAGGCTTCTTCGGCAAGGGCAACAGCACGCGTCCGCTGAATATGTATGAGGTTTCGCTGAGTGTGCCGCTGATTATTTCAGGGCCTGGTGTGGCGGCGCAGGTCGTCGACAATTATGTTGATCATTGCGATACCTTTCATTCGATCTGCGCGCTGGCCGGCGTCGACCTGTCGGCGAATCAAGACTATGCCGGCGAATCGTATGCGCCGCTGTTGAGCGGGGAGACCATAGCCTGGGACAATACGCGCTGCGGCGAATACGGCGACTTGCGAATGATACGCGATGAGCGCTGGAAGCTGGTTTGGCGCTTTCCGGCGGGACCGCACGATCTATTCGATTTGTCGGTTGATCCGGATGAACTGGAGAACGTCTTTGAGACTAATCCGCAGGCTGTAGCGCAGTACAAGGCGCGCTTGGACGAATACTATGAGGGGCGCGCTGTGAAGGAGCTCAGCGGCCTGCGCGTCAAGGACTTGCCGCTGCATAACCAAAACGAAGCCTGGCGCGATGGGGTGCGCGAGGCGCGTGGCTTGCAGGTGTATTGATTGACTGTGCCAACCCCTCCCCGAAGCATCAAGGAGGGGCTATCTGGTGCGAGCACTTGAATGTGGATTTGGTTTGAAGGTTAGGCAACTACGGCCTTTCGAGCGAGACGTCTAGCGCGATACCGTCGTCGAAGCCGAATTTCTCCAGCGTGACGACCACGTGTCCGCTCATCGGCGTGACAAAGGCGAGCGGCAATTCGTCTGGCACGCCCATCGTGCTGTAGGACATCACTTCCATGCCGTCAATCGTCGCCGTCACGTAGAGGTCTTCCACATCACCGTAGACCTTGTGCAGATTGAGGATGAGCAGTTCGTCCTCATCGGCGTCGAAGACGACCAGATCGCGGATGGCTTTGTCGTTGAGCTCGATGGTGACGGCGCCGTCGTCCAGCGAATGGACCGGATTGCGCGACACAGTGACCGTTCCCGCGCCGCTCGCGCCCCCGTCGAAGGTCGAGATCACCAGCGCGTAAGTCGCCGCGCGGTCGAAAACCAGGTTGCTCAATTCGGCGTCGAAACCGGCGCCGCTGTCGTCGTCAAAGGCATGCTCTTCGCCCGCAGGCGATACGACTTGCAGCAAGGTGTCGAGCGCGCCGCCGCTATCGATGCTTACCGTTAGACTGTCACCGGTTTGGACAGGCAGGGTGTAGTAAAGCGCCGGCACATCTCCACTGAGCGCGAAGCTGACAGCGGCGTCGAAGGTGATGGGCATGAGCGCAACCGGCCTGATGGTGACGGTGAAGTCGCCGGTTTCTGCCCCTTGCGGCATCATCAGTGGCGTCGCGCTGATCGCCAGGTCGTATTCGCCGCTGTAAGGCAGCCGCAGGGGACCGATGATAGCGTCTTTCTGACCACGGCTGTCGTCGTTGAATGCGAGTTCGAGGTCGTCGCGGTCGATGAGCGCCGCCGCCGGATCGAAGTCATCCGATGCCACGTTGATGAGTACATACTGCCCGGCCGCGCCATCGAATTCGATTTCCGCCGCCCCATCGTCAAGGCTGCCCATGATCACTTCGGCGTCGCCGACAATTGTCGAAGTCGGGGCCGGCGCCGCTTTGGCGGTCGCGGTCAAGATGACGGCGGGTTGGTTGCCGCGCGCGCGCAGGACCTTGACGGTGTAATCGCCCGCTTGGTCTCCTTCGCCGGTGACCAATTCCAGCGTCACCATGCCATCCACGTCGGCTGTCTTTTCGGTCCTGTAGACGGAGGCGCCGGCGAAGACGACATCAATGGTGACGGTTTCAGCGGCCTCAAGGTTGCGAATGGTGACGAAATGGCTCGAACCGATGACGGCCGATTGTGGCTCGATTGACGCGCTGGCGTCGGAGATGGCGCTGGCGGAGGCGTCTTCTGCTGGTGGATCCGCGCTCGGCGCTTCCAATTCAGCTTCGGCGGCGGAGATTTCGAAGGTTGCCGACGCCAAAAGCTCGCTGCCGTCTTCGGCGCGGACTTCCACCGTGTAGACGCCCGTATCGTCTTCATCGGTGCTGGAGATAGTCAAACTGAATTGGCCGGCGGCATCGGCCTGGTGCGCCGCCCTGTATTCCTCGGCGCGAGCCGGGTCAAGAATGATGAGCGTGATAGCCTGATCGGCAGCTAATCCATTGATGGCAATCCTGTGCCGCGTGCCGATGGGACCCTGCGGCGGATCAATCGAAACAGACACGTCGCTTTCGCTGAGCTCGACCGCGCCGATGTTGAGTTTCGCGCTGGCGAGCACGTCGCCTTCGACAAAGATTTCCACCTCGTAGACGCCGTCAGACATATCGGCGGGCGTGGCGAAGGACAGAACCGCCTCGCCGTCGCTGGAGGCGCGCGCAAGGACGGTGTCAATTAGCACATTGTCGATGGTAGTGATTTGCGCAGTTACGCTGTCGAAGGCGGCCAAGCCGCCCACGGTGATCTCGACGGGGCCGCCCGCTTCGACCGCCTTTGGCTTTATTCTCACAGAAACATCGCGCTCGGGTCGGGGAAGGATCGTGAAAATGCCGGCGGCGATGAGTTTGCCCGCTTCGTCATAAACCGCTATTGCATGAAGGCCGGGGGCATCGCCTTCTTCGGCGAAAATCTCGATTTCGATGATACCTTCTTTATCGCTGGTGTGGGGACGGCGATAAGCCACCTGGGCGGTTTCGCGAGCGGTGATCTCCACGGTGTATTGCGCACCCGGCTCGAGCTCGGCGATGCGCAGCTTTTGCGCCTTGCCGAAGGGAACGGTCTCCGGCGACACCGTCACATCGCCAAGATCGCCGCTATCTTCGTCCTCGGCGGGCGCTTCGGTCAGCGTGAATTTGCCACTTGTGATCACCTCACGAGCCAACAGGACCTTGAGGGTGTATGTGCCCGGCAAGTCGCCTTCCGTGCTGCTGACCGGATAAGGAATGTGGCCCGCCTGGTCGCTCGTTTCTTCGCTACTGAAGACGACTTCTCCTTTGAACAAGATTTCGATCGTGTAGCGAGTGTCCGGCTGCAAACCGTCGATTTCAATCGTGAAGACGGCTTTTTCCACTTCGCCCGAAAGCGGCGAAATGGTCACGGTTGGCGCATCTTGCGCAGTGGCGCTCATCACGAGTAGGACGAGGAGCAGGCTCAGACCTATGAAGCGCGCAATCCCGGATTGCATAAAAATGTCCTTTGCTGGGCAGCGTAATCTAAGCATCAATACTACCGCCATTGTAGTCAGCGCATGATAGGAATTATAGGGCAATCGTCATGTCACGCGCCGCGAGGCACATATTTTACAGCGATTTTGCCACTCCGGATCTGAGGCGTGGAAGGGTTCATTTGGCATGTTGATCGCAGTATAATGTTGCGCATGAATGGCGATAGCGCGGCGGCGGAAAGCTGGGGCATCATTGGCCATGACTGGGCGGTTGGATTGCTCCGGCGCAGTTTGCTTAATGGGCGCCAGCGTCACGCTTACTTAATCACCGGGGCGCCGTCGCTGGGCAAGCGTAAGTTGGCCTTGGCTTTCGCCAAAGCGCTCAACTGCGCGGATGAGGATATCGCCGGGCGACCCTGCGGCCAGTGCCGCGCCTGCCGCGCAATCAGCCGCGGAAACGATCCCGACCTCATCGTGGCAAAGGGCGAAGAAGGCGCTCCGCTGAAGATTGATGCGATCCGCGATGTCGCGCGCTTGCTGGCGCTGAAACCTTATGCTGCGCGCTACCGGATTGCCATCTTTGAAGATTTTGACTTGGTCGCTCCACTGGCGCAGGACGCGCTGCTGAAAACGCTGGAAGAACCGGCGGCGCAGGCGATCATGATCGTTTTGGCTAGCTCGGTCGAGCACGTCTTACCGACGATCCGCAGTCGCGCGCAGGCGATTCCGCTGCGTCCGGCGCCACTGCAGCTGATCAAGACGGCGTTGGTAGGGCGTGGCTGCGAGGAAGAACGCGCCGATCTCATCGCGCGCTTGAGCGGCGGGCGAACTGGCTGGGCGCTGAATGCGGTCCGGGATGACGAGCAGTTGGCATTC
>JAAXID010000069.1 GCA_012270545.1 Anaerolineae bacterium | reverse complement strand
TGCAAGCCCGCCAAAAATATGAGCATGCTGAAGCCCACCGTCCACCACAATGTCGTGAATGACACGGCTAGCGTCGCCAAATCCCCCTGATCCAGAAACGGAATCGGACCGAGGCCGGATTGCGCGAGAAAGGCATTGATCAGGCCACGATCAGAAGAAGCGAAAACGCGCGCCCAGATCAAACCGATGACGGTCACCGCCATGATATTGGGCAGGTAAAAGATCGTGCGGAAGATGCCAATGCCCTTGACCGGACGATTGAGCATCAGCGCGAAACACAAACCGACAAAAATGATGGGTATCGTCAAGGCGACGAAGAGCACCGTCTGTTCAAAAGCTTGGTGAAATTGCGTGTCCCTGGTCAGCAGCCGCTCGAAGTTTTTCAGCCCGATATAGCGAATGTTGGTGCCCATGATCTCCCATTTGTGCAGGGAGATGTAGAAGGTCTGGAAGATGGGCAGAACGGTGAAGATCGCGTAGAGCACGCCGAAAGGCAAAATGAAGATAAATGCGGTGACGGTCTGCTGCGCTTTGGGCGGGAGCTTTTCATGGAAACGGCGATAGGGTTCAACAATGGGACTGAAGATCTCGAATAGACCCAAGAAGGCGTCAACGGCGCGATCGATGTTGAATCCCATCATTGGAGACCGCCCCGCCGAATGGCGAATTCACCTGCTCGGCACCAAGCGAAGCCCGCGACGACTCGATCAGCCAACATGCTGTAGTTGCAATGACTCACGTTTTGCCCGTAACTCGCATTTACTTTGGGATTTTACGAAAAGATATATCTTGGATTCGCTTGTTTGTCAAGAGATTGGGAATAGTGTCCGCGACAAGAGACATTTTATTTTATATAATCAAGGAATAAAGCGCGAATGACTTGTATGTATACATGAACTTATGGAGCGGATCATGCAGAATTTCGATAGACAGGCGCGCAATCAGACTCGGACGCTGGTAGTCGAGAACGAGTTGGTGACTCATGAGCATCGCATCGCCATCGCCAAGGCGCTTGCTTCCGCGCCGCGGTTGCGCATTCTGCAGTACCTGGTCCCCAAGATCGGCAGCCTCTCCGAAATTGCGCGCGATCTCGACATGCCCATCGCCACCGCGTCGCTGCACCTCTCCAACTTGGAAGCGGCCGGTCTCGTCAGCTCCCAGACGGCGCCGGGAAAACGGGGACAGCAGCGCATCTACACTCGGCTTTACGACACGGTGGTCTTCAATCTGCCGGAACTGGAACAGTCCGATGCAGTTGACCATATCGAATTGACGATGCCGGTTGGCGCATTTGTCGATCACGAAGTCAGCGCGCCCTGTGGCATGGCGGGAGCCGATTCGGTTATTGGCAAGCTGGATGATCCGCTTCTGTTTTATGCGCCCGAGCGCTTTAAAGCGCAATTGGTGTGGCTGTCGCAGGGATATCTGAAATATCGTTTTCCGAATCCCACTTACGACCGCGACTATCCCAAGAGCTTGCAGCTAAGCCTGGAGATCTGTTCCGAAGCGGCGCCATCTGCGCTGGACTGGCAGTCAGATATCTTTCTGGAGATCAATGGCCTACGCATTAGCGCTTGGACCTGCCCATCTGATTTCAGTGACAGACGCGGCAACTTGACGCCAGGCTGGTGGCCCAACTGGAACAGTCAGTACGGGTTGCTCAAGGTCTGGCAGGTTGACGATGAAGGCTCATCACTTGACGGGCGACCTGTCTCGAATGTGACGATCGCGGATCTGAAGCTGCGCGAGCGGCCGTTTATCGCCGTTCGCATCGGCGTGGATGACCATGCCGAAAATAGGGGCGGCATGAATATCTTCGGGCGCGGCTTCGGCAATCACCCCCAGGATATCGTGCTGCAAATTGACTATGGACCGCAACAGTCCCCAATTTGCGCCACTGCGGGATAGTCGCTACCATTGGCGGAATTACCAGCTGCCAGGTAGTCATGTGCTTGTCCTGCAAGAATAAGTAGAGGAATACATAAATGAAGATTCTCGTTACCGGCGCCACCGGCCGCATCGGCGCAAACCTGGTCACACGACTGCTGGATGCCGGGCATTCCATCCGCAGTTTCGTCTACCCGGGCGATGCCAGCCGTGCCCGCAAACTCGACGCCTACGACGACGTCGAAACAGTCTTTGGCGACCTGCGCAACCCCGAAGACGTGAGCCGCGCCGTCGCCGGAGTCGATGCCATCTACCATCTGGCAGCCGCCTTTCAAGGACCTTTCAACAATCGACAGTACCTTGACATCAACGCGATGGGCACACTGAATATCCTCGAGAGCATCCGCGAGCGCTGCCCGAACTTGCACCGCTTCGTCTACGCCAGCACGGAAGGCGTTTACTGGGACGCGCGCGTCAATGGGCGCTATTTCGAAGAACCCATCACCGAAGATATGACAGGCGAATATCCCAATATGGCCTACTTAATGACCAAGTGGCTCGGTGAAGAATTGGCGCTGGTCTATCATTATCAGTACGGTGTACCCGCTTGCGCCATGCGCTTTTCGACCGTGATCGAACCGAGCGAATTCCTCAATGAAGCCGGCTTGCCACGATTGTTTCTCTATAGCGCGACATACGAGACCTACCGCGATCCCAAGTCTTACCAGGTGGATAATATGCCGGGCAACGACAAAGGCGATCCTGACGTAAAGGCAATGATCGAGAACCTGATCGGGGGCTGGGACGGTGAAGAGAAACTGCTGCTGAGCCTCAATCCCAACGGCGTTCCCTACCGCCAGCACTTCGGCGACGTCCGCGACATTGCCGATGGTTTGGCGCTCGCGCTACAACAGGACGAAGCCGTGGGTGAAGCCTTCAATCTGGCGGGCGCCGCCATCTTCGATTGGAGCGAGCTCGTGCCGCCGCTGGCGGAGCGCTACAATCTGCCCTACGTGGAAGCCCGCGTGCCTTTCATGAACTACTTTGAGCTGGACTTGACCAAGATCAAGACAAAGCTCGGTTTTCAGCCGCGGCACAACTTTGACAGCATCCTGGCGACGGCGGAGGCGATCCGACGCGGCGACGCAACTGATGTTATCCCGACCGGCGTCATGTTTGGCGAAGCCGAAGGGTAAGCTCATGGGAAACGCAAGAATCGCTCGCGTTGAGTCGGCGACCTTGGTGGGGGCGCGGCCGCGGGAAGCCGGCAACAATTCGCGTTTGAACATTCACGGCATTGATGTCATGGTGCCGCTTGCTCGCTTGACCGCTGATGACGGCCGCTCCGGTTTCGGCTTCTGCCAAGCCGGTCGAGACGAGGCGCAGGCGATACTCGGCGTCGCGGTATCTGACCTGTTGACCAGCGAAGCGGGCGCTACGGAAATGGCTCGCGCCTTCGATTTCCCTCTATGGGACCTGCTGGGACAGCTTCAGGGCAAACCGGTGTATGAGCTGGTCGCGCCGGCGGGCGCTCCTCGCATCGGCTCCTTGCGCGTACCCTGTTATGATACATCGCTCTACATGAACGACTTGCACTTGGACTCGCATGAAGCCGGGGCTGCGCTCATCGCCGAACACGCGCGCGAGGGATACGAGAGAAACCATCGTTCCTTCAAGATCAAGGTCGGGCGCGGCGCGCGGCACATGTCGCTTGAAGCTGGCACACAGCGGGATATCGCCGTTATCAAGGCGGTGCGCGCTGCGGTCGGTCCCGAGGCGACAATCTTGATCGACGCCAATAATGGCTACAATCTGAACATCGCCAAGCGGGTGCTGGCGGAAACGGCGGATTGCAACCTGTTTTGGCTGGAAGAAGCCTTCCACGAAGATCCGGAACTCTACGACACGTTGCATGCCTGGATGGAAAACGAGGGCTTGTCCGTGCTGATCGCCGACGGCGAGGGTTGGGCGGCAGAACCGCTGATGGATTGGGCGCGCGCCGGCTTCGTCGATGTCATCCAGTACGATATCTTCAGCCATGGCTTCAGCAACTGGCTTGCCACCGGCGCGCAACTTGATGGCTGGGGCGTCCGCACTGCGCCGCATCACTACGGCCGCCATCTCGGCAATTACGTTTCCGGTCATCTGGCGGCGGCAGTAAAGGGCTTTACCTTCGTCGAATGGGACGAGACAAGCACACCGGGCATTGACGCGTCAGCCTATCGTGTCGAAGAGGGGCACGTGGTCATTCCCGACGCGCCTGGTTTCGGCCTGAAACTGGAAGAAGATGTTTTCCGCGCGGCGGTGGCGGGTGGCGGATTCGATTTGACGTAGTGATGTCATTTGAATTCTATCACCCCGTCGTTTAGGCGACCGAAGCGCATCACCAGCAGATCTTTCAAGTAATTCTGATACAGCTTCCAAGGGCGCCGCCGCCCTTGCTTCGGCAATTCATCCAGCGCGCGCTGCACGTAGCCCGAGCTGAAATCAATGTAGGCTTCGGTCTCCGCGGCGCTCATGTCCCGCCGCGGCGTACATTGCGCGTAACCACGCCGCTCCATGTAATTCAGCAGCCGGCAAACGTATTCGCAGATCAGTTCCGCCTTAAGCGTCCACGAAGCATTCGTATAGCCGAAGGACGATGCCAGATTCGGGATGTTACTGTACATCATTCCCTTGTAGCTCAAGGTGTCGCCCAGCTTCACAGACGCCCCATCGACCACGATGTCGACGCCGTGCATGATCTTCATCCGCAGCCCGGTCGCCGTGATGATGATATCAGCCGTGAGCCGCTCGCCGGACTTGAGCAGTATGCCAGTTTCGACGAAGCGATCGATCTCATCCGTTACGATCGACACCGACCCCGCCTTGATCGCCTTGAAAAAATCGGCATCGGGCGCCAGGCAGACGCGCTGATCCCAAGGGTTGTAGCGAGGCCCGAAGTGCCGCTCGACATCGAAATCGGGTCCTAGCGCCTCGCGTATGCCTCGCAGCATATTGGCGCGCGCCTCTTGCGGCCGCCGCCGCGCGATCTGAAAATAGTAGATGCCGCGCAGGATCATCCGCCAGCGCGCCAGGGGCGCCGCTACAGCAAAGGGCAAAAGCTTATGCAGCCGCAAAGCCAACTCATCACGTGAAGGACCGCTGACCACATAGGTCGGGGAGCGCTGCAGCATCGTCACGTGTTTGGCGCGTTCAGCCAAAGCCGGAATCATCGTCACCGCGGTGGCGCCGCTGCCGATGACGACAACTCGCTTACCGTCAAAATTCAGCTCATCTCGGTCGGCGCTGTGTCTGCGCGCGCCCCAAGACTGCGGATGCGCAATCTCGCCGCGGAAACACTCGCGACCCGCCCATTCCGGCGTATAGCCTTCGTCGTAGCGGTAGTAGCCGGTGCACATGAAGAGGAACTTGCAGCGGATATGCAGCCGCTCGAAAGTCGAAGGGCCTTCAATCTCCGCAATCCACTCAGCCGACTGCGACGACCACTCGACGCGACATACGCGATGTCCAAAGCGAATCTTGCGGTCGATGCCGAATTCGCGCGCGGTGTCGCGGATGTACTGCAAGATCGCGGGCCCATCGGCGATCGCCTTCTCGCCCATCCAGGGCCGAAAGCGAAAACCCAGCGTGTACATGTCGGAATCAGAGCGGACGCCGGGGTAACGGAACAGATCCCAGGTGCCGCCGATGGCAGCGCGTCCTTCAACAATGGTCCAGCTCAGATTCGGGCAGCGTTCACCCAGATAATAGGCGGCCGCCACTCCCGAGATTCCGGCGCCGACGATCAATACATCGACCTGTTCTGGCATGGATTTCTCTCTCTGTCGCGCCTTTCGTGAACATCTTACCACAGCACCCGCAACGGCAAGAACGAGCATGCAAATGCTATAATCTGGGCGCCCACCCGCAGCAGGAGTTCCTCATGTCAAAACCGAATATTCTCATCATCATGTCCGATGAACACGCGCCGATGTACAGCAGCGTCTACGGGCACCCCATCGTCCAGACAGCCAATATGGAGCGGCTGGCGCAAGCTGGCGCGACCTTCGACGCCGCTTACTGCAATTCGCCCCTGTGCATGCCCTCGCGCATGTCCTTCATGACCGGGCGCCTCGTCCACAAGATTGGCGCCTGGGATAATTGGACGCCCATGCGCTCCGATCAGGTGACCTGGGCGCATCGATTGCGGGCGATCGGCTACGATGTCGTTCTTTCTGGCAAACAACACTTCGGCGGTGCCGATCAGTATCACGGTTTCCAGCAGCAATTAGCGCGCGACTTGCATGCCGAGCGTTATCACGCGATTCACGCCTGGGACGACGGCATCCTGCCGGCGCAGCAGCCCTGGCGCGAAATATATGAAGCGGGGCCGGGCGCAACCGAGGAATTGGAGGTTGATGAACTGGTACAAGAAAGAGCGCTGGAGTTCCTGCGCGATCCCGCCCGTCAAGATAAGCCCTGGGCGCTGAACGCGTCCTTCATCGCGCCGCATTTTCCTTACATCGTTCCGCAACGATTTTGGGATATGTACCCGCCTGACGAGATGGATCTGCCGGTTATTCCCGACGGACACTTGGATCACCTGCACCCAATGGCGCAGCGGATCCGCACGATGTTCGGCTTTCCGCAGTTCCCGGATGATGTGCTGCGGCGGGCGCGCGCTGGCTACTACGCCCTGATTACCTACCTCGATGAGAAGATCGGCGAGTTGCTTGATGCGCTGGAAGCGACAGGCCAGCGGGAGAATACCGTCATCATTCATCTCAGCGATCACGGCGACATGAACGGCGAACACGGCATGTGGCGCAAGTCGAACTTCTACGAGGCGTCATCGCGCGTGCCGCTGCAAATGGTCTGGCCCGGACGCATTGATGGTGGGCAACGCCTTTCGCAGGTTGTCTCCCTGGTTGATGTCAGCGCGACCATCTGCGATATCGCCGGCGATGAATGCGACCTGCCGCTCGATGGCGACAGTCTGGTAGCGCTCTTGACAGGCGACCATTCAAACTGGAAGGACGAAGCCTTCTGCGAATACCTGGCGCATGGCAGCGACCGGCCGATGGCGATGCTGCGACGCGGACCTTACAAGCTGAACTATAGTTGGAACGAGCCGGTTGAATTGTACGACCTCGAAGCTGATCCGGGCGAGTTTCACGATCTATCGCGTGAAGTGGCGTATCAGGATCTTGTTGCCGATATGAAAGCGGCTCTGCTCACCGATTGGGACCCGGCCGAACTGGATCGGCAGGTGCGCGAGAGTCAGCGTCAGCAGCGTTATATTGAGGAGAATTTCGGCACGGGTTGGCGGCGCGCTCGCTGGGATTAGCAGCTCACTTGACGGCGGCCAGCTCCTTCAGCCGCTCGTACTGGCTCATGTAGAGCCGATAGTAGAAGCCGCCCGCCGCCAGCAGCTCGTCGTGCGTGCCGCGCTCGATGATCCGCTGGTCATTGACTACCAAAACCTGATCGGCATTGCGAATCGTGCTTAAACGGTGGGCGATGACGAAGGCGGTACGTCCTTCCAGCAGACGCAGCAGCGCCTCTTGTATGTGAATTTCCGTGCGCGTGTCGACGCTGCTAGTCGCCTCATCGAGGATCAGGATCCGCGGATCAGCCAGGATCGCGCGGGCAATGGCCAGCAGCTGCCGCTGACCTTGGCTGAAGTTATGCCCCTTCTCCGAAACCTGCGTCTTGTAGCCGCGCGGCAGCAAATGGATGAAGCCGTCAGCGTTCGCCAGTTTCGCCGCCTCGACCACCTCCTCATCGGTCGCGTCAAGCCGGCCATAGCGAATGTTCTCCATCACCGTGCCGCTGAAGAGAAAGGTATCCTGCAAGACGATGCCGAGCTGTTCGCGGATCGAATCCTGCGTCAGCGCGCGGATATCGACGCCGTCGATGCAGATGCGCCCGCTGCTGACATCGTAGAAGCGGCTGAGCAAGCTGATGATGGTCGTTTTACCGGCGCCGGTCGGTCCGACTAAGGCGATCGTCGCCCCCGGCGCCACCTCAAGGCTAATGTCTTCCAGCACCATTTTACCCGGCTCATAAGCGAAACTGACCCGCTCAAAGCTCACTGCGCCGCCGATATCCCGCAGTGGCTGCGCGTCCGCAGCATCGGTGACCGTCGGCGTCGCATCCAGCACGGCGAAGATCCGTTCCGCGCCCGCCAATGCCGATTGCAGCTGATTGTAGACCATGGCGATGCCGCGCATTGGGCGGAAAAAATTCATGATATAGACGACAAATGTCGCCAGCACGCCAACTGAAACGACATCGCGCAGCGCCAGCCAGCCACCCAGCAGCGCCGTCGCCGCCACCGTCAGGATCATCATCGTCGTGAACATCGGTCCCAGCGCCGCCGTGATGAAATCGGCACGGATGCCAACCTTGCGATAGGCCTCGCTGGCGTCCTGGAACTGCATGACCGCGGCCTTCTCCTGCGCGTAGGCTTGTACGGCGCGGATGCCGGTGATGTTTTCCTCCATCACCGCGTTCAGCACCCCGAGGTTCTTCTGCATGCCGCGGAAGGCTACCCGCGTCCGTTCGGTGATCCGACTGGTGATGAACAGCATGATCGGCAAGATGATCAGCGTGCCGATCGCCAATGGCAAATTCAGCAGCAACATCGCCACCATGATGCCGCCAAGCGACAAGATATTGGTGGTGAACTGGATCAAGCCGTTTGAGAGAATTTGATTGATGGTCTCGCTGTCGTTGCTGATGCGGCTCATCAGATCGCCGGTCCGATGGCGGTCGTGATAATCCATCGAGAGCGCCTGAAAATGACGAAAGAGCGCCGCGCGGATATCGGCGACGAAGTGCTGGCCGACGCGAATCATAATGGTGCCGTGAATCGCCGTGAAGATACCCTGCGCCAAATACACGGCGACCATCACCAGGACAATGGCCAGCAAACCGTCGATGTCATTGTGGACCACGTATTGATCAATGGCGCGTCCCAGGAGCGCCGGACCCACTAAGCCCAGAATTGTAGCCAGGAGCACCAGCGCGGCGACGAGCAGCAAGCGGCCATGATAGGGTTTCAGATAATCGGACAGGCGTCGGAGCGTGCCGCGGCGGTCCTTGGCTTTCTCGCCAGTGGGTCGCCCGCCCCCGTGCCCGCCTATGAAGCGCGGTCGAGCGTTTGACGCGCCTTGATTAGTCATCTATGCCGTCCTCTGTCGAGCAAAAACCATTCTTTTCTTACCACCGAGGACACCGAGTTCATTGGGACCACCGAGTTTTAGTTCAAACACTTATTCGTTTAATTCCCGTTCTTAGAAGTCTTACATTGAAGTTGATTAAGAGCCCTGTCTTTAACTTCGCTGCCTTTAGGTAGGCAATAAGCTGCGCTTCGTGCAACGGCAAGAGCTCCTTCACAGATTTCAGTTCAACTATCACCTGTTCTTCTACAACCAGATCCGCAACCATATCACCACTGGCTCACCCTGATACTTCACTTGGAAGCGCTTTTGCCGCTCATATAGGATGCCGCTCTTTTCGAATTCTATGCAAAGCGCGTTTTCATAAACGCTTTCAAACAGGCCAGCGCCCAATTCTCGATGTACCGCGATGGCTGCACCATTGATGCGATATGTCAGTTCATCATGCTCGTAGGCAGAAGCCCGGTTACGATCAGTTTTCAACACGTCTCCCATTCTCTCAAACAATTCATATCCCCTCGGCGCTCTCAGTAATCTCGGTGCCCTCGGTGGTTAATCTATCCCAGGCCCACCCCCGCGCGTTACCTCACCCAACTGGGATTCGTAGATTTCGCGGTAGATTTTGCTGCTGTTGAGCAACTCCTGATGCGTTCCTCGCTCAGCGATGCGCCCCTGATCGAGGACGAAAATCTGATCGGCATGGGTGACGCTGGTGATGCGCTGCGCGATGATGAAGGTGGTTGTATGTGCCGCCAGCCGCTCGAGAGCCGCCTGGATTTTGTATTCGGTCTCCATATCGACCGCGCTGGTGCTGTCGTCGAAAATCAGGATGCCGGGCTTTATCAGCAGGGCGCGGGCGATAGCGATGCGCTGCTTCTGCCCGCCGGAGAGGTTGGCGCCACCCGCTTCGACCTGGCTGTCGTATCCCCGCGGCATCTGAGTGATGAATTTGTGGGCTTGCGCCGCTTCCGCCGCGGCAATGACATCAGCAAGCGTCGCCGACGGCGCGCCGTAAGCGATGTTGTCGCGCACGCTGCCACTGAAGAGGATTGACTCCTGCATCACCATGCCGATGCCGGCGCGAAGGTCGGTCGGATCCCAATTGCGCACATCGACGTCATCCACTCGCAAAGCGCCGCCTCTGACGTCATAGAAACGAGAAATGAGATTGACCAGGGTGCTTTTGCCGGAACCAGTCGCGCCCAACAGCGCGATTTGCTGGCCCGGTTCGGCGCTGAAGCTGATCCCGTGTAAGACATCGTCGCCGCTGACGCCATTAGCGCCGTTGGACTTGTTCGGGTCACGCCGGCTGTAGTGAAAGGACACGTTCTCAAAACTGACGCGTCCCTTGATCTTCTCAGCTCGATGCGGGTTTTGAGCGACCGCGAGCGTCGGTTTGGTATCGAACACTTCCAGCACACGTTCGGCCGATGCCTCGGCGCGGGCGGACATCATCAGCAGACTACCGAGGAAAAGCAGCGGACCCATGCCGGTCATCAAGTAATTGTTGAAGGCGATCAGTTCACCAATCGAAAGCCGATCGCCAATCACTGAGGCGCCGCCAAACCAGAGAACCGCGACAGTGCCCACGTTCGTCAGCACCTGCAATATGGGCATCGCAATCGCCATCAATTGACCAACTTCGATATTTTCTTCGCGGTAGTCCAGGTTGGCCTCGTTGAATTGATCGATTTCGAAGCGGGCGCGCACGAAGGCCTTGACCACCTGAATGCCGGCCAGATTCTCCTGCACCAGGGTATTGAGCGCGCCGAGTTTCTGCTGGACGACCGTGAACAGACGTGTCGCTCGCTGCATCAGGTAGTAAATGAACAGGCCTGAGATGCCGGCCACAGCGAACATAATCAGCGAAAGCTGCCAATCGGTCAGCAGGAGCATGATCATGCTGCCGATAATCATGAGCAGCACGCGCAGCAGCAATGCCAGGCCGGCGCTGGAAAACATGCGCACGACATCGACATCGCTGGAGACGCGCGTCATCAGCTGTCCAGTTTGCATTTGGTCGAGGTTGGCGAATGAAAGCGATTGAATGTGGCGGAAGAGGGCGTGGCGGATGTCAAACGCCAGCCCCTGCGAAAGGACCGCCCGGCAATAGCCTTGCCCCAGCGTACTCAAGGCGCCGATCATGGCGGCGACGAACATCCAGAACGCGCCTAACAAGATCATATCCATCTCGCGCGGACGGATGCCGTCGTCAATTACGAATTGGAGCAGGCGCGGCACACTCAACTCCATTGCGACCGGCAGGACAGTGGCCCAGAATCCAAAGAAGAGATACCAGGCGTAAGGTCGCATGAATTGAAAAATGCGCCGCAGGGACTTCATTCGCCAAGTCTAACCTTGCTGGGGCGGCGGTTCAAGTGACGGGGGAAGGGGTGAATTGTGGAGATGGCAACCATAATCCTGTCTAAGATAAACCTAGATGTAGGGACGACGCTGTGAGTCGCCCGCAATGGCAGATTCAGGCTTCGGGCGATCCAAGGGTTACGTAGGGCGCGTAGGGCGCGTAGACACTGCCCGCCGACACTGCCCGCCGACATTGACCGCCGGCGCCGCAGATCGCTCGCCCGTAAGAGGTTTCGGTGGGGTGACTTGCGAGCGGCTGTGGTTTATTATGTTTGAGATACGCGAACGGCTGAGGAGAGGCGAAAATGGAATACCGTGTTCTGGGACGCAGCGGCGTCAAAGTAGCGCCGCTTGGATTGGGCACCGGCAACTTCGCCGATCCGACGCCGGAAGCTGAATCTATCCGCATCCTGAATCGAGCGGTCGATGCTGGCATCAACTTGATCGATACCGCCAACTCGTATACGAATGGCGAAAGTGAACGCTTCATCGGGCGCGCCTTCACCAAGGGGCTTCGTCGGCATGAGGTCATCCTGGCGACCAAAGCCTTTTATCGCGTTGGCGCAGGACCCAATGACAAAGATTTGTCGCGCCTCCATCTCATTCGCGCCTGTGAAGACTCCCTGCGCCGGCTGCAGACCGACTATATCGACCTCTATCAGGTGCATCGACCTTCGCCGACGATTCCCCTGGATGAGACCCTGGGCGCGCTGTCAGACCTGGTGCGGCAGGGCAAGGTGCGTTACATCGGCAGCTCGACGCATCCCGCCTGGAAGATCATGGAAGCGATCATGGTGAGCGAACTGAAGGGTTACGCGCGTTTCATCAGCGAGCAGCCGCCCTACAATCTGCTTGATCGGCGCATTGAAAACGAGCTTGTCCCCATGTGCCAAGCCTACGAGCTGGGCTTAATCACCTGGTCGCCCTTGGCGCAGGGCGTCCTGGCAGGGCGCTACTCCAGCGCGACCGACCTGCCGGCTGATTCGCGCGGCGCGCTTCGCGGCGGCATCTACTCCGAACGAATCACCCAGCCCGGCATTGAGGTGGGCGACAAAGTCGTCAGCTTAGCCAAGGCGCATGGCATGTCACCGGCCCAACTGGCGACTCTCTGGGTGAAAGACCAGCCCGGCATCACCGCGCCGCTAATCGGTCCGCGCACCCTCGAACAACTTGAGCATTTGCTGCCTGTCCTGGATATGACGTTGAGCGCTGAACTGGCGGCGGCCTGTGATCGTTTGGTTCCGCCGGGGGGCGCGGTAGCGAGTTTCTTTAACACAGCCGAATGGATGAAGCATCGGTTTATTTGAGCTGCCTCAGGTCGAGCGGTTTTTGCAATGCGCTGGATGTTAGGATAACTTATAGAAGGTGTTGCGGGTAGAAGCCCAAACGCGCAGCATAATATCGTTTTGTCCTTTAGTTGCGAGGAGATTGCAGTGAAGAAATTACTGGTGTTAGCGACAGTTGTGTTTTTTGCGCTGAGCCTCTTACCAGGGGTTATCGCGCAAGACGATGGCTATACCATCGCCTTCGTTCCGGGCGTCAACCCGGATCCATTCTATATCACCATGTCCGGCGGCGTTTACCAAGCAGCCGAAGATCTCGGCCTGACGGTCATTCAGCAGGATCCCGAGCGTTTCGATGTCACCGTTTCGGCGCCTATCATCGAGGCGCTGATCGCGCGCGGCGATATTGACGCCCTGGTCACGGCGCCGAACGACAAAGAACAGTCGATACCGGTGCTGCAGGCGGCGCACGATGCCGGCATCGTCGTACTCACGGTCGACACCTTCATCGGCGATGGCAACTATGCCGATGGCGAAGTCACCTTCCCAATTTCCTATATCGGCTCAGACAATACGCAGGGCGGCTACATCGCTTGCTCGGCCTTGGCGGACAAGCTCGGCGAAGGCGCCAAGATTTACGTCACCAACACGCGCCCGGGCATTAGCACGACCGACCAGCGTGAAGAGGGCTGTCTGGCAGCGGCCGAGGCTACCGGCTTGGTGGTCGCGCGCGTCGATTACAACGAGAATAGCGCCGATACCGCACAGGCGCAGACGGCCGCCGTCTTGCAGGCGAATCCCGATATCGTCGGCATGTTCGCCACCAATACCTTTGGCGCGCTCGGCGCTGGCACCGCCATCCAGAACGCGGGCTTGCAAGGCGCGGTGGAAGTGGCGCTCTTTGACGCCAGCGAAGAGAACATCGGCTTCTTGAACGATGGCATCGTTTCGCTCGTCATCGCGCAGAAGCCAGCCGACATGGGTTATCTGGGTGTCGCTTTGGCCACCGCCTATCTCGATGGCGTCGGCAGCATCCCCGCGCGCATCCCGACCGGATACGCCGTTATCACCACCGATAACGTGGATGACCCGGATGTCGCCCGCTTCATCTACACCAGCAACACGAGCGATCCGGCGCCGGCGCTTGACGAGAGCTACAACCTGGCCTTCGTGCCCGGCGTGAATCCCGACCCCTTCTACATCACCATGTCGCGCGGCGTTTACGGTGCGGCCGGGCGTCTGGGCATCAACGTCATCCAACAGGATCCAGAGCGCTTTGACGTCACTGTCTCCGCACCGATCATCGAAGCTTTGATCGCGCGTGGCGACATCAGCTCGCTGGTGACAGCGCCGAACGACAAGGAACAGTCGATTCCGGTTCTGCAAGACGCGCATGACGCCGGCATTCCAGTCTTGACGGTCGATACCTTCATCGGTGATGGCAATTACGCCAATGGCGAAGTGACCTTCCCCTTGAGCTACATCGGCTCGGATAACGTTCAGGGCGGCTATATCGCCTGCTCGTCACTGGCCGACAAGCTGGGTGAAGGCGCGAAGATCTACGTCACCAACACGCGCCCGGGCATCAGCACCACCGATCAGCGCGAGGAAGGCTGCCTGGCGGCGGCTGAGGCTGGCGGACTGGTCGTCGCCCGCGTCGACTACAACGAGAACAGCGCCGACATGGCGCAGCAGCAGACGGCCGCTGTCTTGCAAGCGAATCCCGATATCGTTGGCATGTTCGCCACCAATACTTTTGGCGCCTTGGGCGCTGGCGCGGCCATCCAAAACGCCGGCTTGCAGGGCGCAGTGGAAGTGGCGCTCTTCGACGCCAGCGAAGAGAACATCGGCTACTTGCGCGACGGCATTGTTTCGCTCGTCATCGCGCAGAAGCCGGCTGATATGGGCTACATGGGCGTCATCGCGCAGATCGCCAACTTGCGCGGCGTGACCTCCATGCCGGCGCGCGTCGGGACAGGCTACGCGGTTATTACCATCGACAACGTGGACGACCCGAATGTAGCGCGCTTCATCTATACGGCGGGGTGACGAAACAAGCATAGGAATATCGTGGGGGGGCGGCCCGCTGGCTCGCCCAAAAACAGACTACAAACACGCATGTCCGGCGGGCGGCCTGATAGGTCGCCCCTACATTTTTTGCTACTCTTGACCGCATGACTAACTCCCAAGAATCACTCACCAAGCGTCAGGACCTGATGGTCGGAGCTTTGTGCGTCACATACGGCTTGTTCTATCTGGGCCGGGTGAACGTCAGCGTGGTCTTGCCCATCATCGCCGTCGAGCTCAATGTCGGACGGGCTGAAATCGGCATATTGGGGACGGTCTTTTTCTGGGTTTACGGCCTCGGCAATTTCATCTTCGGCGAAGTTGGCAGCCACGTCAGTCCCTTTCGCATCATTGGCTTGGGCTTGTTGGTCAGCGCGATCGTCAATCTCGCTTTCGGTTTTCAGTCGTCGTTGATCCTGATGCTAGCGCTTTGGGGCATAAACGGTCTGGCGCAATCGGGTGGTTGGTCGCCGATGGTTCGCATACTTGCGGAGCGCCTCGATCCCGCTCGAGCGAAGCGCGTATCGACCGTCATGCCCTTCAGTTATGTCTTTGGCACGGCGATCACCTGGTCCGTGATCGGGGCTGTCGCGACCGGTGCTAACTGGCGCGTCGCTTTTTGGCTGCCGGGGCTTGTTCTACTGCTGGCGACGGCGTTCTGGTGGCGGGCCGGCATCGACGCGCCGAAGACGATGTCTACCGGCGTCCGCGCCTCGACGATCATCGCCGAATCACGCGGGGTCGCCTTCGCGTTGCTGGCCGCCGCGATGGCTGGCTTCGTGCGCAATGGCTCGCTAATTTGGCTGCCTTCATTCATCCTGGATACCGATTTGCTCGCCGACAACCTGGTGGGCTTGGTTGCGGCTTTGACGCAGGTTGTCGCCATCGCCGGTATTTTTTTGGCGCGGCAAGGCGTGCTGCGAAGCAACAAGGTCTTTGTGACGGCGGTCCTGATGTACAGCGCGGCCGCCCTCGCTTTTCTGCTGCTGACAGTCACGACCGGCTCGCTTTCAATCATGGCAATCGCCTTCGCCTTGATGATGTTGAATGGCGGCTTTGGCTTGACAACCGGTTCGATTGCCTTGCTGCTGGCGCCACCGGGTCGCGCTTCGTCGATCGCCGGCAGCCTCAATATGATGGCGACCTTCGCCGGCGGCCTGGCGGGCTTCAGCATCGGCGGCTTGGTGGAGTTGAGTGGATGGGAGTCCGTCTTCGGCTTGTGGGGGCTGATGCTGCTGCTGGCATCGCTGTTGATATGGCGCCACCGTCACGAGGAAGACAAATGGGCCGACGCCGCAGCTGCATAACTAACTGAGGCATGTTATGCGGACGCCCCTGAGCAAGCAGCAGAACATGATGGTGGGCACTCTGCTGGTCACCTACGCCCTTTACTATCTCGGGCGCGTGAACATCAGCATGGTCTTGCCGGCGCTCGCGCTCGATCTGGGCGTCAGCCGGGCTGAAGTCGGCGCTTTGGGCACGATCTTCTTTTGGGTTTACGGCATCTTTCACTTCATCAGCGGCGAGATCGGCAGTCACGTCAGCCCCTTTCGCCTGGTCAGCATCGGCTTGCTCGCCAGCGCCACCGTGAATCTGGTCTTCGCCTTTCAGTCGTCGCTGCTGGTCATGCTGATATTGTGGGGGCTCAACGGCATCGCCCAGTCCGGCGGCTGGTCGCCCATGTTCCGCATCCTGGCGGAGCGCCTCGATCGCAGTCATATCAAACGCGTATCGACGATCATGCCCTTCAGTTACGTATTTGGGACGGCAATCACCTGGGTGCTGATCGGGGCGGTGGCGACGAGCGAGAACTGGCGGATTGCATTCTGGCTTCCGGGAATTATTCTGCTTCTAGTTTTGGCCTACTGGCGCCGGGCGGGCATCGACGCGCCCAAGACCAAGTCGAGCGGCATTCGCCTAAGCACGATGGTCGCCGAGGCGCGAGGAATCGCCTTCGTCATGCTGGCGGCGGCGCTGTCCGGCTTTGTCTTCAATGGCACGATCATCTGGCTGCCATCTTATATTCTCGACACGGGGTTGATCGCGGAAAACATGGTCGGGGCGGTCGCCGCCTTGACACAAGTAATCGCGATCCTGGGTCTGTTTCTGGCGCGCTATCGCGTCGTGCGAAGCAATCAGGTATTCGTCACCGCTGTGCAGCTGTTCTCCGCCGCCGCGATCGCCTTTCTACTGCTGACGATGACAAGGGGCCTGTTCGCCATCGTGGTGGTCGCCTTTGCCTTGCTGGCCTTGAATAGCGCATTTGGCTTGACAGTGAGTTCTATGCCCTTGCTGCTGGCGCCGGCGGGACGCGCCTCATCGACCACAGGCGCTGTCAATATGATGTCGACGTTTTTCGGCGGCATGGCCGGTTTCAGCATCGGCGGTCTGGTGGAACTCAGCGGCTGGAGCGCGGTTTTCGCTTTCTGGGGCGGCCTCCTTTTGCTCGCTGCCAGCCTGATCTGGCGCTACCGGCACGTCGAAGATAATCAAATAGGCACGCGCTAATGCGATTGCCAGGAACGAAAGAAATTTGTAATCTCTGGGCTTATCGCAACTGCTGATCGACAAAGAGACGAATTCATGAGCGGGAAGGCGCCGCTGGCCGGCATCAAAGTGGTGGACCAAACACAAGCGCTGGCCGGTCCCTACACAACGATGATACTGGGCGATCTCGGCGCCGATGTCATCAAGATCGAGAAGCCCGGCATCGGCGACAATTCGCGGCAGTGGGCGCCACCCTATATTGGCGACCAAAGCTGCTACTATCTGGCGGTTAACCGCAACAAGCGCGGCATCGCCCTCAACATTCGAGACGACCGCGGCCGAGAATTCCTGCGCAATCTGGTGGCCGACGCCGACGTATTCCTCACTAATCTGAGGACGACTGAAGCGTTGCAGCGTCATGGCATCGATTACGAAACGCTGAGCGCCCTCAATCCACGACTGGTCTATACCTCGATCAGCGGCTATGGACGCAGAGGTCCGCGAGCGGGACAGCCAGGTTATGACCTGGTGTCGCAAGCGGAATCGGGCACAGTGGCGCTGACCGGGGATGTCGATGGCGCGCCGATGCGCTTCCCAACGCCGATTGCCGATATGACCTGCGGCTTGTTCAGCGTGATCGGGATATTGGCGGCGCTGCGGACGCGCGACCAAGGCGGAGCCGGGCAATTTATCGACATGTCCTTGCAGGAGGGGCAGATGACCTGGCTGGCGAATCTCGCCGGCGAATATTTTGCCGAAGGCGCTGATCCGCCGCGGCGGGGCAATCGACATCCGCAGGTTGTGCCTTACGAGGCGGTTCAAGCCAGCGATGGCGACTGGTTCATGCTGGGCGTCGCCTCAGACAATGTATGGGATGCATTCTGCCGTCAAGTCGATCGAGAAGACCTGGCGGCAGACGAGCGCTTTATCACCAATGCCGACCGCATCGCCAACTACGACGCGCTGCTGCCCATAGTCCGAGACATCATCCGCGGCAAGACCTGCGACGATTGGTTGACGGAACTGCGCGCTGTCGGCGTACCCTGCGGGCGCATCAACACGGTGGCGGAAGCGCTGGGCGATCCCCATGTCATCGAGCGTGGATTCATCGTCGAATTGGAGCACCCGGCCCTCGGCCTGATAAAATCGCTGGCCACGCCCATTCACTTGGCTGATACGCCGCTGGTGTATCGCCGCCATCCGCCGCGCTTGGGCGAGCACAGCAATGAAGTGGCGACCGAATTGGGCTACAGCCCGGCCGACATCGCGCAGCTGCGGGCGGACGGCATACTGGCATGAGCTGGCTTATTTGAGCGGACGCGCTTTGCGGCTTAGCTGCAATTCGCGGGCCATAATGTATAATAGGCGAATCTCAATCTGTCCGAGAGGCGCCCTCGTTAAGGCAGTTCCAGCGTACGGGGGAAGGCAGCGCGAAAGGATGCCCGTATGGCATTAAGCACGACGGCGGACAAGGCAAAACGCCAGCCAATCGTCAATGCGCGTTTTGTCGAATTCTTGACCAAGAGCTGGTCTTATCTCTTCTTGCTGGGCTTGGTGGTGTTCTTTTCTCTGACAGGCACCGGCTTCTTTTCCGTTCGCAATTTCTCCTCCATCTTGACGACCAGCACCCTGATCATGCTGATGTCGATCGGGCAGACCTACGTCGTCATCACGGCCGGCATCGATTTGTCCATCGGCTGGACGGTGGGGCTTTCATCGGTCACCACCGCTCGCGTCATGCGCGACCTGGCGGCCGGCGGCGCCGATGTCGAATACGCGATGCTCGCTGGCGTCTTCGCCGGCTTGCTGGTCGCCCTGATACCGGGCTTGGTCAACGGTCTTTTGGTCGCTCGTGTAAAGGTGCCGCCATTCATCGCCACGCTCGGCATGTTTGGCATCGTGCGCGGCGCCGCTTTCTTGCTCACCGATGGACAGCAAGTCGTGCGCGGCTTATCGGCCGAATTGCGCGAAGCCTTGCGGGGCATCGGCAACGGCAGCCTGCTCTACCATATCCCCGATCATGGATTGGTCTGGTTCAGGCAGCCGCCGGATCTTGAACCGACTCAGATTCGACAAGTTTCGCAGTTATTGCCCTATCCGGTGCTGATCACCGCGTTGGTCGTCATCGTCTTCGCCTTCATCCTGGCGCGCACCAAATTCGGCCGCCACACCTATGTCATTGGCGGCAGCGAAGAAGCGGCACGCCGCTCCGGCATCAATGTCGACCGCCACTTGATCATCATCTATGTCATCTGTGGCTTCACCGCGGGCATCGCCGGGGTACTGCATCTCTTCCGCTTCACAGCCGGCGCGCCACAGGCGGGCGAGGCGGCGCTGCTGTCTTCGGTAGCGGCTGTTGTCATCGGCGGCACGAATCTTTTCGGCGGCGAAGGCGATATCATGGGCGCGGTTGTCGGCTCGCTGATCATCGCCGTCTTGCAGACCGGGCTGGTCATTCTGAATATTGACTCCATCTGGCAATTCATCGTAGTCGGTGTTGTCATCATCATCGCTGTCTTGGTCAATCAACTGCAGACGGCGCTGGAAAGGCTGCAATCCAATGTCTGAGACAATTCTCACCGCAACAGGCGTCAGCAAACACTTCGGCGGCTTGACCGCGGTCGACAACGTCGATTTCGAAGTTTATCCGGGCGAAGTCGTCGCTTTGCTCGGGGACAACGGCGCCGGCAAATCGACGCTCATCAAGTGCATCTCCGGCGTCTACCGTCCCGAGAGCGGGACTGTCATCTTCAATGGCGTCGACATCACGCATCAGCCGCCCGCCGATATTCGCAGCCGCGGCATCGAAACGATCTACCAGGATCTGGCTTTGGCCGAGAACCTTGATGTCGGCGCCAACGTCTTCCTCGGCAAAGAAGTGACCCGCCGTCTCTTCGGTCTGCTCCCCGTCACTGACGACAGCTATATGCGTCAGGAAGCTTCAGGCGTGCTAGATGAGCTGGATATCCACATCCCGTCCCTGACGCAGAAGCTGGTCAATCTCTCCGGCGGGCAGCGGCAGGCGGTCGCCATCGCCCGCGCCATGTACTGGAATGCCCAGTTGGTGATCATGGACGAGCCGACCGCCGCGCTCGGCGTACCCGAGCAGCGCAAGGTGCTCGCCCTGATTCGTTCTCTGCGCGAGGGGAATATCCCCGTCATCCTGATCAGTCATACGATGCACGATGTCATGGCGGTAGCCGATCGCATGGTAATTATGCGGCGCGGACGCGTCGTCGCCAATATCCCGCACGCCGATGCCACCGAAGAGATCATCGTTCGCCATATCGTCGGCAGCGCTGAAAATGGCGAAAACGCGGTGATGATATAAGCGCCGCGTCGTTGCCACCCCCTCTCCGACCCTACAATTGGCTAATGTAAGTGCCGCCCAAATGCACGCGCAATGGAAAGCCACTTGCCTATGAAAGGACAATTATGCCAACACCACTGACGCCCGGCCGTTATCGCGGCTTGAAATCAACCAGTCTCGCTGAGGGCGATGTCTTCGGCATCATCGCCTTCGATCAGCGTGGCAGCTACCGAAAAATGATGCCGGCCGATGCCAGCTACGAAACGCTGGCGCAGGTCAAAGACGAGATCATTGGCGCTCTCTCAAAAGACGCCAGCGCCATTCTCACCGACCCAACCTACGGCCTGGGCGCCGCCATGCGGATGAGCCCGAAATCGGGCCTGCTGCTGGCGCTCGAAAAGAGCGGCTATAGCGGCGATTCGAGCTACCGCAAAACTGAACTCATCCCCAGCTGGACGCCGGAGAAGATCCGCAAAGCTGGCGCCAGCGCGGTCAAATTCATGGTCTATTATCATCCGGGCAGTGGCGCGCTCGCTGACGAGTCCGAACAACTGATTCGGCGCGTCGTGGCTGACTGCCACCAATGGGATCTGCCCCTCTTCCTCGAGCCGATGTCCTACAGCCTGGACGCCGCTGTATCCAAAGATAGCGCGGATTTCGCCGCCGAACGCCCGTCGGTCGTGATCGAGACCGCGCGCCGCTTGTCGCGCACTGGCGCCGATGCGCTAAAGATGGAGTTCCCGCACGATATCGAGTTCAGTCCTGATCCAGCGGCCTGGCGAAAGGCCTGCGCGGAACTCAGCGAGGCTGCCGCCGTGCCCTGGGTGCTGCTAAGCGCCGGCGTCGATTTTGATCAGTTCAAACCGCAGGTGCAGGCCGCCTGCGAGAGCGGCGCCAGCGGCTTCCTGGCGGGCCGCGCCATCTGGAAAGAAGCGGCGGCGATGTCGCCGGCAAATCGTGCCGACTTCCTGGAAAATGAAGCGCGAGAGCGTCTGCGTCAGCTACTGAATATCGCCGCTGCCGCAGCGCGGCCCTGGACAGACTTCTATAGCGCGCCGCAATCTTCAGCGACTTGGTACGAAGCCTACGCTTGATAGGCCACTATAAGGCTTGTCCGCTACTGCGAATGTTACACGGAGATAGCTGGGAAAATGCCGAAACAATACGCAAACGGAGAGCTTTCCGTGCAGAAGGCAACACATTACCACAGAAACAATCAATTTAGCTCCCCTTCCCTAGCTCGCTGGGATGCTCGCCATAGAGAT
>JAAXID010000075.1 GCA_012270545.1 Anaerolineae bacterium | reverse complement strand
TCGGGCATCGTCGCCTTCTTATTCGCTTGGAATGAATTCTTGTTCGCGGTTGTCATCAGCGCAAACGACACGGTGACCCTGGCCGTCGCCATCACCCGTTATATGGGTTATGAAGGTACAGAATGGGGCAAGCTTGCCGCAGCCGCCGCGGTTATTATGCTGCCCGGTATCGTCTTCGGTTTTCTGATTCAGCGCTATATGGTCACGGGTTTGACGGCCGGCGCAATCAAGGGTTAGCCGCCGGGCGCGACCGACAGAACGAATTGCCCACTGAGAAAGCGAATGATATGAGCATGAAGCCGCCAAACATACTCTGGATCTGCACCGATCAGCAGCGCTATGACACCATCGGCGCGCTGAACAACGCGCAAGTACATACGCCCAATATCGACAAGCTGGTGTCGAGCGGCGTCGCCTTTGAGCGCGCCTTTTGCCAGAGCCCAATCTGTACGCCGAGCCGCGGCAGCTTCTTGACCGGCATGTATCCCAGCACGATACACGGCTGCTTCAACGGCAACGAATACTGGGATGAAGCCGCCCCGCTGGTCACCGCGCTATTGGCCGACGCCGGTTATGATTGCGCGCTTTCCGGCAAGCTGCATCTGGCCGGCGCCAGCGAACGCATCGAGCCGCGCCCGCAGCACGATGGCTACCGCCTCTTCCACTGGAGCCATGGACCTCATGACATCTGGGAAAGCGGGCACGATTATGCCGATTGGTTGAGCGCACAAGGTTACAACCTGGGTGACATGCTGAAGCGCCCGCAGGAGATCCCACCAGAATTGCATCAAAGCACCTGGTGCAGCGACCGCGCTATCGATTTCATCGAAGCCGATCATGATGGCAACCCATGGTTGATGAGTGTCAATATCTTCGATCCGCACGAACCTTTCGATCCCCCGCAGCCCTATCTCGACCGCTTCGATGCCGATTCACTTTCCGGTCCCCTCTTCCGCGAGAGCGACCTGGCGGCGCAAGCGAAATTGGCTGCGATCGACTTCCAGACGCCTTGCCGCCGGCCAGAAGACTTCAACGCCAAATGGATACAAGCTGCCTACTACGCCATGATCGAGCTGGTCGACGACAATGTCGGGCGCATGCTGGACGCGCTGGATCGCAGCGGACAGCGTGACAACACGCTCGTCATTTTCATGAGCGATCATGGCGAAATGCTGGGCGATCATGGACTGCTGCAAAAGGGCTGCCGCTTTTATGAGGGACTGGTCAGGGTGCCTCTCATATGCTCCTGGCCAGGGCATTTCTTGGAGGGCGTCCAGCGAGAAGCGCTGGTCGAATTGATGGATATCGCCCCCACCTTGCTCGAGCTGGCAGGGCTTCCCGTTCCCGCGCAAATGCAGGGGCGTTCGCTGCTGCCGCTATTGAATGACCCGCAGGCGGAAGACCGGCATCGTGAATTCGTGCGCAGCGAATATTACGCGGCGATCAACGCGCAGTACAACGAGAACTTTTCCGGCACCTACGCCACGATGCTGCGCGACGAGCGGTACAAGCTAATCGTCTATCACGGGCATGGATTCGGCGAACTGTTTGATCTTGAAGCCGACCCCGGCGAATTCGTCAATCGATGGGATGATCCTGCGCTGCAATCGACGAAAATGCGCCTCATGCAGCTGAGCTTTGATGCGCTCGCATTCGCCACTGACATCGGGACAAAGCCTGTCACCATATTTTGAAACTGCCTCCGGTCAAGCGTAAACGGGGAAACATCATATGAAATCAATCATGATTATGTTCGACACGCTCAACCGGCGCATGCTGCCGCCTTATGGGAATGACTGGGTTCATGCGCCGAATTTCCAGCGGCTGGCGGAACGGACCGCTGTTTTCGATCGCTGTTATGTGGGCAGCATGCCTTGTATGCCGGCGCGGCGTGAATTGCATACCGGGCGCTACAATTTTCTGCATCGCGGCTGGACGCCCTTGGAACCCTTCGACGATTCGATGCCGGAGATACTCAAAAGCAACGGCGTCTATACACATCTCGTGACCGACCATCAACATTATTGGGAGGATGGCGGCGCCACCTATCACAATCGCTATAGCAGCTACGAATTCATCCGCGGGCAGGAAGGTGATTTCTGGAAAGCGCAGGTTGAACCTAAGGTTGACATTCCTTTTAATAGCCGGGCACTGAATGACCCCAGTTTCATAGAAGATAGCTGGAAACAGGACTGGATTAACCGCAGCTATATGCCCCAACCGGAGGATCAGCCGCAGGCGCGGACCTTTGACGCGGGCCTCGAATTCATCCGCGACAACCACGATGCTGACAACTGGTATCTGCAGATCGAAACCTTCGACCCGCACGAACCTTTCTTCAGCCACCAGGAGTTCAAGAACCTCTACCCGAAGATACTCGATGAAGCGCCGCCCGAGCTCGCTTTCGACTGGCCCAGCTACAAACCGCTAACTGAATCCCCCGAATATGTCCAGCACATGCGCTACCAATACAGCGCCCTGTTGAGCATGTGCGACCGCTATCTCGGCCGCGCCCTCGACCTGATGGACGAGCTTGAACTTTGGGACGATACGCTGCTGATCGTTTGTACCGACCATGGTTTCATGCTGGGCGAACATGATTGGTGGGCGAAGAATCGGCAGCCCTGGTATCAGGAATTGGCGCATACGCCGCTGTTCATCTGGGATCCGCGCGGCGGCATATGCGGCGAACGGCGCGACAGCCTAGTGCAGATGATCGATCTGCCCGCCACGCTGCTCGACTACTTTCGCGCTGCCCTACCACCCGATATGCAGGGCCTGCCGCTGAGGGAAACGATCGCGCGCGACAAGCCGGTCCGCGAAGCGGCGCTCTTTGGCATCCATGGCGGCCATGTCAACTGTACAGACGGGCGCTATGTTTACATGCGCGCGCCGGACAACCCCGCCAACGAACCGCTATTCGAATATACGCTCATGCCGCTGCGCATTCGTTCTCGCTTCGCCATGACGGACCTGCAGGACATTCAGCTGGCCGAACCCTTCGCCTTCACCAAAGGCAGCCGCACGATGAAGATACCGGCGCGCGCGTGGCCCGACGCCCATTCCTTCGGCAGCCTGTTATTCGATGTTGAAGTGGATCCGGGACAGGATTATCCATTGGAGGACGCAGAAATCGAAGCGCTGATGATCGATCACATGCTGCGGCTGATGCGGGAGAATGACAGCCCCCCAGAGCAGTTCGAGCGTCTGGGATTGCAGGCATACCTTTAATCTGCGGCCGAACACTGCTCACAGGTGGCGCTGGGGGACTATCTGGGCTGATGTCTAGAGCCACATTATATACATCCGCGGAAACACGCTGGTCCTAGAAACTCGAGACACATCGAAGCAATGTTTGCCAAACAGGCGATATATGGGTAAAACTATTCTGCCAACGATAATGGATTTCAGAGGAGATACGATTCTATGAGTAACAAACACCTGCGTGTGAATGTCCAAAGACTGGCGATTCTCGTCTCGATGCTGCTCCTGTTGGGCGCATTTGCCCTGGCACCTGTCGCTGCGCAGGATGCCACCGATGTGCTCGTCTGGTCGCTGGGATACGGTGGCGACTACAATGACGCGCTTGTCGAGCGATTCAACGAAGCGCATGATGATGTGCGGATCGTCTACGAAGATGTCTTAACCGGCACCTTCACGGAGAACAACCAAAAGGTGCGCATCGCCTTGGAAAACGAAGCGGGTCCTGATGTGCTCGGTGGCGTTGATGTCGGCGCAAACTTGCAGGCACTGGTCTCGACGGGGCAGGTCAAGGATCTGACGGAGTACTATCGCGCGTCTGGCTTGATCGAACGCATCCCGCAAAACTTGCTTTCGCAAGTCACGATCGAGGGGCGGATTTATGCCATTCCGCAAAACATGGAATCGGTCGGCATCTTCTACAACAAAGATGCATTCGCCGAATTGGAGCTGGAGGTGCCTGGCACCTGGGAAGAATACATTGGTGTATTGGAGGCGGTTAAAGACGCGGGCTACTATGGATATACCATGGGTCTGGCCGGTGGCTGGCCCTCGGCGCTGATGGCCTCCATGTTTATGTACAGCAGCGCCGGCTCGGAGTACATTGACGTACTGAGCGGCACGCAGCCCTGGCCCGACTGTGACAACTGCCTCGATGGTTTGAATGCCTTCTATGGCATGGTCGCCAACGGATACGCCAATCCGGAACCTTTGGGCATTGACTACAATCAGTCGCTAGACTTGTTCTATCAGGGGATTACTGTCATGGTGCTCAACGGGCCTTGGTTCATCGACGATGCAATGGCGGCCGAGCCCGATTTCGAAATTGGCTTCTTCTACTTGCCGGCGGTCAATCCCAATACCGACATCAAGACGCTAGGCGGCATTGGCGGCTCGCTGATTGTCGCCGAGTACGCGGATGTTGACGCCGCGTTCAAGCTCGTGGGTTGGTTGACTTCGGAAGAAATAGCCGTACAAGCGCTGCGTGAGGTCTCCGTGCTGCCGGCTTTCTCCATCGAAGTGCCGACGGATATAGCGCCGCTCTCCTACCAAATCGCGTCGGAAACGGCCGCCAACGTCGACAAGATCGGCTTCTGGCCCGTGACTTACCTGCCGCCAAAAGTCTTCGGCGATATGAACCAGATCGTACAGGGCATGATCGGCGGCATGCTCACGCCCGAAGAGCTCCTTAGCGAAATGCAGGAGACGCACAGCACCTATCTGGCGGAGAACTAAGCCAGCATAAGTAATTCGATGGAAACAGGCGCGACGGTTTCAAATGGCCGTTTCGCCTGTTCTCTTGCCGAGGCCCAACTCGGCACGGGCATGCACGGCGTGGCTCGAAAGGACATCTATTAATGGCGCATTCGCTCAGCGGTCCTGGAAAACGAGCGCCCGGTCCTCGCTTCAGGCTTGACCTGATGCCTTATCTCTTCATCCTGCCGGCCGTCGTCGTCTACGTGGTCTTCAATCTCGGTCCGGTGCTGGCGTCCTTCTTTCTCAGCTTCTTCAAATGGGACCTGCTTGCGCCGACCTCGGAATTCGCCGGCTTCGATCACTACGATTTCATCCTCAACGATGACCGCTTCTGGAATGCGCTGAGCCACAACTTCATCTTTCTGGGGCTGGCAGTGATCATTCCCGTGACGATGGGATTGCTGCTGGCGGTATTCATTTACGAAATCCGCAGGGGGCGCGTCTTCTTCCGCGCCGCGCTCTTCTTGCCGGCGATTTTTTCCGGCGTCGTGATCGCCTACGTTTGGAAGTGGATCTATCATCCCTTCGCCGGTGTGTTGAATCCGGCGCTTGAGATTATCGGTCTGGGCGCGTTCACACAGTCCTGGCTCGGCGATCCCAAAATCGCGCTGTATTCGACCTTCATCGCCTACACCTGGGCGAGTTTCGGCTACTCGATGGTCATTTTCCTCGCCGGCTTGCAAGACATCTCGACCGATATTTTTGACGCCGCCCGTGTCGATGGCGCGAACTTCTGGCAGAAGCTCTTCCAAATCATCATTCCCTGTTTGTATGACGTATTCACCTTCGTCATCACGCTGCGCATCTTCACGGCGATGGGCGTCTTTGGCGTCATCTACATTCTGACTGGCGGGGGACCCTTTTACTCCTCCGATGTCATCGACATTTACGTCTTCCGTATGATCGGCAACTTTGAGATGGGCTGGGCAACCGCGGCCGCGACAGTGAACACGCTCGTTGTCGTCTGTCTGTCTACCGGCTTTATCAAGTGGCGGGAACGGCGCTCATGGAGCTCGTAAGTGGCATGTTGCGGCGCCGGCTGCGCAGCGCCCCGTTCTACCTCGTACTCATGGCGGCGACGGCGATTACGCTGATACCGATCATTTGGGTCTTCGCCAGCGCGCTCAAATCGAATAAAGAAATACGTGAGAACGCACTGGCGCTGCCGCAAGAATGGCGCTTTCAGAACTATATTGACGCCTGGTTCGGCGCCAGTTTCGATCAATACTTTTTTAACAGCATCTTCATCACTGTGACGAGCGTCGCCATTGTACTGTTTCTGAGTTCGCTGGCGGCCTATGCCTTTGCGAAGATGCGCTTTCCCGGCAATCAGATGATCTTCTTTGTCTTTCTCATCGGGATGGCCTTCCCACTGTCCGCCAAGCTGGGTCCCTTGCTTTCTCTGATGTATGAACTGAACCTGGCGAACAGCCGGCTCGGCTTGATACTGGTATACGTGGCCGGCAGCCTGCCCTTCGCTATCTTGATGCTGCGCGCCTTCTTCCAGGGCTTTCCGCAAGAGCTGGAAGACTCGGCCGCGCTGGATGGCTGCAGCCGCTTCCAATTCTATTTGCGCATCCTGCTGCCGCTCTCCAAGCCATCGCTGATGGCGCTGGGGATTTTTGTCTTCATGGGCACCTGGAACGAATTCTTCCAGGCGCTGCTGCTAATCAACGAAGACAGCAAGCGAACCCTGCCGCTCGGCTTGACCGCCTTCCAGGACGAGTACTTCACCGACTTTGCCCTGTCCTTCGCCGGCATCAATATTACGGCGGTGCCGGTGATCATCGTCTACATCATGTTTCAGCGCAACCTCATCGAAGGCATCACAGTCGGCTCCCTCAAGTAGCACACGATATGCCGAATCTGTGTAAAGAAAAGGACATTCTCAATCATGGCAAACTCACAGCCGAATATCGTCTTCATCATCACCGATCATCAAGCCTTTTACGGGCACGATCGCGAAGGCGAATACGACTATAAGTGGGAGAACTTTGAACGCTTCGCTGCCGAAGGCGTCCGCTTCGACCGCGCTTACTCCGTCTGCCCGCTCTGTTCACCGGCGCGCAGCAGCATGATGACCGGCGTCTATCCCAGCTCGCATGGCATCATCATGAACACCGAGGCACCGGTCTTCGGCAATCAAGCCGATCTCGGCCCGGGTCAATTGCTCTATAGCCATTATCTGTCGCAAGCGGGCTACCGCAACGGCTACGTCGGCAAATGGCATTGTGGCCGCCAGCGCCTGCCCATAGACTTCGGCATTGAAGGCTGGAGCCTGCCCGACTACGGCAAGATCTATATGTCCGACACCTACAAGTCCTATGCCGAAGAACGCGGCTTTGGCGATGCGCGCGCTCAAATTGAGTACAACATCAATTATCCGGAGTGGCGAGGGCAGGAAATCGTCTTGCACGATCCATCGCCTTGGAAGTTTATGAATGGTTCAGGCATTCTTGCCGGGCCGCCAGAAGCGCACGAAGAGCAATTTGTCGCCCATCTCGCCTGTGAAAAGCTGCGCGAATTTGCGGCCAAGGACCAGCCATTTAGCCTGGTTGTCAGCCTTTGGGGACCGCATCAGCCTTATTATCCGTCAGCACAATATGCCGATATGGTTGAGCCCAGCGCGATCCCGGAATACCCCAGCTTTCGCGACGACCTTGACGGGCGTCCCATCCGCCACATATTCCACCGGGAAATCTCGCATCGCAGCGCAGCGGCTTTTACTGAATGGTCCACGTGGCAAGAGATTCTCGCCCGCTGCTATGCGCAAGGTCATCAGACGGATGCCGCGGTTGGCGGCGTACTCGATACGCTGGACGAGCTGTCACTGACGGACAACACGATTGTGATCTGGCTGGCGGATCACGGTGATGCCGTGGCCAGTCACGGCGGCTTGTGGGACAAGTCTTCCACCTTCATTGAAGAAGTCGCGCGCGTGCCTATGGCGATCCGCTGGCCAGCCGCGATTGAAGCGGGTCAACGAAGCGATCAGCTCGTCTCCAACATGGATGCGACCGCCACGATGCTGGATGCCGCCGGCGTCGCCATACCTGACTATATGCACAGTCGCAGTGTGCTGCCTCTATGCCAGACGGCGGAGGCTGTCGACTGGCCCGACGAGGTGATTTGTGAGCACATGGGGCATGGTGGACACCTGTTCCCCCAACGCATGATCCTGCAGGACCGCTACAAGTATGTCTTCTCGCTTCATGACATGAATGAGCTATATGATCTGCAGGACGACCCATTTGAGATGAACAATCTGGCCCAGGACCCGCAATACGCCGACCTCAGGGCTGATATGAAACAGCGCCTGGTTCAGCATTTTGAGGGCTCCAGCATGCGGAATCAGAGATTGAAGCGGCTTTTCCTGCTCGCCTTGGAATACGACCAGTAAGTAGGTGAACTTCAAAGCTATTGCCGCGCATCAGCGGTTCTATAGCGCAAACTCTGTACGAATATGGTTTATGCGCACAGCGGATCGTCTTTGTCCCAGCGGTTGCTTTTGATCTCTTCTACCATCGCCAAACGAGCGCGGGCGTCGCGCCACAATTTTGCCCACGCACGATGATCGTCGAGCGCCGACTCCGGGTTTGCTCGGCTTTGCGCAATGAAGCCCGGGAAATATGGTCGACCGGTCGCCTGGCCGATCGGGTTGTAACGCAGGTCGAAGCTCCAGCGAAACGCGTCACTGTTGTTAGTGAGGGAACCGTGTTTGCACATTGGGTGAAAGAATAGGACGCCGCCAGGTCTCAGTGGAACGGGTCGCGCTTTCTCTTGCTCGATGAGTTTATCCGGGATTCCAAGTTGATTGCTAAGCGTGCAATGCAAGGCGATGCCTTCGCGGTGGCTCTTGGGCAGCACTTGCAGGCAACCGTTCTCCGGCGTCGCTTCGCTGACCGCCACCCAGCAGGTTAACATCCGCGTCTCATCGGCCTCTGGCAGCGCGACGCCATTGTCCTGATGCCAATGTGTGACGCTGACCAGCGCGTTGTGCGCATCTTCTTGATCTAATAGGCGAGACGGCGGTTTGATTCGCACATGCTGTATGGGATTGCTGTAGATTTCGCCGCCGATGAGCGACTCGACAGCGGAGAGCAATCGGGGACTGCGCAGCAAATTGAAAACGGCGGGTCCCAAATGAATGGGCGTGTCTGCGCGGATATTCCCATTCGGCAGCGCAATGTCGAAGGCCTGGTAGTAATCGCAGCCGGCGCGATACACCTCGACCAGCCGCTTTTCAAATGGCAGATGGCTGAACGCGCTCTCGAGGCGCCCTTCCGCCACCCACTGCTCACACAAGTCGTCGAGCAACTGCTGATATTCATCAATTACCGGTTCAATGTCCAGTTCGTAATCCAGCAGTCTATCAACCGCCAAATAGCCATCCTCGTGAAATTGCTGTATTTGTGCGCTCGTCAACATTTTTATGATCCTTATTTCAGCCTTACGATTCAATCATCGCGCAGATCCACCGTCGCCGCGACCCGTCCAACTCCAACAAAGTATACTCCGCCAGATTCCCAAGAGCAATTTGCCAGCAACGACAATTGGCATTGTGAGTAATGGGCCGGTCAAGGCGCTGGTGATATGGGCTTCGGCATCTGAATCCTTCACATCAGTGAAAGGGGGCGCATTCAAGAAAAAACCTCAGACGGTTGCCATCCGAGGTTTTGAATGCCCCATAGGAGACTCGAACTCCTGTTTTGGCCTTGAGAGGGCCACGTCCTAGGCCGCTAGACGAATGGGGCTCGTCAGTGATTCTAGTCAAACTTGCAGCGCCGGTCAAGACGACGCCAGAAATCCCATGCGCTCCTGCGCCAATTCGAGCGTCGCCTCGGCGATAGCGCCCGCTTTCTCCCGCCCCAGTTTAAGCACTGAGTCCAGATAACCCTCTTCGTTCATCAGTTCCGAGTAGCGCGCTTGCAGCGGCTCGAGCGTCGAGAGGACGCAATCGGCCACCGCCCGCTTCAGGTCGCCGTAACCTTTGTCGGCAAAATGGGCTTCGATCACTTCGCTCGTTTCGTCCGTAATCGCTTGATAGATGGTCAGCAGATTGTTGACGCCGGCGCGCTCCCGCTCCTGGCTGAAGCGAATCTCACGCTGAGAATCGGTGACCGCGCGCATGATCTTCTTGCGCGCCGCGGGCAGGCTGTCCAACAAAAATACAGCGTGATTCTCCGAAGCTTCGCTCTTCGACATTTTGGCGGTCGGGTTGTCCAAGCCCATGATGCGCGCGCCCGCTTGGGGGTTCATCACCGATGGCAAGGTAAAGGTCTCGCCATACAAGTGGTTAAAGCGCTGCGCCAGATCACGCGTAAATTCCAGATGCTGATTCTGATCATCGCCGACCGGCACCAAATCGGCGTGATATAGCAAGATGTCGGCCGCCATCAAACTGGGATAATTGAGCAGACCGGCGCCGATCGATTCTTGCGCTTGCTTCGCGGACTTGTCCTTGAATTGAGTCATGCGGTGGAGCCAGCCCAATGGCGCCATACAGGTGAGCATCCAAGCCAATTCCGAATGGGCTGGCACATGCGACTGCACAAAGATGGTGGAAACCTCAGGATCAAGCCCGGCTGCGATGTACATGGCGGCGCTTTCGCGCGTCTTCTGTCGCAGTTCAGCTGGGTCTTGCGCGACCGTAATCGCATGCAAATCGACCACACAATAGAAGCAGTCGTACTTGTGTTGCACTTCTACCCATTGCTTCAATGCGCCGAGGTAGTTGCCGATTGTCAGATTGCCCGACGGCTGAATGCCGGAAAGAACGCGCGGTTTGTTGCTGGAAACTGCAACCATATCACTTTTTGCACTCAGAAAATTGATTAGGACGCGAAGATTTTAGCATTGCGCGGCGGAGGCTACAACCGCAAAGGCTGGCGTCAGCGCTCTTTTAAGGCGCGGTCAATCTGCCGGTTGGCATCGCGTTTTGCCAGGTCAGCGCGTTTGTCGTA
>JAAXID010000287.1 GCA_012270545.1 Anaerolineae bacterium | reverse complement strand
AAGACCAAACGCGCCGCCGCCGACTTCGCCCCCCGCCTCGACCAGCTCCACCGCGAGCTCGACGAAGCCGTCTGCGCTGCCTACGGCTGGGAGGTTGCGATACTGGCTGATGAAGAAGAGATTCTGCGGCGTCTGCTGGCGCTCAATCTGGAGCGGGCGGCTCAGTCAGGCTGAGTGTCCCGGGGCGGCTTCTCGTAAGTCAGGTCCAGGTGATCGGCAATGGCGAACAGGATGGTGCGGTTTTCCAGACAGAGTTCTTCAAGTCGGTCCAACCGGGAGCGGTTTTCCAAGCAAAGCTCCTCAAGTCGGTCCAACCGGGCTTCGACCTTGTCCAACCTGGCTCCGATTCGGTCCAACCGGGAGCGATTTTCGCGGGCGATGTCGCGCGTTTCTTCCAGCGTCTCGGCGAAGCTGTCGATTCGATCCATAAGCGCGGTCTGGGTGCTGCGCAGCGTCTCGATATCTTGTTCCGCTCGTTTTAGGCGAATCTCCGCTATTGCCATCCGCTCCATCCCTGCTTGTTCGATGAGTACTCACTTTGGCCTTATCTTAACCGCGTCATGATTTTGTGTCAAACAGGCCCGTTGGCGCCCGCCGCTCTTCAGCCCCGCTTCTTCCGCAACAGCCGCGCCTCGGCCTCGACGAACTCCACCGTCCCGGCAATGCTCGGATTGGGCGGCGTATCCGGCGGCATCACGTGAATTTGCGCCGAAAGCAAACAGGGCGCGCCCCGCAGCTCCAGGACCGCTTCGCCCACCTGCCCGGCACCGACCGCAGTCAGATAAACGGCATTCCCCTCGACGCGCGTGGATTCAGCCGGCGCCAGCACAATCTGGGCGCGCGCCGAATCGTCTCGCGGTCTCAGCGCGACGCGGATGCCGGCATCGGTCACGGGCGGCCTGTGATACAGCCAATCGCGTCCCTCAGCGACCAGGCCCATCGTGACGATTCCCGCCAGGCTGTCGCGCTTCTCGCGCTCGAGCGCGCCGGCGACATTGGCCGCGTGATAACCCATGCCATCGAGCGCGATCAGGGTCGAGCGCCCGCCGGTCTCACGGCAATGCCAAACCGCATCGGCGCAGGACCCGCCTAAATCAAGCAGCAAGGCATGGCGACGCTCGGGCGGGTGCAGCCGCTGCAAGAAGGTGTAGAGGCGCGGCAGCAGCGCCAGGTCGCCGGCGATATTGGCTGTGTAGAGCAGGGTCAGGCTCAGCGGTTTTTCCATTCCGCCCGCCGCTTTTCGATGAAGGCGCGCATGCCCTCGACCTTGTCCTCCGAGCCGAAAGCGAGCAGGAAGTTGCGCCGTTCGTAGGCTAAGCCTTCTTCCAGCGTCATCTCATAAGATTTGTTCACCGCTTCTTTGGTCAGGCGGATGGCGATTTGGGAGCGGCGCGCGACTTTCCGCGCGATAGAAATGGCGACATCCATATACTCGTCAAGCCGCGCCACGTGGTTGACCAGCCCATAATGCAGCGCTTCTTCCGCGCCCAGCCTGCGGTCGGTCAGCATGATCTCCATCGCCAGCGCCTTGCCAACCGCGCGCGTCAGACGCTGCGTGCCGCCGGCGCCGGGGATGATGCCCAGGTTGATCTCCGGCTGGCCGAAGACAGCCGTCTCAGAGGCGACGATCATGTCGCAAGCCAGCGCGATCTCACAGCCGCCGCCCAGCGCGTAACCGGATACGGCGGCGATGACCGGCTTGGTCAGCTGCTTGAAATCGAAACGGTCAACCAGCGAAACCGTCATCAGCATGTCGATCTGCGTCTTCCCATCCATCTCTTTGATATCGGCGCCGGCGGCGAAGGCTTTCTCGTTCCCAGTCAGGATCATCGCGCCTATGCTCGCGTCGCTGTTAAAGGCGAGCATGGCATCGTTCACTTCGTCCATCAGCGGCGAATTCAAGGCGTTCAGCGCTTTCGGCCGATTGAGCTGTACGCGCCCCACGCCATCAGCCGGTCGGTCAACGAGGATGTGTTCGTAGCTCATGGAGAGCGTCCCTTCGATTGTCGCGGTCAAGATACGCTGGATGGTAGCATAGCGCGGCGGGCGGCGTCATGGGCGCGCTCAGCGGGCGAGGTAAGCCAGAATCTGTGCGACCGCCTCCTCGACGGAGAAACCTTCGCGCTCCCAGTCCCAGGCGCCGCGATCGGCAGTGGCCGCGCCGCCGGCTTGCAGCTCGACCGGCTTCCATAGCGCCAGATGATCGGGACTGTAAGGCGCGTATCGCCGTGGATCGGTCGGTCCCATCAGCATCACGGTAGGGGCGCCGCTGGCCGCCGCCAGATGGGTCAAGCCAGTGTCGTTGCCGATATAGAGCAGGGATTCGGCCGCCAGCGCGCCGATCTGCTGAAAGTCGAGCGTCCCAGCCCAGTTTATCGCGCGCACGGTCAAGCGCTGCGAGACCGCCTCGACCAGGTCGGCATCGTCCGCTCCGCCGAGCAGGATTGCCGTCGCCCCTTTGGCTTCCGCTACGCGATTGAGCACTTCGGCCAATTGCGTTGGTGGAAAGCGCTTGCTCGCCATCCGCGCCCCCGGATTGCGGCCGCCGCCCGGATGAGCCACGATGAAAGGCGCGTCGATGTTCTCCGCCGCAAACCGCGCTCGCACTGCCATCCGCGCTGCTTCCGCTACCGGCAGATTGGCGTAGGCATGGAGCTCGCGGCCCGCGATTGCGCTTGCGACTTTGAGATAGATTTCGCTCTCGTGCTCGCGGGCGCTGGGGTCGATGGGGACGCGCAGGTTGTAACCGAAGCCGCGTCCATCGCTGTTCAGGCCGGCACGGACGGGAATGCCAGACAGGTAAATCGCCAGGCTCATCAGGGGCGAGCGCACCAGCGAGACCGCCAGATCGAAATTGCCGGCGCGTAACTGGCTCACCAAGTGCAGCAGCGTTGCTGGCCTTCGCAGTGGCATATCGTCCCCGATGTCTAGAAGGGCGTTGACGGCCGGGTGATGACGAATGGCGCGCGCTGACCAGGGACCGACAGCCCAGGTGATATGCGCCTCGGGAAAAGTCTCGCGCAGCGCCGATAGGGCCGCCGTCGCCATCACCACATCGCCGATGCAGCAGGGTCGCACGATGACGATGCGCCGCGGATTCGACGCGGCTGCGCCCTCGGGGAAAATCCGTTTCAGTAGCGAATACAGCATCGCCGATTAGTTGTTCCTTTGCGGCTTCCACGCAGAATGTAATGCAGTCCTCAGCTGTCGGCTAGTGGAACTTGTCCGCGCGCCAATCGTCAGCGTCGGTTGCAAGTCTAGCGCGAGCAGTCAAGAAAACTTGCTTATTGACAGTTTTGTTAGACACGTTAAGATATGTTTAAGCAAATGTGAAATCTCATGAAAGTGCCTGATGGAATTCCTGCGCGCGTTCACATACATGTTCAGAGATCAACATTGGCTGATCAAGTTGGCGGAGACCGCTCTCTTGGTCGTGCTTTGCCCGCTGCCCGTGATCGGTTTGCTCTGCCTCTGCGCTTTGCTGGGCTATCTTGCGGAGATTATCCATAACGTCAGCAGCGATTATCCGCGCCCGCTGCCGGAATGGGATCATATTGGGGAAGACATCGGCAAAGGGGCGCATGCCCTTCTGGCGATCGCGCTTTACCATCTGCCGCTCGTCTTTGTCATCGCTTTACTTTATGTCGCGCGAGAAACGCTGGCTGTCAGCCTTTTCGGCAGCTTAACATTTGCCGGCGTCCTCGTCGCTATCATGCCCTTCTTGATGATCTACTTCTTCTTTGCCTGGACGCTGCTGGCTATTGGCTTGGTGAATTATGCTGAATCCTGGGATTCAGGCGCCTTTTATCAGTTCAACAAGCTGCTGCGTAGCGTGGGCAACCATCGCGTTCTAGCCCTGCAGTGGCTGGTGTATTCGCTGGCGGCGAGCATGATTCTGCTCCTTTTGCTGCCGCTTGCGCCATTTCTGTTCTTCCCGGTGCAGGGCTATTTGACCGGCAACTATGGCCGCCGCCTGCGCGCCGCGCGGATGGCAAGGCGCGATGCCTATGCCACTCCTGAGCCGGCTGCCGATGTCACTGGTTTGGGCTTTGTTAGGCCGGAGGGACAGGCGCCGTTGCGGCGCAATGAAACCGCCTGACGATTACGATCTCGCAAATCGAGCCAGTGTTTCCGCAGTCTTCCAGCCGGCATTGCGGCGCGCTACGATGCCGGTCTTTCTCCACAATTGACGCCCGAATCCTTTGTAGACGCTAGCCTCAGCGTATATAATGACATGTGAGAGACATGTATTATGCCGCTGTTGACGTTTAAGCGGGTGACATGTCATTGCAAAGTATAGATTTTGTTGTTTAACCTCATCTGCAGCCTCGGTCTTCGCACGCTTGCAGCCGATACAAATGGGATACAGATTGGGCTAAGCACGGGAGATAAGGAGGCCATGAGCTCATATGCGATATGCCGCATTGCCGGCTTGTTTGTTTTTTCCATAATTGGTATCCGTATTGGCGAATCGCTCGCCCCTCATACGCAGCTTCCAGTTGAACAGACCTCATTGATTTTCTTTGGCTTGGGCGCCTTGACTGGTCTCATCGCCACGCCCTGGATCACGATCATTCCGCTGCGTTATTGGCGCCGAGCCGCCAGCGAAATGGCGGTTCCGCAGTTGCTACTGGCGATCTTCGGCGGTTTGCTTGGTTTGATTCTGGGGCTGATGCTGGCCTTTCCGCTCTCGCTGTTGGATGATCCGTTGGGCAAGGTTGCGCCTGCCATCGTCTCGGTCATCTTCGGCTATCTCGGCATGAATATCTTTAGCCTGCGCTCACGCGAGATGCTCGATGTCATCAACGAAAGGGTTTTCGGGCGGGGGCGCCGCTTGCAGCCTTTCGCTTCAAGGCAGCTCTTGCTGGATACCAGCGTGCTGATCGACGGGCGAATTGTGGAAATCGCCGAGACCGGCTTTATCGGCGGAACCTTGACTATTCCCCGCTTCGTGCTTAACGAGCTGCACCGCGTGGCTGATTCCTCTGACTCGCTGCGCCGCAATCGCGGACGGCGCGGGCTGGCCAAGCTCAACGAGCTGCAGCGCAACAATGATCTGCCGGTCAAGATCGTCGATGACGACCCGGAAGACTTCGGCGAGGTCGATGCCAAGCTGGTGGCGCTGTCGATCCAGCTCAACGCCTCGCTGGTGACCAACGACTTCAATCTCAATCAGGTCGCCGATGCGCAGGGCGTCGATGTGCTCAACATCAACGCGCTGGCGAATGCGGTACGCTCAGTGTACATCCCGGGCGAGACCTTCGACATTCGCATCATCCAGCCGGGTCGCGATCCCAACCAAGGCGTTGGCTATCTCGATGATGGCACGATGGTGGTGGTGGAATCGGGGCAGAGGTACATGAACCGCGATGTCGGCGTTGAGGTGACCAAGCTGATCAACCGTCCTACTGGGCGCATGATCTTTGCGGTGCCGCAGGCGGCTGCCGGGCGTTAATATCAGCCCCGCCTTCTCCTGGGAGGTTATGCAGGGGCGATCTATCAGGTCGTCCTGTTCCATGATTCGATTTGAGGGCAACCCGCTGGGGCACGTAGACAGCCACAAGATCTACGGCCGTCCCTACACCTGTTCGCGCGCTTTTGATACGATACTGACTTGAATCCACCAACTTGAGAGAGGTCGCGATGAGCGAAGCCTTGCAAGAACGCCTGACCGGCGCCGAAGACGTCGTCTGGGATCTGTCCGTTTTCTACCAAAGCCTCGACGATCCGCAGCTGGAAGCCGATATCGCCAGGCTCAACGAGATGGTCGACGCGTTTCAGGCGCGTTGGCGCGGCAAAATCGCCGAGATGAGCGCGGCCGATTTCGTCAGCGCCTACGAGACGATGGAGGCGATCTATGATTTGCGCGGTCGCCTGGGCGCCTTCGCCTTTCTCAATTTCTCGACCGATACCGGCGATACCGATTATCAGGCGGCGGTCGCGCGCATTGAAGAGCTGGAATCGGCCGTGAGCCAGAAGATGGTCTTCTTCGATCTGGAATGGAATGCCTTGGATGATGAACAGGCGAGCGCCATTCTGGAGGACCCGACTGCCGTGCGCTATCGTTACTACCTGGAAGCGGAGCGCCGCTACCGCCCCTACAACCTCAGCGAGGCGGAAGAGCAAATCATCATCGAAAAGAGCGTCACCGGCCGCGCCGCCTGGACGCGCTTCTTCACACAGTTGACCAGTGCCTTCCGCTTCGACTGGCTGGGCGATGAAGTCAATATGACCTTCGTGCTCAACAAGATGCGCGATGCCGACCGGGATGTGCGCGAGATGGCTTGGCGCAAGCTCACCGACAAACTGCAGGAAAGGTCGATGGAGCTGACCTTCATCTTCAACACGCTGGCTTTGGACAAGGCGAATAGCGACAGGCGCCGCGGTTATCCTAGCTGGATCTCGTCGCGCAACCTCAGCAACAAGGCGAGTGATGATGTCGTCGAAGCGCTGGTTTCAACCGTGACCGGCAATTACGAATTGGTCGCGCGCCATTACCGGCTGAAACGGGCGCTGCTCGACTATGAGGAACTCTACGATTACGACCGTTACGCGCCGCTGAATCTTAAAGAGAGCGAAGCCTTCTATGTTTGGGATCAAGCGCGCGATATCGTACTGGACGCCTTTGACAGCTTCAGCCCGCGAATGAAAAACGTGGCGCAAGCCTTCTTCGACGAGAATTGGATTCATGCGCCCGTCCTGCCGAACAAGCGCGGTGGGGCATTCGCGGCGTCGACGGTCGCTTCCGCCAATCCCTATGTCTTCCTGAATTATCTGGGCGACACGCGTGATGTAACCACGCTCGCGCATGAATTGGGGCATGGCATCCATATGTACCTCTCGGGCAAGGAAAACGGTCTCTTCGCCCTCTACACGCCGCTGACCACCGCCGAAATGGCCTCGACATTCGCCGAGATGCTGGTCTTCCAGGATTTGATGGCGGCCGAAGACGACAAGGAAATCAAGCTGTCGATGCTGACGGAAAAGATTGAAGACACCTTCGCCACCGTCTTCCGGCAGATCTCGATGAATCGCTTTGAAGACAAGATGCACAAAGCCCGCCGCGAGGAAGGCGAATTGACGGCGGAGCGCTTCAATGAGCTTTGGCTGGAGACACAGCGCGATATGTTCGGCGACAGCGTCGCCATCACCGAGGAATATGGCTGCTGGTGGAGTTATGTGCCGCATTTCCTGCAGGCGCCCGGTTACGTCTATGCCTATTCCTTCGGCGAGCTGCTGGTGCTGGCGCTTTACAAGCTTTATCAGGAAGAGGGCGCGAGTTTCGTGCCGAAGTATATCGACTTGCTGGCGGCCGGCGATTCGGATTATCCCGATCGCTTGCTGGCGCAGGTGGGCGTCGATATCAATGATTCCGAATTCTGGGGGAAGGGCGTTGACATCATCGAAGAATGGGTTTCGCAGGCGGAGACGCTTTCGCACGAGCTCTATCCCGAAAAGTTCACTTGAGCAGGCGCATGACGGCAGGTTATTCCGGCAGGCCACTGGTCAAGAAACTCGGCATCAAGCGCGGGAATCGCCTCGCCATCCTGCAGGCGCCCGATCACTATCTTGCGCTTCTGGGTGAGCTGCCGCCGGAGGTCGCCGTCGATTTTCAGCTTGGAGCCTGCGACTATAATTTTGTGCAGGCCTTCTATCAGTGGCGAGCGGATTATGAGGCGGCCTTTGGCATGCTGAAGTCGGCGATCCGTAAAGATGGCATGATCTGGATTTCCTGGTACAAGAAGAGGTCCAAGATGCCGACCGATATCACGGAGGATGTGGTGCGTGATGTGGCGCTGGCGGGCGGACTGGTTGATGTCAAAGTCGCCGCGATTGATGCGCAGTGGTCGGGCTTGAAGCTGGTGTATCGGCGGCGAGATCGCTAAGGGGTGAATTGATGGGCGAGCTGCTCTCGCTGGAAGAGGCGCGGGCGCGGCGCGAGCTGCTGCGGCAGGACGGCCAGACGCTGGTCTTCAGCAACGGGCATTTCGATCTGCTGCATGTCGGCCATCTCGATTATCTGGAGAAGGCGCGGGAGCTGGGCGACGCGCTCTACGTGGGCGTCAATGGCGATGCTGCCACGCGGCGGCTGAAAGGCGAGGGACGACCGCTGGTGTCCGCGGGACAGCGCGCGCGTCTGCTGGCGGCGCTGAAGCCGGTGAGCGCGGTGATCATCTTTGATGCCGACACAGCTGATGACTTGCTGCAGGCGCTACAGCCGGAAATCTACGTCAAAGGCGGCGATTATGCGGAGAAGCCGCTGCCCGAGCGCGCTGCCGTCGAAGCTTATGGCGGGCGGGTGGAACTGATCACGTTTCTGTCGGGTCACAGCACGAGCGGGCTGATCGAACGGGTCCGTGCGCTGCCGCGGGATTAAGTTCTGTCTAGGCGAGGGCTTCAGGCTGATCTTCGTCACGGCGCTCGGTTCGCTCTTCCAGCCGAGTCAGGCGTTCAATGGTTTCCAGACGAAACTCGTGGACCGTATTCGTTAATGCGTCGACTTTGTCATCGACCCGCTGGATGTCGTCCTTCAATTCTTTGCGTAGCTCATCTACGGTTGAGTCCAGTCGCTGGATGTCGCCCTTCAATTCTTTGCGTAGCTCATCTACGGTTGAGTCCAATCGCTGGATGTCGCCCTTCAATTCTTTGCGTAAGCCATCAACTTTGGAATCCAGCCTCAGCCAAAGACCCAGCGCGGCGGCGACAGTGACCACAATCTGCAGCATCGTGTCTGTCGATATATTTTCCACCGCACGAGCTCCCGGTCGCTACTTTCGCATTGATGATGCTGTAAGGAGTACTACTCTCATTATTATTGCAATGATTTTATCCGATGTCCAGTCTCACAGCAAAAAGGACGCATCTCTGCGTCCTATGTATCGAGGTTGTGATCTTGACCGCACGAAGTCTAGTGAGGACCTGTTATCTGATTTACTAAGTCGACGAAGGTGTCTTGTATGATGCCAGCCTGCAAGAGACGGACTTCCGTGTCTAACTGTACCATGCGAGTATTATATTGCATCTCACAATATAACTGATGCAATACCCCGCCGTCTTGCATCGATACGTTTCGCAAGCAGGCATCACGTGCGGTTGTTGCTTCTAGCAATACTTCAATGTAATACTTGGCTGCCGTGACAGTTGGGCTGTCATCCGACTGGGCGGAGACCAACCCTACCGCAACTAGCGCAATTACTAGCACGAACAGAGCAGTGTTCTTCATACGATTTCTCCTACATTCGTATATCAGGCTTTTCGATTTGCCTTCCTCCGCCCATTATGTGGTAGGGCTTAAGTCAGCCGGTTGTAAAACTCAACCACCATCTGAATATCGACCGGCGTCTGCACTTCACCCTCGTCCGGCGCGCGATCCAGCGTGACGCGGAAGTTCTCTTTGTCCACCGTCAAGTAAGGCGGGAAGTAAGCCGACTGTTGGATCCACTCCTGGATGTGCACATTCTTCTTCATCTTGTCGCTGACTTCGATCTCATCGCCGGCGCGCGCCTGATAGGAGGGCAGGTTGACGCGGCGGCTGTTGACCAGGATGTGACCATGACCGACGATCTGCCGCGCCGCCCAGATGGTCGCGGCCAAGCCGGAGCGGTAGACGACATTGTCCAGCCGGCGCTCCAGCAAGCTCAGCAGGTTGACGCCGGTCGGTCCCGGCATCAGCGCCGCTTTCTTGTAGTAGTTGCGCATCTGCTTTTCGCGTATGTTATAGATGAAAGCCAGCTTTTGTTTTTCATCCAATTGGATCGCGTAGTTGCTGCGTCGGCCGGAGCGGAAGGATTTCTCGCGCCCGTGCTCTCCCGGAGGATAGGCGCGGTCTTCCAGAATCCGCGAATACTTCGGGCGCGGCACCAGCAGCTCGCCGAAGCGGCGTTGGGGTTTGGCTTTGGGTCCGTGATACGATGCCATATTCTGTCAGGTCCTCTTGCGCGGGGCGCTCGACCTCGCTGTTTCTAAGAAATCGACGCTACAGTGTAGCGGATTGCATTGGTATTGCTAGGGTGAGTTTGAAATGGCAGGCTAGGTAAGGGGTAGAAACAACCAGCGGTTGGTGTCTAGGCAAACTATCAGATCGTTCGTTGTGATATTCGCGCTTTCTTTCGGACGACCCGCCGGGTCGCCCCAAAATACATTGTCTCATTGTCCAGAGATCCCCTAAGCCGGCATATTCTCCAGGCGGCCCAGCCAGTAATGCACATCGAAACTCTCGTCCCCGGTGAGGAAACGCCAGAGCTTGATGCGATTGACGATCTCCAGCCGACCCGACGCCGCCTCAAACCAAGGCTCGCGCCGCGCAAGAATGCCTTGCACGTCATCGCCCATGGGAAAGGCGCTGTGAATCGCTTTGGCCGCGCGGTATTCGTCATCGAGGTCATCGTCGTTCCAGAGGCGCAGCTGCCGCACGACCGGGTTCAGGCGCAGCTTGAACATATAGCGGCGGCGATTCGTCTTGTTCTGGCGGCCGCAATGCCAGATGCCATGATGCAGCGCGAGCACAGACCCGGCTTTGCAGACCATGGGAATCTGCCCGCGCATGTTCTGATAGGCGGCGACATCCATTTCGTTGACGCGGCGGAAGTGACTGCCGGGCAGCAGCAGCGTCCCGCCCATTTCCAGCGGCACATCGTGCGGGAAGTACATCAACTGGATGTCGAAGTGGGTGCGGCAATCGATGATCGAATCGGCATGCAGGCCCTGCGCGCTGCCCTCGTTCGGCTCGCGCACGTGGATGGCGTCATGGTCGAAGAGCGGATCTTCGCCGACTAAACTCTGGATCAAGCCCTGGATCTGCGGCAGGTCCAGCAGCCTGCGGATGGGGGTGCCGTGATAGCATTTGGACAAGGGCGTGCCGGCCCGATGCCCCTTGATTTCCTGCCGGTCGATGCCGCGCATTATTTTCTGGTTGATCTCGTCGGGTACCAATTCATCGAAGCGCAGAAATCCGCGCGCGACGAACTCGGCCATTTGTTTCGAGGAGAGCAGATATTGCTTGTCGATCATGCTTTTTTCCTCCACGCTTTTGAATCCAACAATCCTATGCGCCGCGGTGTTCTAGTCGCCGCTTCCATTATGGCGAACAGTCCTCCAGTTTTTCAAAGAGAAATCCGTATTTCATAAACGAAGTGCTGTATTCTTCACCCGGGTAGGGCGGGATGAGCACCGGATGCTGAATCAGCCGCCAGCCGTCCTTCAGCGCGTCCAGCCCCGTTTCGTAGGGCGGTTCGTTGTTATCGCCCGTGGTGAATGAATCTTTGCCTGTGCCATCATACATTGACCAGCCCAATACGCGGCTGTCCAGCGCCGATGTATGCAGGTATAGCGTCAGCACTTTTTGTCGTAAACTGGCACCCATAGTCAGCCCTTCGCAGTTGACTGCCGCACGCCGATAAGCCTACCGCATTAGTGGCGAAGGGACAAATTCTGTTCCGGAAGGTAGTGTATCCATTTCGGTTGAAATTCAAATGAGCCGATATGGATTGAGTACACGCGCAACATTGGCAATCAAGCCCTTGCTGCCATCATGAATTGAAGAGTTCTAGTCCTCGCTGGCGGTATAAGTTTCGTTCTGCCAAGTCGAATAAAAGGCTTTCCCAAGCCTGGCGACTTTCATCCTCAGCCAACTGCCAGCCCACAACGCTCCAGCGCCGGCTTTGCGGATACAGCCCCAAGATTCTTAGTGCTGACAAAAAGATTTGATTCCATATCCTTGATGCTTTATCCTGGAATACATGACGTGACTCAATTCTTCTGCTTTGCTAGTACAACTAGCATGAATTGGCGCTCACGTCATTTCTGTTTCCACCGACTTCGATACACTACCGAAGGGGAGCTAAATGCACGCGAATACGCAGTTTAGGTCAGAGAAACCCCGCGCTGACAGAGCTTGACAGGAGCAATTGGTTACAGATTGGGCGCCAGACAGCTAATACCAATCAAGCCTTATATGTGGATTCGTGAGTGAGACAGAACGCCTAGCGCGAAGCCACCTTGGCGTATTGCCAGACCGCCAGCGGCATAAAAACAGCGATGACGCCGATTATCCAGAACAGGGCGATGGTAATCTCCTCCGGATTAACGGTACCTGTCATCAGGTCGCGCACGGCATTGGCGACTACGCTCACCGGCTGATTCTCGGCGAAGGCGCGCAGCCAATCGGGCATGGTCATAGTGGGCACGAAGATGGAACTGGCGAAGGTCAGCGGGAACATCCAGATGAAGCCGGCCACCTGCGCCGCCTCCGGGTCTTTGACATAAAGGCCGATGGTCGCACCGATCCAGGTGAAGGCGTGGCCAAACGCGATCGCGAGCAGAATGCCCAGCAGTCCCGTTCCCCAATCTTCGAAGCGGAAACCGATAACGTATCCCGCGATCATCATGATGGTGATGGTGATGGTTCCGCGGACAGTATCGGCGACTGTGCGCCCGGCCAGCACAGCCGCCCGCGACATCGGCAGGGAACGGAAGCGGTCGATCATCCCCTTTGACAGATCAACTGACAAGCCGACGGTGGTGTTGGTCGAGGCGAAGATGATCGTTTGAATGATGACGCCAGGCAGGAGGAAGCTGATGTAATCGCCGCCGGTGGCGAAGCGGATCGCGCCGCCGAAGACGTATGTGAAGAGCAGCAGGAACATCACCGGCTGAATCGTGGCGAAGATCAGCAGCTGCGGCTGCCGCGTCAGCTGTCGCAGGTTGCGGCGCATCACGATCCAAGTATCGCTGAAATTCCAAAGGAAGCGCCGCAGGACGCCGACATTCTGGGTGGCCTGAATCAGCGGAGTTGCTGAAACGGGCTTCAAGCTGTGTTCGGTCATATTGGCTTCAATCCTTCTCGATATGTCTGTCGCGCTGGGCCTCAAGCGCTGCGGCGGCGGCCAAAGAAGCCGCGCTTCGGTTTGACTTCTTCTTCCACGATCGCCTCGCCAGTGATGCTGAGGAAGACATCATTCAGGGTCGGGCGCCGCAGGTTCAACTCGGCGATGTGAATATCCTCGCTGTCAAGCAAACGCACGACCTCGGCGATGCGCTGCGCGCCACTATCAACGGCGAGGACGACCTGGCCGCGCCTGTCGTCGCTTTGCGGCGTCTCGGTCGAAAGGCGGCCGAGGAGTTCCGATGCCTGTGCCGTTTGCAGTGGGTCGGCAACGGTAATATCGATGAAGTCGGCGGCCATATTGGCTTTGAGTTCGTCGGCGCTGCCTTCGGCGATGACCTGCCCGTGATCGATGACCACGATACGGTCGGCCAGCTCGTCGGCTTCTTCCAGGTACTGCGTCGTCAGCAGCAGCGTGGTGCCGTCCGCGACTAGTTCGCGAATCGTATCCCACATGGCGATGCGGGCACGGGCGTCCAAGCCCGTCGTGGGCTCGTCGAGGAAGAGGATGTTTGGGCGGGCGACCATGCTGGCGGCCAGATCGAGGCGGCGGCGCATGCCACCTGAATAGGTCTTGACCGAGCGATCGGCGGCGTCAGTCAAGGCGAATTGCGCGAGCAGGTCGGCTGCGCGCTCTTTTGCGCGTTGGCGCGACATGTGATAAAGGCGCCCGACCATGACGAGATTCTCGCGTCCGGTCAATATTTCGTCGACGGCGGCGTATTGCCCGGCCAAGCCAATAATCTCTCGCACTCGTTGTTGATGCCGCAAGACGTCAATTCCGCCGACGCGGACGCCGCCGCTATCGGGTTTGAGCAGGGTCGCCAGGATGCGCACCAGCGTGGTTTTGCCGGCGCCGTTGGGTCCAAGCAGACCCAGAACTTTGCCGGGCTCAGCGGCGATAGAAACGCCGTCGAGCGCTTTGACATCGCCGAAGTGCTTGACGACATTTTCTGCGATGATCGCGTGTTCCTCTGGCATACAGTCTCTCCTCGATATATGACGAAAGAGCCTTTACTTTAACCGTCTTGGGGAGGGTATCCTCAGACCTCGGCCTGCGTTAATTGGTCTTCCAGCAGCGCCAGGATCTTTTCCAATACATCAATGGTGTTGTCGCGTTCAGCGGGCGTCAACGGTTCGAGCAGTTCCTTGGCCATTTGTTCGAGACATTCGTGCCCTTCTTGCAATCGCTGCGCACCGGATTTGGTCAGCTCTACCAGAACGCTGCGGCGGTCGTCCGGATTTCTGACGCGCGAGACCAGACCTTCGCTCTGTAGCCGGTCGACCATTTGGGTCGCGTTGGACCGGTTGGATAGGACCCCGTCAGCGAAATGGCTTATCGGCTGCGGCGCGCCGGCATCGTGCAGGCGCTTGAGAAACCAGAGCCGCGGTGGCGACAAAGCATGAGCGGGCATGTTATGGTCGGCGTGATAGTGCAGCAATCGGTATATCCGCGTCAACAAGACGAAGAAGCGCTGCTCGAAGGACGCTTCCCAAGCTTGGTCCTGTGCGGAAAATTCATTCATACATGGATTATCCATATCTGAATTATAGGGGCGCGCCTGCTGCTGTCTATAGGAGGAGCGTTAGAGTTTTGTCACTGGGCGGCGGTCACGCGGTGAAGACAACCTCGAAGATCTTGCGCCATTTCTTGCCGGTGATGAAGAAGGTTTCGCTTTCGGGATTCCAGGCGATGCCATTGAGCACACTGCCGGCCGCCAGATCGGCTTTCTCGGCAGCGGTCAGCAGAGAGGAGGCATCGATCACAGCGCTGACATCGCCGCTCCATTTGTCGATGCGGAAGATGAAATCGGTGTTCCAGGCGTTGGCATAAATGTGATCGCCGACGCACTCCAGCTCGTTAAGCAGCTGCGGCGCGATGATCCGCCCCTGATAAGTGACGGCGCCGCGGAAGATGAGCTCGAAGGTCTCGGCATCGCGCACTGAAAGATAGGCGCTGCTGTCGCTCATGAAGAGGTAGCGCCCGTCATAACACAAGCCCCAGCCCTCGCCATCGTATTCAATGCTGTCGATCAGATCGAAGGTAGCGAAGTCATAGACGAAGGCGCGGCCCGCTTTCCAGGTCAACTGTATGAGTTTGTCGTCCACCAGTTCCAGCCCTTCAGCGAAATAGGCCTCGTCGATGCTCAGCAGTTGCAGCGGCTCGCCGCTTGCGATATCGATGCGGCGCAGCGTCGACTCGCCAAAGAGACCGGTCGATTCGTACAAATAGCCCTCATGCCAGAGCAGGCCCTGGGTGAAAGCTTCGGCATCATGCGGATAGACGTTGATCACTTCGGGAATGAGACGCGGCACCGGTGGCGCCTGCGCCTGTAGGGGATGTAGCACGAGCGTAAGGATTAGCGCCAGGATGATTCGACTCACAATAGGCTGACCTCGGCGACTCTTTTGCGAGGGCGTTTCGACAATGCTATCAGCGAGCCACAAGTCGGGGCTAGCCCCGCTTTTTGATTCCGCCTCAGCCGCGCAGGACGACAGCCGAGTTCGCACCTGCCCCTCTTGTATACCGAAATTCTACCCCATCCCCGACCGCCAGTGTCTACGCGG
>JAAXID010000211.1 GCA_012270545.1 Anaerolineae bacterium | reverse complement strand
CGCATCACCATGCTTCGTTTCCGATTGCTACAATCAGGAAAGTGTAACCGAAGCGCCAGCGGCTGTCAAATTCTGGTTTGGCGGGCGCCATTATACCTCAGCCGCTGTGCATGGCGCGCATCCTGGCCAGCATCTTCTCGCGCGCTTCCGGTGAACCGTCGCAGTTGGTGCCAAATAGATGATCAAGCGGAATTGTGGGTTCGCCGTAATTGCATTCGAAAAAGCGATGATGCAGCGAATGCCAATAGTTGCCGTAAGAGATCTTCAAATTGTCTTTGACGACGATTTCCTCGAAGCCTCCGTGACCCGTTATTGACCCGAAGGTCACCTGCTGTCCCTGGAAGATCATATTGATTGGATGCGCGCCGATGACCCAATGGATCAGCATGCTCGCGTACATCACGACATGTTCAATGGGGTGTTGCGACAGGCCCGACCAGGGTCCAACTTCGATATTCCGGTGATGCACATGATGCACGAGTCTGTATAGAATCTTGACGTGCAGCAGGCGGTGTCCCCAATAGAAGTAAAAGTTGTACCAAAGCGGGGACAGGAAGAGGATCAACCCGAAGGTGATCGGTTGCTCGCGCGGGTCAATATATGGGATGTAGCCGTTGGCATAGGCATAGTGCATCAGCACTTCAAATCCCGTCCAAATCGTGCCGGCGCTGGCGATACTCCAGAACAGGTTGTCGCGCACCTGATCGTTCCAGAGGAATTTCCGACTTTTGCTCATCCAATTTAACGACAGCTTGTATTGGTATCCTTGCGTCTTCAGCGTCCACATGCTTACATGGAGCACTGACGCGTAGGCAATCAACATGATCTGGTTGCGCAGAAAGATTTCGAGGATCCAGCCGGCGCGGAATTCGGTCATCCGCGCCATCTCCGGCGTCAGGTAAAGCCAAGTCACAACCGCCACAATCATGAATAGAATATTGTAGGGCCACAGGTACTCTTTCAGCCATAGCGCGGCTGCCCGCGGCTTCGGCGGCCAGGTGAACCATGGGTTGGGCGCGCCGACGTCTTTGTCCGGCCTCCAATAACCGCGCTCGTCACGCGGCATGCCATCAGCAAGACCGTCTCTTTCCGCAGTAATATTTGCCATCTTTATCGACCTCTGTAAGCTTTAAAAATGCATTATGCAGAAAGTATAACCCTCTTCGACAGCGTTTGACAATCACGTGCGCGCCATCGCGCTGGTGACGCCGAGTCATCTAAAGAATTGTTCATCTTGGATGAAGTGGGCGCCTTGGTCTTCAGCAACGCGGGCAGGAAGCGGCCGCCGGCGAATCCGATTCAGGTGGTAGGCGTCACCGGCGCCACATGGAGATCAATTCCATTTTTGAGAATGGCTCGTTTAGTTGAATCCGCGATGCCTTCGTCCGTCACCAGCGTCTGGATATCCCGCGTCTGCATGACTTGCACCATCGCCGAGTAACCGATTTTGCTGGAGTCGATGACGACAATCGTGGTTTCAGCCGAGCGGGTCATCGCCTTCTTCACCGCGGTATCAAGCATTTGTGAATCGGCCAAACCGGCCGGGAAAGTGAAACCGACCCCGGAGATGAATGCTTTGCGGGCGAAGAAGTCCTCAAAGAAGCGCTCCGCAACGGGACCGACAAAGGTCTGCGCCGTCGAACTCAGCAGTCCGCCGGTGCAGAGAATCGTGCTACCTGGTAAATGTCGATTGAGGGCGTCAATCGTCCGAATGCTGTTGCTCGCGAGCGTGAGATTGCGCTTGTCTTGCAGGAAGGGGACGATTGCTCCTACGGTCGTACCCGAATCGAGAAACAACACATCATCATCGTCGACGAAATTCGCTGCGGCATAACGACCAATCGCACGCTTCTCCGCCGCACGGATTGTCGCGCGTTCGATATGATGCGTCTCGCCTAGTTGAAAGGAATCGCCATTATAGACGGCGCCGCCGTGCGACATGGTGACGTAGCCGGCCTCTTGCAAGATTTTCAGATCGCGCCGGATCGTCATGGTCGAGATGTGAAACCGCGCGCTCAAATCAATGATGGTATCGCTGCCGATCCGCGCGAGGTGACTGAGGATGGCGCGGCGTCTGGCTTCCGGTAACATGATGCCTACTTTCCTGCTATATATTACGACTGAGGATTCTTAATTGCGTGTAATATTTCGGTATATTATGGCAAGTTATAGTAGAAATCAAATGCGACAAGTCTATTGCTATCCGGACGCTGGGTTGGACTGCCGTTTAGCCCGAGATACATTGCGTTAAAGCGAGGTAACGTGCATCCTTGGAGACTGCGGCTGCTCAATATATGGAACGCCTTCAAGCTGCAATCCTATCGGCCAGTGATTAATGAAACTGTGGACCGCGAAGGGCTGCTGCGGGATATTGCCGCTGTTTTGCGGCAGCCCCAAAGTCGCATCGCGGCGCTCTGGTCGGACTATGCCGCGCTTATGGCTGCGAAATCTCATATAGAATGCCTGGGGCAAGTCGGCACTTTGTCTTCGGAAGAAGCCTTCGTGATTCATTGCGCCGCCGCCTTGTACGCTCCCCCGAACATCATAGAGATTGGCACTCACGAGGGGAAGTCAACGCGGCGAATTCTGGACAGTATCCAGCGGCTGCAGCTCAGCACGACAGTAACCTGCTACGATATCGAAGACCGCGTGCGGCATTTTCGCCAGGATGAAGCGCGGCTCATCCTGCGCGATGTTGCCACAGCTGTGGAAAATGCTGTCTTGGATCGCTATGAACCGGGGATCATTTACTTGGACGCGCATCCCTGGCAGCTGCTGACGAAGGTGATGTCTGCTGTGCTCAAACGTGAGGATTGGATATTGGCGATTCATGACTGCTCGCCGATTCTGTGCAATCCCAACATGACGATTTCGCGAGAAGAGCCCCGGCTGATCTCCGCCCGTACCGGTCACTGGGAGCGCTACGCATTGGCCGCCGTCTTTGGGCTGAAGGATCCGCTCGATGACCGGCTTAATGATATGGAGACGGAAACACACATCCTGCGCGTATTTGGCACGCAGCACGGCTTGGGTCTGATATTGCCGAAGGCGCTGCTCCCCGCATAGCGGGCTGAAGCCGGCTAATCCACGCGGTAACGTTCAATGGTGGATTCGCTCAAGCTGAGCCCCAGACCGTTTCCCTCGTTCGGTCGCAGGACGCCGTCCCCGAATTGAATCGACTCGCGTATCACTGAATGCCGCAGCGGGTTGAATAGCTGATTGTATTCATAGATGAGGAAATTGGGCATAACCGCGCAGGCGGCGATCGCGGCGACGATGCCGACGCCGGCGCCCACTCCATGCGGCGCGACAGTCACATTCTCCAAGGCCGCCAGATCAGCGATCTTCATCAGACCGGTGATGCCGCCGCAACGGGTGATATTGGGCATGACCACATCCACCGCTTCCGCCTTGATCAAGTCGCGGAACTGAAACCAGGTTCCCAGCCACTCGCCGGACACGACCGGAAGATCAACCCGCCGCCGAAGCCGCGCGAGGTCATCCACATATTCCGGGTGGACCGGTTCTTCCAGCCAATAGACGCCTAGCTTGACCAGGTCTTTTGCTAGACTGATCGACTCGCTAAGGGTGTAGGCGCCATTGGCATCGACGAGCAACTTGATATCCGCACCAATGGCGGCGCGCACCGCTTCAACATGTTCGATATCCTTGCTAAGGCCGCGCCCAATCTTGAGCTTGACGGCGCGAAACCCATTCTGCAGAAACTCTCGCGCCTTCTCCGCCGAGTCAGCGGCCGTCGCCATGTAGGGAATCGGGCTGGCGTAGCAGTCGACCGTTTCGCGCAGGGGACCGCCCAGCATGTTCGGCAGCGAATCGCCATATATCAGCCCGCGCAAGTCCCAAAGCGCTATATCGACGCCGCTGATGCCCATAGGCGCGAAACGCATCTGCTCGTTCATCGCCATCCACAGCGCCTGCTGATGCCGCGGATCAGCGCCGAGCAGCATGGGCGCCAGCACTTCGTTGATCTGCGCCGCCGTGCCGCGCGGAGCGGGCCGTCCCATCGCCTCGCCGATGCCGACCAGTCCCTCGTCGGTCTCGATGCGGACGATGACCGCGCCCTGACCGAGCAGCGGGTTGTTGCGCATGCTGAACGCCGGCCGCGACAGTTCGGGCGGGACGACGTCGAGCGCGTCGGCAAATGCCGCGAAAAGGGGAATGGCTTCGACGCGCGTGATTTTCAAGCTAGCCAAGCAGCGGATTCAAATGCGTCGCCGCCAGATCGCCTGGCTTGGTGCCCGGCAGCCAATGGTCGCGATCGACGACGCGGTTCTTGTTGTCCAGGTCGCTGACCCGCGTCCCATCGGCGTAGTAGATCACCGTCATCGCGGGCCGCATCCGGTCGGAGAAATTCGGCGGCGCTGAATGCAGCGTCCAGCCGCTGTGGAAGGTCGCCGAACCCGCAATCATCACATCGGCTTGCCGCAGCTGGAAGCCCTTGCGCTCGACGAAGGCTTTCAATTGCGCCTCCGACTCATCCGAGATGGGGATATCGCCCAGATAGCCCTCGGCCTGCGAACCGGAGGCGAAGCGCAGAGTACCCATGTCGGCAGTGATATCAGCCAGCGTCATCCACATGGTAACGGTGTTTTTCGTGGCCAGCGGCCAATAATGCTGGTCTTGATGCCAAGGCGTGATGCCGCCGCCCGCTTCCTTGAACAGCGCCTGATCGTGATAAAGCCGCACCCGCTCCACGCCCATGAGCCGCGCGGCGATGCCGGCGAAGCGCTTCGCCACGACATATTCCTTGACCTTGGCGTTATGCTGCCAAAGATTCGTCGTCTGCAAGAAGGCTTTGCCATAGGTATCGCGCTCCTTTAGTGCGCGCGTCTCTTTGTTGCGCTCGGCGACAGTTTTTTCGATGGCTTCCTTATACGGCGGGATCTGTTCCGCAGCGAGCACATTGTCCAGCAAGATATGGCCATCCCGCTGATATTGCGTGCGCTGCTCCTCAGTTATCGGATAAATTGCATCCAGCATCATAGTCAGGTCTCGCTTGTTTGAGGCAAACGCTGCGCCCTCTGTGCCTCTGGGGCAGAGATTTAGTGATCGTGCTCGACATCCTCGTGCGGCACCAGCACCATGAAGCCGGCGCTATCGCCCATCATCGATTTGACGCGATTATCGTCAAAGCGCTCGCCATAAAGTTCGGGCGCATTGGCGGCGCAGAGCGTGCCGAACCTCGGCTGGGCATAGGGCAGGTGAGTCGAGCCGCGCGCGAGTATATGGCGATGATTGGCAGCGACGCTGGCGTCCGCGCCTTCGTAATGGGCGCGGTTTTCACCATGATCCCAGGCCACACGCGAGCGGGCGTTGCAGTAGTGGCTGACGAAAGCGCGCCGCGGACGTGCCGAGTCGTTGCGATGCGATCGATGGAAAACATGGCCGCCGAAAAACACCACATCCCCGGGCTCGGCGTATATCGGCACTTCCTCCTCGTATTGCAGCGCGATCTGCGCCAGCGTGTTTTTCTCGACATCGGGATGGCTGACGCTCTTGACCGCTTCGATGTCGCTGAGGATGGTATCGCCCTGCTGGGTCAGGCCATCGCAATCGGGATAGATTGGTTCATGCTGCGAGCCCGGCGTCATCCATAGGCAGCCGTTCTCCTCGTCGGCCGGATCAATCGCCATCCAAGCGCCGATTAAGGTATCGGGCTGCGTGGGGATGTAATATGAGTCTTGGTGGAATCCCTGACCTCCCTGGCCGGGCTGCTTGAAAAAGAGCATTGTTTGCAAGCCTAGAATGTCGGGTCCGATCAAAGCCTCCAGCACATCGACGATACGCGGATACAGTAAGAAGCGCTCGGCGATTTCGCAAGTGCGATGGGGCATGTGGATTCGGTCGTAGAAATGGCGGCGTTCCGCTTCTGTCGCCCCTTCCGGCGGCGAAGGTAAGCCCGGCATCACGCGCCGCCCGGCCATCATGTCATCGGTGAAGTCGGCCAGTTCCCGCGCTTCTTCCGGCGCGACCAAGCCGCGGACGACCAGGTAGCCATCGCGGCGGAAACTTTTATATTCTTCCACCCGTACTTGATAGGGCTCATGACTGCGTGTTGGCGCCTCTGCCAGGACCATGTTGCTGACCTCAATACTCGTTATCATCTATAAGCTTAGCGTTTTCTCGCCAGATTTCAATGAATTGCCAGTGGAGGGAGTGTCTAATTTCGAGGAGGTGAAATAAAAGATGGCGCTAGCGCAAACCCGCTAGAGAACTCCCTTCTCCAATGCTTTGGGATGCTCGCCATAGAGATGGCGAGAAGGGCCGGGGATGGGGTTAGAAAAGCAGAGTCCAGCCATTTAGACACTCCCAAACCGGTGATCGGCTTCCAAAGCTTTCCGTGTCCTCTATACCCTCAGTAGAAACAAGCTAATCAGGCGAACGTGATTGCCAATCTATCGCAAGAGCGGGCGAGCCACCAGCTCGCCCCTACAACCATTCGATTATTTTGGCAGTATCTTTCTTGCGGCTGTTATTCTCATTACTTTCTTGGAATTACTTCTGTGTCGAAGGTCTGTATCTATGCGCCCCTCTGGGGTTAAAATGGGTGCGACGCTCGCCAATATTGAAACCACCGCATGATCCCAATTCGACTGGAACTGCGCAACTTCCTCGCCTATCGCGCGCCCGAGCCGATTGTCTTTGACGGCATCGAACTGGCTTGCCTGACCGGGGCCAATGGCGTCGGCAAGTCGTCAATCCTCGACGCCATCACCTGGGCGCTCTGGGGCAAGGCGCGCGCCCGGCGCGATGAAGACCTGATTCACTTAGGGCAGAACGACATGCAGGTGGCGATCGACTTCGAGCAAGAGGGATTGCGCTATCGCGTCCTGCGCCGGCGATCACGTGCTGGGCGGGGTAGCCGCGGCGCGCTCGATCTGATGGTTTATGATGCCGACGACTTTCCCCGCATCATCAACGAAGAGGGAACGCGCAGAACCCAGGACAAGATCAACCAGATCCTGCGCCTCGATTATGAAACCTTCGTGCATTCGGCCTTCTTGCAGCAGGGGCGCGCCGCTGCCTTCACGCTGAAAACCGCCGCCGAACGAAAGCGCATCCTCGCTGATATCCTCGGCCTCGAGCAATGGAGCGACTATGAAGACGCCGTCAAAGAGCGCTTGAATGGAATCGCCTCGCAGATCGATATTATCAAGCATGACATCAGCCGCATCGATGAAGAGATCGCGCGCGCGCCCCAGCTGGCCGCGGACCTGGAAGAGGCTCTGACGGCGCTGGTTGAGGCGGGGGGGAGGCTGGCGCGAGCGGAAGAAGCGTACAGTCGCGTAGCTAACGCGGCGGCGGCCTTGCGCCGCGAACGCGAAGCTCTGGTTGAGCAGGAGCGACAGATCGCCAGCCGGGAAGAAGACATGGCGGCCGCTCAAGCCGAGATTCAGCGACAAGCCGAGAAAATCGCGGGATATCAAGACAGGATCGCGCAGAGCGAAAAGATCGAAGCCGGTTTCTCCCAATTGCGGGAAGCGCGTGAAAGCCAGAGCGCCATCGCCGAGCAGTTGACGCGGAAGGGCGAACTCGACCGCCAGGCGCATCAGCTGGAAAAGGCGCTCTCGGAGCAGCGCGCTGCTTTGTCGAGCGAGGTCGATGTCCTGCGCGAGCGCATCCGCGGGCTCGAAGCGCAGGTGGCCGCCGTCGCCTCATCCGACATCGACTCGCTGCGGGCTCGGCTGGGCGACCTGCAAGCCTTGCAAAGGCAGCGCGACGAAAAGACCAATGAAGTTCAGCGGATGAAAGAGCGTCGCTCCGCTCTGAGCGCGCAGAAGGAGACGCTGACGGCCGAGGGACGCGCGCTCAACGAACGACTGGAACGGCTGCGTCAGGCTGATGGCGCTGCCTGCCCGCTCTGTGGCCAGGCGCTGACAGCCGAGCACCGCGCTGACATGCTGGCGCAGCTGACGGCCGAGCGCGACGACAAGCGCGAAAACTATCGCGCCTGCAGCGCCGAGATCGACGGCATTAATGAAGAGAGCAAGCTGGGGCAGGCTGAGATTGACGGCTGGGCGCGTCAATTGAAAGACTTGCCAGCACTCCAGCAGCGGCTCGGCGCCTTGGCTGAAGGGGCGCGCCAGGCGGAAGAAGCGGAAGCGGTCTTGCCCGGCGAGCGGCGTCAATTGAATCAGATTGAATCGCGCTTGGCGGAGGAAGACTTCGGCGCTGAATTGAGGCGGCAGCTGGAGCAGCTGCGGCGCCAGCGCGCGGACATCGGCTACGATTCTGCTTCCCACGCCGATATCCGCTCTCAGCTGGAGACCTTCGCCGCCTACGAGCGCCAGCATACACAACTGGAATTCGCCCGGATCAGTCTGCCGGAAGCGCGGGAGATACGTGATGATACGGCCGCTCGGCTCGCTGCCATGCGCGCGGCGCAAGAGCAAAACGAACTGAGGTTAGCGCGCATCTCAAGCGCGATCGCCGCTCTGGAAGAGCAGGTGCGTGAGGAACGAGAACAGCGCGAGCGAGTCGAACGCATCCGCGCCGAAGTCCAGCGCCTCAACGAGCGCAAGACCATCCTCGAGCAGGAGCTGAACGCGATTGCCGCTGGCCGCGATACCATGAAGCGCCTGGGCGCGCGGCTTGAAACAGCGCAGCATCAGCAGTCGCTATACAACGATTTGCGCGCCGCCTTCGGCCGAAACGGGCTGCCCGCGTTGATCATCGAGAGCGCCATCCCCGAATTGGAAGCGGAAGCCGATGACTTGCTCGCGCGCATGACCGATGGCCGCATGAGCCTGCGCCTCAGCACCCAGCGCGAAAAAATCACCGGCGGCATCGCCGAGACGCTCGATATTGAAATCGCCGATGAACTGGGCACGCGCGGCTATGAGCTTTACAGCGGCGGCGAAGCCTTCCGTATTAATTTCGCGCTGCGCATCGCCCTCTCGAAGCTGCTGGCGCGGCGAGCCGGCGCCCAGTTGCGCACGCTATTCATTGACGAAGGCTTCGGCTCGCAGGATGAAGAGGGCCGCGACAAGCTGGTGGATGCGATCAACAAGATCCAAAGCGACTTCGACCTCATTCTTGTGATCACCCATATTGACGAGCTGCGCGATTCCTTCCCTGTGCATTTGCTGGTGGAAAAAACCGCCGCTGGCAGCCAGGTCACGATAAGCTAAACTCTCATGCAGGGGCGACTCCGTCTATTGCCCGCGAGGAGAACATATGCAAGCAAACGACAACAACATCCACTTGACCCGCGCTGAAGTTGATTTCTTTGTCGAAAACGGCTATCTAGGACCATACGCCGCGATGAGCCCGGCGGAAATGGCGCTGATCCGCAGCGAAATCGAGGAACAAGTCCTAAGCACTGACGGACCCAATCCACGCTCCCGCGCCCAATCGCGCCATATGGATCAGCCTGTCGTCTACGATTTGGCCACCCATCCCGCCATCATTGACCGCATCGCCGGTCTGCTGGGACCCGACCTGGTCGTCTGGGCGACCAATTTCTGGCTCAAGCCACCCGGCGGGGTGGAGATTCCCTGGCACCAGGACATCAACTTCTGGCCGCTGGAGCCGCCACTGAACACCTCCGCCTGGATCGCCATCGATAACGTCACCGTCGAGAACTCATGCGTGCAGATCATCCCCGGCTCGCATCGAGAGGCGCTTCCCCATACTAAAGCGGAGGAAGGAATGGCTTTCGGCAAAATGGCCGATCCCGCTGCATTTGACGCGTCAGGCGCGCTTAACATGGAGCTCAAGCCGGGCGAATTCTTCATCTTCAGCGAGCGCACGCTGCATCGCTCCAGCGTCAACAGCTCGAAGATGCGCCGCCTTGGCATATCGATCCGCGTGACTTTGCCGATCGTACACGTCTTTCAAGACAGCGCGCCGCTTCATCTCGGCCATACCGCCATCCTGGCAAAAGGCAAAGATGTCATGGGCTTCAACCGCTACGCCGGCCGGCCCTGATGTTTTTCTTGAATGCGCTGTACGGGTGACTGGCGGTCTTGTGTGTCGATGGCCTGTACTCACGCGACCCTTGGGTCGCCCGCAAATGAGAGTTACTGCATGCCATTGAAAAGCATGCGGAAGGAACATTCATGTCCAAGGTCAACCCCGAATACCAATTGACCCGCGACGAAGTCAACTTCTTCGTCGCCAACGGTTACCTGGGACCCTACGCCGCCATGACCCCGGCCGAAATGGCGGGGATCCGCGAGGAAATCGAAACGAATGTCCTCAACACCGCCGGTCCCAACCTGCGCCGCCCGCTGCAATCGCGTCACATGGACAATGCGTCCGTTTACGACCTGGCGGCGCATCCCGCCATCATCGATCGCATCGCCGGCTTGCTGGGGCCGGACGTGGTCGTCTGGACGACCAATTTCTGGCTGAAAGATCCTGGCAGTCCTGAAATCCCCTGGCACCAGGATATCAACTTCTGGCCCATTGAGCCGCCCTTGAATGTCTCCGCTTGGCTCGCGATTGACGAAGTCACCGTGGAGAACGCCTGTGTGCGGATCATCCCTGGCTCGCACCGCCAATTCTTGCGCCACAGCCGCGCGCCGGAAGAGATGGCAATTGCTGAAATGGTGGAGCCAAATGCCTACGATGCCAGCCGAGCGATCAATATGGAATTGAAACCCGGCGAATTCTTCCTGTTCAGCGAGCGCCTGCTGCACGCCTCCAGTAAGAACAGCTCCAAAATGCGCCGCCTGGGCTTGTCTATACGAGTGACGCTGCCCATGGTTCACATCTTCCAGGACACGCATCTGCACCCGGGACACACAGCTATCCTCGCCAAAGGGAAAGATGTGATGGGCTTCAACCGCTACGCTGGCCGGCCCTGACCGTCCCAAAACAAGCCCCAACTGTAAGGCTTGTCCGCTACTGGGTCGTGCTATCTCGTTTTTTCTACCCCATCCCCGACCGTCAGTGTCTACGCGGCGCGGCCCTCCTCGCCATCTCTATGGCGAGCATCCCAGCGAGCT
>JAAXID010000184.1 GCA_012270545.1 Anaerolineae bacterium | reverse complement strand
CGAGCTAGGGAAGGGGAGCTAAACTTGACTGTTTCTCTGGTAATGTGTTGTCTTCTGCACGGAAGGCTCTCCGGCTGCGTATTGTTCGGCATTGTCCCAGCTATCTCCATGTAACATTTGCAGTAGCGGACAAGCCTCGTAGGGGCGACAGTTGGTCTGTGTCTGCGCGCCCGCTGTGGTGAATCCATCCACGCATTCATGCCTCATAATGCCGCATGATGTCCATCCACATGACCAGGCCGCGCCAGCGCCCGAATCGCTCGTAGTGCGCTTTGATATCGGCCTCGCTGCCCTTGGCGCCGCCGTTGTGCAACTCGGCGAACATGGCATGGGCAGCCGTGTCGATGGCGATCTTGTCGAAGCGCCCGTACATCCGCGCGATTGTGCCGGCGGCGTAATCACCGAAACCCTTCAGGGACTTGACCGCTTGGTAGAAATCGTCCCCGTCAAGCGCGAGCCAGGCGTCGAGATCAATCTCCCCGTCCGCAATCTTCCGCGCTAACTCGAACAGATAGGCGCTGCGATAACCGGCGCGCACGGCCTCGGCAAATTTCTCAAAATCCATCGCCGCGATGCGCTGTGCTGTCGGGAAGGCCTGGCAATCTTCGACTGTGGGATGGGGCGCGCCCAATTGGCACAGCTGGTGACACATATTGACAGTCTGCGCCCAGCTGCAATTAGTCGTCAGCAGCACCTTCGCCAGGTCTTCCCACAAGCTGGGCGCGATCAGAATGCGGCCGCGGCGCTCCGCCTCCAGCCATTGATAGCCCGCATGCGCCGCCATCGCCCTGTAGAAGGCGCTCAAGTCCCAGTCGATATTGAGCATGCGTTTGACGGCGCTGGCGAGTTCCGTTTCCAAGTTTGGTGTGATTTGCGCGCGATCCGGCAATTGCACACGGAGGCCGTCTTTTGCAGCGCGGATTTGCAGTCGCAAGACTTCTCCCGCCGCGCTCTGATGGACGTAGCCTAGCGTCCCGCTCTCCGCTTGCCAGCTGAAGGGCGGCAGCATCAACCAGCCGTGGCTGAGCACGGTGCGCTCGAAGTCAAATTGCGCTGCCGTTGGAATGACGAAGCCGACTTCGCTCACGCCGGCATTTTGTCCAGCACGTCTTGAATCTGCCGCAAGTGGTTGATGCCGTGTTGCGCATAGACGAAAACCAACTGCTCAAGGCTCATGTCGGGGCGGTCCGGGCTGGAGCCGATGCCGATCTTGCCCCATTCCTCCTCTGTCAGGTTTTCTAGCAAGATCGCCCAGCGCGCCTGCAAGCCTTCCAGGAGCTTCAATGAAAGCTCGATGTCGGCGTCTTTCGCGTCCGGGTACTCGGCGATGGCGTTCACATCGTAAGCCGTGAACTGAAAGCGCGGGCTGGTGAGAATCAACTTGAAGCGGCGGATACAAACCATGTGCGTATCGGCCAGATGGTGGATATTCTGCGCGATCGTCCATTCGGGCGCGTTGTAGGCGGTGGTCAACTGTTCGACGCTCAAGCCTTGCACGATCTCTCGCAGCTGCGCTGGCAACTTGCGGATGGCGTCGATTGCCTCGGCTCTCGTTTCCATGGTGACTGTCTCTCCTTGACAACGATTAAACTGATTTCTGAATTGTAATTCGGCTTGCCTTCCATTCCAATTATTCGATGACCGTGCAACTTCGTCTATCGTAGGAGCGAGCCATTGGGCCGCCCGAATTCGGAATGACTCGTTATTCGGCAAGGGCGGTGTTTGACCGTGTGAGTACATGATATGAAAATCAACTCTGTGCGCTCTATGTCCTCGGTGGTAAAAGAATGCCATCTCGCACGCCGCTGACAGCTGTTCACGAAAGGTCCCCCATGACTCCGGCACCCGATATCGTCGGCATTGGCGTCTGCACAGTAGACCATCTCGTCACCGTGGCGCGCATGCCCGAGCGGAACGAAAACATGGCGGCGATCAACTATGATCGGCAGCCCGGCGGCCTGGCGTCCATCGCCTTGATAGCGGCCGCGCGTCTGGGCGCTCGCGCCAAAATCATCGCGCGCATCGGCGATGATGAGGCCGGCGACTACATCCGCCGCGTCCTGCAAGCGGAAGGCGTCGACGCCTCGCAGCTCCTGGTCGAGCCGGGCAGCGAGTCGCACCTGTCGGTGATCCTTGTGCACGAAGCCTCGGGCGATCGCAGCATCATCACCCGACCGCCGACGGGAAAACCGATTTCAGCAAAGGAATTCACGCGTGAAGACATCACCGCCGCCCGCGCACTCTTCATCGATACGCTGAACGACGCCACGCTGCAGGCGGCGCGCTGGGCGAAGGAAGCGGGCATGAAAGTGCTGCTGGATCCGGCGCTGCCCTACGACGACATCAAGCCGCTGCTGCCCTACGTCGATGTGCCGATCGTTCCGGAATACTGGGCGCGCGCGCTGATGCCCGAAGATCCGCCAGCAGCCGTCGCCGAGCGCCTCCACGACGAAGGCGCCGAAATCGCCGTCGTCACCTTGGGAGAGCGGGGCGCTGTCGCCGCTTGGGATGGCGGGGGGCAAGCCTTCCCCGCTTTCTCCGTTGACGTGGTCGACACCACTGGCGCCGGCGATGCCTACCACGGCGCCTTCCTGTACGCGCTGCTGCAAGACTGGGATGTGCCGCGGATGGCGCGTTTCGCTTCCGCCGTCGGCGCCATGAACTGCCGCGCAATGGGTGGGCGCAAGGCCTTGCCCACGCGTCATGAGGTAGACCAATTTCTCGCTGCAAACCCGTTGTGAGCCATTCGTTTATTTTGCTGTCTGCTCACAATGATTCCCAAGATGAGAAAGCTGTTATATTGAGGTATGTGCCGCCGAATATAGAGAATCCGTCCTGTCAAAACAGGAAATAATGCTATACTACTACTCTAGAATTGACTAAAAGGAGCAATTGAAATGAACAAAGCGGAATTGATTGGTTCAATCATGCAAAAGTCGGGTTTGGACCGCAAGCAATCGGCTGCGGCGCTTGAAGCCTTTGTCGAGTCTGTCACGGAATGCCTATCCAGCGGCGATCGGATTTCCTTGGTTGGCTTCGGCTCGTTTTCCGTGGATAAACGCGATGCCCGCACGGGCCGAAATCCCCGTACCGGCGAGGCGATCCAGATTGCCGCTAAGAATGTCGTCAAGTTCAAGCCGGGCGCCGGCTTGTCCGGTGCAGTGAATTAATTGCCTTCTAAAGCATTCGGGATGACACAGTAATGTGATACCACTAACAAACGAATGCGCCATAGCAGCCTGCTGTACATAAACCGTAAGGCTGCTTTTTGTTTCTCATCGCGTTCGTCAACAGAGTCCGCACTTCTGCAGGTAGGTCATACAGGAAGCCAGCTCGACGCGACGCTCGCGCTCTTCGCTCAGGGAGCGTCCGTCCACTACCAGCCAACCCTTATAATCGGACTTCCGCAGCGCCGCGCCGATCTCCGGGAAGGGCAGCTGGCCAGCGCCCGGCAAGCGGTCTCCACTATCCGCCAGATAGATAACGCTGATCTCCTCCTGATGCGATGTCAGGCACTGTAGGAGATTCGCTTCTTCAAGCGCCATTTCGCAGGTCTTCGCGGCGATCGTGATCATGGGATGATCCTCAACCGCGTGGCAGAAGGCGGCCGCTTGCTCCAGCCGCGTCAGGAATGCCGTTTCCTTGCTATTGAGCGGCAGCAGCGCCAGCTTGGTATCCATCGCATCAGCTAGATCAGAAAAGCCGCGCAGCAGCCAAATAAGCAATTCTTTCTGCAGTTCCATCGGCGAGGCGAAGGGCGTCAAATCCGGCATATCGCTCGCGCCATACTGGGGCACAAAGGTCACATATTCCGCTTCGAGGTCGAGCGCGCTAGCCAGCGCTTCCCGCAGCCGGTCGTTGGCTCGTCGGCGCCGCCTGATATCGGCCGAGACCCAGCCATCAGTCTCGCCCATGTGCAGGCCGCTGGCCCTCAATCCATGCGCCCGCAGCGCCTCGTCGATCTCATCGATTCGCTCGTCAAGCCCGTCCGCCGTGAATTCCACGCCGCTGAATCCCAGCTCGCGCGCCAGCGCCAGCCGCTCATGCAGGGTCTCGCCCGGCAGCAATGCCTCGCGAATCGCCAACTTCGTCATGCTTTAGCTCGCCACCTTTGGCAGGGCTGATAAGACATCGGCAATTAGGCCATCCGCGCTCAGCCCTTCGGCCTGTCCCTCGAAGTTGAGCAGGATGCGGTGACGCAGGGCGGCCGGCGCCACCGTGGCGACATCTTCGTAGGAGACGTTGCTACGCTCTTCCAGCAGCGCGTTGATCTTCGCGCCGATAATCAAGGCTTGCGCGCCCCGTGGGCTGGCGCCGTAACGCGCGTACTGCTTGATCAAAGGCGTCGCGTCTTCGCTTTCTGGGTGCGTGGCGACGATGATGCGCGCCACATATTCGCTGACGTGCGTGGGAATCGGCGTGCTCAGCGCCAACCGACCCATGCCGATCACCTGCGCGCCATCGGCGACTTTGCCCGCCTGCGGCTGCTCAACGCCGGTCGTCCGCTCCAGGATTGTGATCAGCTCACTCACCTCGGGGAAGGGCATGTTGACCTTGAAAAGGAAGCGATCCAGCTGCGCCTCGGGCAGGGGATAGGTGCCTTCCATCTCCAGCGGATTCTGCGTCGCCAGCACGAAGAAAGGCATCTCCAGGTCATAGCGTCGCCCCGCAACCGTGACCGTCTTCTCTTGCATCGCTTCCAGCATCGCCGATTGCGTCTTTGGCGTCGCCCGATTGATCTCGTCGGCGAGGACCAGGTTGGCGAAGATGGGACCGGCCTGAAAGCGGAACTCGCGCCGCCCGTCTTCCGTCTCTTCCAGGATATCGGTGCCGACGATATCGGCCGGCATCAGATCGGGCGTGAATTGTATGCGGGAAAATTTAAGATCGAGCACATCGCCCAAGGTGCGAATCAGCATCGTTTTGCCCAAGCCGGGCACGCCTTCCAGCAGGGCATGGCCGCCGGCGAGCACGCAGATGACCACGCTGCGCACGACGTCAGCCTGCCCGACGATGACCTTGCCGACTTCCGCCTCGATATCGCGGGCGATCTCGCCGAACCGCTCCAGCCCGATTTCTGCCGCAATCACTTCGCTCATGTATCGGCTACCTTGCATGTCCTTAGATGAATGTGCCCGCCATTATAGCGGCAAAAGGCAGGATGGCGTGAGAGGAGAGTTGGCTCCCGCGCCAAATGCTGAGCGAATATCCATACTATAATCAACATCATGGAAGCGACGAATGAACGGACCAGGTCCGAGGATAACGCGAGCCAGTCCAAACTGCGGCGCGACAATTACGCCATCTTGATGCCGGACGCGCCCAACAAAGACCAGAAGTCGCGCCTCGGTTTCTACATCGACTGGCTATCGGAGCGAGGCCTCACCTGGTATCAGCCAGATCTGGGCGCCTACCGCGATTACCTGCTGCATCAGCGTACGCGCGTCGACAAACAGGGCAACCGGGTACCCGCGGCACTGTCGCCACCGACCGTTCTGGCGCATCTGGCGACCATTCGCGGCCGCTACAACCAGCTGACGCGCAGCAACGATGTGCGCGACCTGCTCTACGAGTTGGCGAATCCGGAAGATTCCGAAGCCGAGCAGCGGGCTTTGGTCGATGAGTTCTTCATCCGCATGATGAACGACCTGCACCCAAGCACGGCGCCGGTCAAGATCGTCGACATGCAAGACGTCGCCGACAGCGAGCACCTGCGCCTGAAGCCCTATCAGGTCAGCGCCCTGGTGCAAGCGCCCGGCATCTCCACCCTGCGAGGATTGCGCGATACCGCCCTGATGACGCTCATGGTCTGCACTGGCATCCGCGCGGCCGAGGCGGCGGCGCTGTATGTGGACGATCTGCGGCAGCGCCTCGGCGGTGAGCTGTCGCTGCGCGTGCGGGAAGGCAAAGGCGGCAAGCAGCGGCTGATCCCTTATGGACCGCTCGACTGGTGCCTGATGTACGTCGATGCCTGGCTGCGCGAAGCCGATATCAAAGCGGGTCACGTCTTCCGCGGCATCCGGCGCGGCGGTAAAACCGTGCGCCAAACCGGCATCGGCACCTGGACCGTCAACGATATTATGAACGCTTACCCCATCAGCATCGACGGCGCGCTGCGCCCGGTCAAGCCGCACGACCTGCGCCGCACCTACGCTCGCAACGCCTACGACTTCGGCATGGACCTCGAGCGCATCCGCCAGAATCTGGGGCATACCAGCTTGCAGACGACGCAAACCTACATCGGCGAGCTCGATGGCCGCGACCGTCACCCGCCCAATATGTTCACGCCCCCGCATGATCAGCACAGCCTGGCGCTGCTGACGGGCGCTTCGATTGGCTGACTATTCAGTTTGGATTTGTCGATGATTAGGCGCTTGCTGGCTCATCCGCCGGAATCTCGAGCTCGATCGCCTGCTTGATCAAGTCGCGGAACGAAGACTCCGGCAGCGCGCCCGGCTGCATGAAGATCAGCTTGCCCTGCTTGAAGACTGCAATCGTGGGGATGCTGCGAATCTGAAAGGCCTGGCTCAACCCCGGGTTGGCATCGGTATCGACCTTGACCACGCGGATCTGCCCGGCGTATTCGCCCGCCAGCTTCTCCAGGATCGGACCTACCGTGCGGCAGGGACCACACCATTCCGCCCAGAAATCGACCAGCACCGGCATGTCATGTGAGGCCAGAATCGCCTCCTGTTCGAAGCTGGCATCGGTGATGTCCAGCGGCTTATCGAGGGCCGGCGCGATCTCTTCTTCCTCGATGATCTCGTCCGCTGCCAGCGGCGGCCGATCGGCGGCCAGCGCCTCTTTCAGTTGGCTGATGATGTCGGGCAGGTCGCTCGCCCAGGGTCGGGAACGTCTAAACCGTACTTCACCGCAATACAGCCCGATCAGCAGCGCGCGGTTCTGATATTCAAAACGTTCGCTCAATCGGGTATAGACAGACGGATCCACCTGCCCGAAGACGATGCTATCTTCTTCTTCGGCCGCTTTGTCAAAGGCCGTCTTGAAGTCTCCCCGCAGTTTGTCATTGCCATCGGAGACGAGAACCAGCGCGGCGGCATCCCCGATATACGATTTGAAGTTGCTGTCTGTAAGAGTAACAAGTGTCATAAATGGCGTCAGTTCCCTTTCGCTTGAGTTGCTCGGCGATAGCTACAGGCATATGCTCATCGCGGTAGAACCGAAGTCTTTGGTCTGCCATAACCAGCTTTCGCTAGCTTGTCGAAGGTATCGAATTGGCGCTGAATATCGGCATCAATGTATGCTTTATTCATTTCATAGTAATTGAACGCGGCGTCAACCTGCTCCAGCGCAATCTCGAGTTCTGCCACAATTTCGCTACGCGTACATTCTCCGAACTGCGCAGACATAATGATGTCAGTCACCCGAATGCCCGTCCCTTCAATGCATGGGCGCCCTCCGCGGACATCTGGCTTTCGCGTGATACCAGGCGTCATTATCTCGTCCATCTTGCCCATCTCCCGAGCTTGTTACGGGAACAACCTACCTAAAGTATACCGTTGCGCATACGCGAAAACAATAGACCGCGCGTCGCTACCCCGCCATCCGTTCGATATATTCCAAACTCTGGTGCCGGAAATACGAATCGTACAGCGTGGCGTAATGCCC